>NZ_AP026801.1:1960000-2271855 GCF_033095965.1 Xylocopilactobacillus apis
CTGATCAAGTTCTTTGATTTTGGCGCCGACCGTACGCATTTCAGCAATTTCTGCATCAGATTGTTCATGATTACGTTTCTTTTGAGCAATTTGATCACTTACTTCGTTGCGCTGTGCCTTTAAAGTTTCAGACTCAACCAGCATCTCGCGCCGTTGTTGATCAATGGCCAAGAGATCATCGATTTCTTGAGGATCAATTCCCCGCCATTTTAATTTATCCTTTATCCAATCCGGTTTTTCTCTGATAACTTTGATATCAAGCAAGATCTATTCTCCATTTCTTTTTTCATTGACTTAATTATTATGAAAAATCGTTCTGTTTGCAAGGTCTTTGCAAAAAATTATGTAACTTATTTTAATTCTTAATTTCAAATTATAAAAAAAACTTTTAGAATTATGACATAAAGAAAAGTTGGGCCTTATGCTTGACTAATTACTATTAATTCTAAAAGTTCGTTATAAAGGGAAACTTATGCTATTTGAAGAAACTATTTTAGAGAAGGGTGAATATCAAAAGTTCTTGATGTTCAGAGTTCTCAAATCTTTCGAAGGTTCAAACTATACTATCATTGATATTGCTAATGAAATGAATACAAGTTACCAGCAGACGTATAATATTCTGCAGGAACTGTTGGAAGATATTCAAAATTTCCCCAATACCGATTTGAAGGATTTAAATCGAAAGAAATTTCTGAATACTAAAAAAATTCCGATTTCAATTGATATGTACCGATTATTCTTATTAAAACAATCGCTTGTATTTCAATTTATTAACTATGTGGTTCAAGGCAGCAGTCCTAATGTGGAGAAGTTCTGTCAGGATCATTACATTTCCCGTTCAACATTACTTAGAAAGAATGCAGCACTTAAAGTTTTGCTGGAAAAATATAAAATCAAAATTTCTTATAACGACCTGAGCTTCATTGGAGACGAAAAAAGTATTCGGTTCTTCATTTACTGTTTCTACTGGCTCAGTTACCGAGGACTTGAATGGCCTTTTGAAACAATTCGTTACTACGATGTTGCCCAACAGCTGCAGTTGGAACAAAGTGAGTTAAACGATCCAATCGTTACAATTAGAACGGTTTTGTTTTGGACAATTACTCGGATTAGAATTATCCATGGTTATCACGTAACTGACATGGACAAGTTCGATCAAATTTTTCCTGATAACTTAAACCTATTTAATTCAAAAACTCCTTTTACTTCAAGTAACTTTCCAAAAGTACCTGCCGATCAATTAATTATTGAAGCTAAGTTTTTTAACTTCTTTAGACTTCAATCTTTAGTTTTTCCAATCATGGACAACGAAATTTCTCAAAAAATATACGATTCTATTAAGGAATCAAAAGGACCGGTTTGGCAGCTGACCAATGATTTTATTGAAGATCTTCAAACTCATTTAATTAATAATGAAGATTCAAAAATGATTGCCGCCAGTCTCCCCTTGCAAGCTAATTTAATGAGAATTTTCTTCTCATACTATATTATGCAGGGTGATTATCTTCAGTTTAATGACTTCTATGATGATGAACAGACTTTGAACTATGACAATTCTGTCTTATACGAAATCGTTAGTAACTTCGTTGAAGAAAAAGAACATGTTTCTGAGTTTACCCCATACTTAAAAGCTCAAAAGAAAATCATCAAGGAAATGGAGTACTTATTAATTCCTTACCTCCGCTATTTTAAATCAAATGAAACTGTCAAAGTTAAACTAGTATTGGAAAGCAGTGATTTAGTTACTAGAGACATGATGACATTCTTAAATGATCTATCATTTGTCGAAATTGCAACTGAAGGTGATAACCCAGCAAACGCAGATGTAATTATCACTTCAATTGAAGATTTAGGAGCACTCTACGAAAATGATAATTTAGATGACAAGATCGTGATTGATTGGAATTTGGATGCAACTGAAACTGAATATTTTAATTTATATCAATCTTTGAAAAAGGAATTTACTAAAAAAATTGCCAAGTAAAAAATCGATGCTTATGAAAACATCGATTTTTTTATTTTTCTCTTAATGATTTATTTCTTTGATGGCGACTAATCAGAAAAGTTAATAATAACAGCAAAAGTAAAACAATAATTGCAATAATGATATAAAGCCATAAATAATTTGGCTTGATCCCAATTTTTCGATTGAATTTTTCTGCCTGACTAGGAGTTACGGTGAAATCTTTACCCAAATGGTATGTTTTAGCAGGATTGCCCGGAACTTTTATTGCCAAAGAAAGATGATAGTGACCCGCTTTAAAACCATCTTTGGTCGTCCAATAAAGCTGGTAATTATAAATTGAATTTGGTGCCATTGCTAAAAGATTTTGCTTGGAACGAAATAAGACTTTATTCTTACCCTTAGCAGTAATCTTCCCATCAAGGTTAAAATCTAAGATCTGAGCGGGCTTAGTATTGCGCAATTCGGTTAAAATTGCTAAGCCGCCGCGTAAGCCAAAACCTGGTTGGATGGTGCCGATTTTAAAAGGGGTCTCAGCTGAATTGACAGGTATCTCAGATCCTCCAAAATTTAAGGCCACAGGAAAGCCAATTGAAAAATGATTAACAATATTGGTTTTACCTTTATTATTCGTTTGATCTTGTTTGGTTAGCTCTATAACCGTTATAGCACCTAAAACTTGACCATGGTAACTTTCAGTATCCGGAATTTTCAGATTAAGTCTAAAACTTTTTTTTGTTTTGGCGGGAACCTTTACCCGTTGATCATTATTTTGCACAAAATACCGAAAATTATAGACCAAAGTTCGATCTAAGCGTGGAACAGCTAAATCATAATGAATTTGGCCATCAATTCCTGTATAAGCAGTATTTGCAGTTATCAGAAATTCTCGTGCATCAGAACTTTTATTATCAATATTAAAAACAAGTGGTTGGTCTACTGACTTTACATTAATCCATAAATTATTTTTTCGGTTAGAATCTGAATTAGGTGTTAAATCATGATTAGGAGTAACAATAAAATCTGCCCCAGTGGTCGGAACTGCCAGTGGATACTCTGTTTTAATGCCAATAACTATTAAGAAGAAAGCTAATGCTGTTATAAACTTTTTAATCTTAGTCAACGCCTTTCTTTTTTTAAAATTATAGCAAAAAATTAGAAATTAAGATCGTCAAAAAAAAACGGCTCTCCAATTTAAGGAAAACCGGTAACTTGAAGATATACTACCTACTGCTTGCCATTAATGTCCAGGTAATTGGTGCATAATATTGACCTTCTTGAGCTTCATTTCCAACTTTCAAAGAAGCTGTGCTTGAATAATCATAATAAGAAACAGTCTTTCCAAAACCACCATAGAAATTATTGGTCAAACTCTTAGGCGTCCACCAAATTTTTACTTGCGGACCACCAGCAATCAAAGTCGAAGATTCATCATACTCAACATCTCTTCCATTTAGGTAATCTGTCATCGGTGCTCCCGATAAAAATACATTACTTCTAAAGTTAGATCCATGCGAGGTATTTCGCTCAACTGCCTTCTTATTGTTTAAAAATATTGCCCAATCATTATTGCCTAATGTAGTTGGTGCAGTCACTGGAGCTGTCCCGCCATAAGAAGCTGCCCCAGAATCATTATAGTTTGGATCACTGCTTACCGCTCCACTAATTCCAGAACCGCCAATAGGTGAGAAATAACCTAATTGTGCATACAATGTCCAACCAACATTGATTGGTTTAGATGTTGCTGGATTATATGGCTCACCTGAATAACGATAATCTGATACCTGTAATTTCCCATAAGAATTACCATCAGCGAAACTAGTTCCTGTATACCCACCACGACTATTATTCATCAACGAAGTCTGATGAGCACCAGTAAAACTTGGCATGAAGTGTAAATCAGGTACTGAATCTAATGCCAAAAATCCGGGAGCAAACTGTAAGGATCCTTTTGATCCATCTACACTCGCTGAATTACCAGGAGAAGCAATTTCATTAACTACTGTATTTTGATTATCTTCCCCTAAAGTACGACCAGACCCATCTGAATGACCTAATCCAGCACCTGCTGGATTTGCAGAGACAACTGCTGTATTTAAAAACAAAGAGAAAACGCTCGACGAGAGAATGACTCCCAACACTCTCTGACGAAGATTAATAGACTCCTTCACTTTTCTCCTCCCATATTCACGATATAATTATACTATAACTATATCAGTTCCCATACATGATTAATTCCGAATTTTAAGATATTTTTTCTAAAATTTGAAAGGATTTATTCTTTTGTTACAACATTCTTATTAGTCTTTTTTCTGCCTAATGTAAATACAAGCCAGAATAAGAAAATAATAAGCAAGACTATTAAAATCCCAATTATAATAAACAGCCATGTATAATCAGTCTTATACTTAGGATTTTTCCGATTAATTTGATCTGCTTGTGCCTTAGTAATTGTAAATTCTCTAGAAATATTCCATTTTTGTTTCTTTTGTTGCTCTTCATTTAAAGCCAAATGACTTTGAACAGCTTTTGCCTTAAGATCGAGACGGTACTTCCCAGCCTCCATCTTCTCGGTCGATTTCCAAGGAATCATATACGTAAAATTACTAGTTGGGGCAAACTTATAATCTTTAACCTTTTGAGTATGACGATCATTTGGATCTGCTAAACGAGTAACTGTTGCATCTAGCGATAATCCATCCATATATTGCATCTTAGGATTTTGAAGTTTTACTCCTACTGCCGGTAAAGTTTGATAACTTTGAGGGATAATTGTTTTAACTTTTAAATCAGATAGCACAAGCTTATCAGTTTCCGTCATTAAAACCTGAATTGCCATTGAATAATCATTTAAAAACTTTAAAGTAGCCTTTTGATTTTTACTCTTTCCAGCATCAGAAGTTGTTGTCAAGCTCGTATTTAAAAACAAGCCGCCAATCATAATACCATCAAAAGGTGTCTCAGGCATCGTATAAGAAATTTTTACTGTTTTAACTTCTTTTGGCTTCAAAGTAATCGTAGCATTCCTAATCCCAAAAGATGTAAAAGGAATTATATTAGACGGATCTGGCGGAACTTTAACCCCTGATGCTAAAATGTTCCCTGCACTTGTAATTGCATTTGTCGGAGTCATCGTAATGGTTTGGCTTTTTTTTGCTGTACTAGCAACGTATAATTCCAAGGTTTGTTTCATTCCTGGTTTTACCCTTAAATCAAAATAATTAATTGTTGTCCCTTTAGCTTGATTAGCTGGCGGAACTATCTTAACCGTAAAAAAAGGCACAGAGAGCGTAGCAAACTTTTTAGGGTCTGTCTCCACATCTGCCTGTGCCTTTTTTACGGGTATAAATTGAATTAAGAGTAATAAAAGTGAAAAAACAACTAAACCCAATTGCTTTTTTTTAGAACTCAAATATCTTTATCCCCTTTTATTGAATTTAAACTCCTGCTTGCAGAGTCCAATGAAGTGTTGATTGAAATACTCCAATTGTTGTCTGTTGATCTAGAGGAAGGTTCAAAGTAGCTGAATCTGCAGCATTAAAATCTGCAGCCCAAGTACCTTTACCTTTTGCGATACCAGCAGCAGTTAGACCATTTCCAACTTTCCAAACAACTTCTGTTGAAGAAGGCTGTGGATCACCAACATGTTCAGCGAAAATAATTTTCGAACTTGCAATACTATCAGGACGATCATCAGAAGCAGCTGAACTATATGTTGTGTGGAATACTCCACTTGTATCAGCAACTAAGTTTCCACGATCAACTGATGTAGTGTTTAAAGTAATATCAGTTGGTTTCATAGTAACAGCTGTTCCACCACCGACAACATTCTGCTGTTGGAAAGGTTCACCCCATGCAGTTACTTTCCAGCCAGAACTACCAGCTGTTTTATCAGTAACTTGAAGCATTCTATAATATCCTAAATTACTTGCTGAAGCATTACCAGAAGTTGCAACTCCTGTGTATGCTGAGCTAAGAACAGGTGCTGTACCATATAAATCATAAGCTGCAGCTTGTTGTAATTCGTGAACACCAAAATCAAAGTTAGGAACTCGATCTAGTGAAAGATTTCCAGCGTAGAATTCAATTGCTGCTTTACTGGTGCCGCTTGTTAAAGCACCAGAAGCATTAGAAACTTCAACACTTTGTGCGTCAGCCGCAATTACTCTTCCTGTGCCTACGCCGCTTTGACCAGTACCTGCTGCATTAGCGGCAAATACTGTGCTAGTACCACTAACAGCAGACAAGATTGGGGCTGCCATTAATGCAACTGCTGAAAGTTTACCAACTTTTAATAAGTTTTGTTTCATTTTTATCCTCCCAAATCGTAGTTAGCATAATCTTACTACAGATTACATAATACCAGGATTTTTATGCTTGAAATATCAAAATAATAATAATTTTTCTTTAGATTTGATAAAACGTTCATCACTATCATAACAGATTTGATTATTTTTCTCATTAAAAAACTCAAAGATTTTATTTCACAATCTTTAAGAATTTATTTTCTTTTTTTCATTGCCTTTTGTTGAGCTTTAAATTGTTTTTTCTGTTCACGCATCATTTGTTTAAATTGCTTTTTCTGCATGCCATCCATGTTCTGAGGAAAACCAGCATTACTTTCTTGACGTCCTCGTCCACGACCCATAATAAAGAATAAAGCAAATGATAAAACTAGTAACAAAATCCCGATAACAATTGCTAAAATGATGATCCATAAATAACTTTTCTTAATTGAAGGATTATATTTGTTAATTAAATCTGCTTGAGTTGGCGAGATTGTGTAATCACGTGAAAATTTAAAATTTCGAGTTGCAGTCTTAATTTTCAAATCTAAATGATACTTTCCCGGAGTAATTCGTTTGTTCGCTGGAAACATGATGGGATACGTAAAAATCGTATTAGGTGCAATTGTCCCCGAACTCACTTTTCCAGTAGCTCTAATCTTTCGGTCCTTTTTAAGATAAGTTGTCGCTTTGGCGCTTACTGTACTTCCAAATCCCATTGAAGTATTTCGTAAAGTAACTCCCGCTGCCGGATAACCACTATACAAAATTGCCTTAATTCCTGATATTTTTAGATTGGGAGTAACCTCGGTTTCCTGATCTTCTGTCATTTTAACTGCTATTGCGTAATTGAGATAATTTTTTAACTTCATCCCTGTTTTTCCGCTTTGATTTCTTTCAACATTTTGAGCATTTACATCGCTTACATAGATGCCACCAAGAACGATCCCCTTAAAAGGTTTTTTCGGAACCGTAAAATCCAGAGGCACTACTAATTTGCTATTGGGTCTTAGCTTAATAGTCTTTGGAGTAAAGCCAAAACGAGAAAAATCATATTTTAGCGATTTATCCTTATCCTTACTCTTAATCTCACCATCATAATTGGTATCCATAAAAGAAGTCGTTGCCGCAGTGGTTGCTAAAACTCTAATTGTTTTTGTTTCATTTGAGTTGTTATTGACCTCAATAGATAAACTTTGTCGCTGTCCTGGAACCACAGTTAAATCAAAATAGCCCTTAACCGCAGGATTTTGATTTTTGGGAGGTATTGGTCTAATAGAATACCCTCCATTTGTATTATTTGCCGCAAAAGCTGGAATTTCATTGAATACATTAAAAACTATTCCTATAAACAAAATTAAAAATATTTTTCTTGCTTTTCTCATTTTCTTTTCCGCCGTGGTACTGAATTTCTTGATTCAATTTTTTTATTTGATTGACCATTTGAATTATCAGCAGATTTACGCATTATTTGAAGATTTGTCTCTAAGCGGCGTTGAGCTTTATTTTGTCCTTTAAAGTAAACAAAAACAACAACAGCTATAAACAAAATAAGAATAATCACTGCAATCAAAATATATATCCACAAGTTGCTTTTTGGCAGTAAAACATTATTTGCATTAACTTCATTAGCTTGGCTGGCAGTAACCTCAAAATCTCTTGAAATGTGCCACTTCTTACCCGATCCGCTTGCTACTAAATCTAAATGATAAGTACCTGGCTTAATTGCACTTCTACCTACTTGCATGTAATATATAAAGTTTGAATTTGGAGCCATAGTCATTGCTGACTGACTGCGCTCAGTAACAACCTTACCTGAACTTTTTCTGATAATTTTTGCTTTTACTTTCATTTGAGAAACATAATTAGCCTTATCATTTTGTAAATTTGCTCCAAAAGCTGCATAACCGCTTTGAAGCCCGGGGGCTACTGATACCAAGCGAACATTTGGATCAGGAAGTTTACCAATAGACATCAATGCAGCAATTGTATAGCTATAATAATTCCTAATTTGAACTTTTTGTTTTTCACCTTTTTTGACAACTTGTTTTTTTGGCTTATCGTCTAATTGAGAAACATAAAAGCCACCCATTATCATTTGATTTTTTGCTTTCTTAGGAACTTTTACTGTAAAAGTTGCCATTTTAGAACTATTTGCTGGGATATGAATTCTCTGAGCTTTTTGAGTTAATTTAGGAAAACGATACTTTAAAGTTGGATCAAAGGGACCTTTATATGGTTCATAATCCATCTCTCCATTTTGAGAAGTTGTTGCATCAGTAGGCTTTACCTCCACATACACTTGCTTTTTTGAATGGTTATTGACCTTTAACTGAAATATCTGCTTGTCTCCTGGTTTTACATGCACATCAAACCATCCATTTATTCCTTCAGTCTGATTAGACGGAAGAATAACTTTAACATCAACGCTTATACCATCTGCTTTAACTATTTTGCTTTTGCTAAAAATTACCAAAAGTGTAAATAAAATAATTAAAATAATTTTACTTTTTTTTCTCATTTATTTCCTCAAATAATCTTTCCTCTATTCTACCAAGCATTTTAAAAAATTATTTGCAAAAAATTAAAAAAAATAAATCTTTTACAAGAAATAAATATTAATTGCAACAAAAAAACATCAGTTTTAATAACTGATGTCTCAAGAAAAATTAACTTAACATTATCCTATTGAGGAGCGGATGTTAATGTCCATTTCAAGCTTGCAGTATAAGTACCTAAGCCTTCAACAGGACTGGTGAACAATGCACTTTCCTTTTTAGTAAAGTCCATAATCCAAGCTCCCAAACCATTTTTAGTACTTCCGGTCTGATTAAGTCCAGAAGTTGCAGAATTTTGATTTGCATAGAAAATGGTAGTAGCAGCACCATAATTATATCCTGTCGAGTGCGGATCAGAAACGACCGGAGTAGTTCCTCTTGTATCAGCAGAATAAGCAATTATTGGAGCAGTAGCAGTAGTACCTGCACCAACAGGAGCTACTACATCTGGTAACGCATTACTAACATCTTTTTTATAGGTAACCTGACTAGGAACTATTGCAATTGCAGCTCCTTTTAAGTGGCTTTCACCTCCTGTAGGAGAAGCAGAACCACTAATTGTCCCGTCACCAGCTCCATCTTTATCAAAAGAACCAACTGATAATTGAACTTTCCAGCCATCTGTTCCCATTCGTTCATCATCAACAACTAATACTCGATTACTATTAGAAACATTATAACCATCAACAGTATTTTTACCAGTAGTTGCAAGAGCAGGAGCACTCCCGTCAGCAGCTAAAGTTGCATAAGTAGCATTTCCAGCAATACCGCCACTGCTATATGCAGGACCCGTTGTTGTAGCGTCTACTGGGTACCAATGTGTATTAGTTGAACCAGCTCCTTTAGCTCCACCAGTAAATTTCCAAGATCCAAAGTCAAAATTAGGTACTCTTAAAAGTGAAAGAATAGCACTATTTGCATCTGTATGCCAAGAAATACCAGCTAAAGATGTTCCACTAGTTTGAGCAGAACTGCCATTAGCCCCAGTACCAATAGAGCCATTAGCTCCTCCGCTACCCCATTTAACTGTAGGGTTGACTGCAGGATTAGTACTAGGAGCATTGGTATCACCACCAGCACCAGCAGCAAAAACTGTAACAGGAGCTACCATTGTACCAGCAACACCAAGCATTGCTACACTAGCTAGCAAAGAGCTTTTATTAATTTTCATACTCATTAAATTTTTTCCTCCCAAAAGAAATATAAGTATCAACTTACAAACATTATTTTAACATGTCAACATAATTATCTTAATCAATTCAAAATAAAAACTTTGTTTTTTTTGGAAAATTAAACTACATGACGTTCAAAAGGATCGTCGCTGATTCCTTCAGACAGAATTTGTTTACACCACTCTTTAGCTGAGAAAAGCGAATGATCGCGGTAATTTCCACAGCTATATTTGTCAGTTCCCGGAACATCTTCCCACTCAATATCGTTAGCAATTGCCTCCAAAGAACTTTTAAGCGCTTTTGCAACTTCAGTGGTAGTTTGTTCACCCCATGTAATCAAATGAAATCCCGTTCGACAACCAAACGGCGAACAATCGATTACTCCTGCCATCCGGTCTCTTAGCAGTCCTGCCAGCAAATGTTCAATTGTATGTAATCCAGCAGTCGGAACCGCTGTTTCATTTGGCTGACATAGACGAAGATCAAAATTAGAAATCACGTCGCCTTTTGGTCCTTGTTCACGAGTTATTAAGCGAACATAAGGGGCCTTAACCTTTGTGTGGTCTAAAGTAAAGCTTTCAACCTCGGTTTTAATTTTACTCAAAATTATTCCCCACTTTCTAAATTATGACTACTTGTATTGTGCCACAAAAATTAATAAAAAAACAGGTTTTCACCTGCTTAATTATTCCACTGTCACACTTTTAGCTAAATTACGAGGCTGATCAACATTATATCCCCGCTGAATTGTTGCATAGTAGGCAAGCAATTGAGCCGGGACAACGGTTAAGATTGGTGCGAGCACCTGATCGATTTTTGGCATAATAATCTGATCTTTTGATTCTGCCAAATCTTCACTGACAATTCTTAAAGTATTAGCCCCCCGCGCTTCTACTTCTTTAATATTGCCGCGAGTTAACCCTGCTGTTACTTCATCTGTAATGATTGCTATCACAGGAGTACCTTCGATAATTAAAGAAATTGTACCGTGTTTTAACTCACCAGCTGCAAAACCTTCGGCTTGAATATATGATATTTCTTTTAATTTTAGGGCGGCCTCTAAACTTGCATTGTAATCCTGACCTCGTCCGATATAAAAAGCATTTGTTGTTTTTTCTAAAAAGTCTGATGCATACTTTTCGATCTCTTCTTTATTATCGACAATAGTCTGAATTGCGTTAGCTATTATGCCAAGCTGATGTCTAAGATCAATCTTGCTGTCATCAGTTTTTAATTTTTGTCCAAGCGCTTTTGCAAGAATTGACATTACTGTTACTTGAGCTGTATATGCTTTTGTCGAAGCAACCGCAATTTCAGGTCCTGCATGCAAGAGAACCGTGAAATCAGCCTCTCTTGAAAGCGTCGAACGGTCAACATTTGTAATTGTCAAAATTGGATAGCCCATTTTTTTCATTTTGACCAGCACTTGACGGCTGTCAGCAGTTTCACCGCTTTGAGAAAGAAAAACAAAGAAAGGATGTTTGGTTAAAATTGGTAAATGATAGCCAAATTCACTTGCTAGTTCAACTGCCACTGGAACTTTAGCAATTTTTTCAACAATAGTTTTAGCAGCGAGTCCTGCATGATAGCTGGTCCCTGCAGCAACAATATAAATTTGATCCGCCTGCGCCATTTGTTCGATTAAGCGTGGATCAAATTTAAATTGATCTCTTTCTCCCATATATTGGTCAACCAAGCGTCTTAAAACTGCCGGCTGCTCATCAATTTCTTTTAGCATAAAGAAAGGATAAGTACCTTTTCCTGTCTCGTTTTCATCTAATTCAACATGATAAGGATTTCTTTCAACAGCCTGATATTCACGGTTAAAAATTTCAACTTGATCTTTAGTCACAATCGCCGTTTCACCGTCATGAAGTTCATCAAATTCATGAGTGAGCGACAACATTGCTAGGCTGTCAGAACAAACAACATTAAAGCCTTGGCCTAAACCAATTAATAAAGGACTTTTATTTTTTGCTACATAAAGTCGTTCAGGATCATTTCGGTCAACCATCAAAAAGGCAAAAGATCCTACCACAAGATCAACCATTTGACGAAAAGCATCTAAGACACTTTTACCAGAATTCACAAAATACTCTATTAATTGGACTGCTACTTCGGTATCAGTCTCGCTTTTAAAAGTAACATCTGACAAGTATTTTGAATTTAATTCCTCATAATTTTCTAATACTCCATTATGAACCAGATAAAATCGGCCATTAGCAGAAACTTGCGGATGAGCATTATTGTTGCTCGGAATACCATGGGTTGCCCATCTAGTGTGTCCAATTCCGACAGTTCCTTTTACATCCGGCCCAACAGCTGCTCGCAATTCGGCAATTTTTCCTTTTTCTTTAACTAAATGTCCATCACCTGACTTTGAGTCTACATAAATTCCCGCTGAATCATATCCTCGATATTCTAATTTTTCTAAACCATTCAACAGAACTTCTGTTGTATCGTCGCGTCCAATCACGCCAACAATTCCACACATGCTATTAACCTTCTTTTTAAAATTGGTATATATCTATTTTTAAAGTTCATCGGTCGCGCAAACCTCGAATATTATGCCATTTATAAAAATAACTGTCAAATTTATTGCAAATTGGTCTAGTCAGATATTACACGATTTAAAATTTTCTGAAAAAAAAATCATCCTTTTTAAAAGGATGATCACAGATATTTATTTTTTAGCAGTCGGTGTATTAGTCATAATATCATCGATCAAGCCATAATCTTTAGCTTCTTGCGCTGTCATATAATTATCTCGCTCAGTATCAGTTTGAATTTTCTTCAACGTCTGACCACTAGCTTTAGCTAAAATCTGATTTAGCTTCTTGCGAGTTTCCAACATATGATTGGCTTGGATTTCAACATCAGTTTGCTGGCCTTGAGCACCACCCAATGGTTGATGAATCAAGACTTCCGCATTTGGCAAAGCAAAACGTTTACCCTTGGTTCCGCTAGTCAAAAGAACGCTTGCCATTGAAGCAGCCATTCCCATTGCAATTGTCTGAACATCAGATTTAATGAAGTTCATAGTATCTAAAATTGCAAGCCCTGAAGTGATAACTCCACCAGGAGAATTAATATAAAGATAAATATCCTTACTAGAATCCTGCGCATCAAGAAATAACAATTGCGCAATAATTGAATTGGCCATGTTGTCTTCAACTTCGCCAGAAAGCATAATAATTCGGTCTTTTAAAAGACGTGAATAAATGTCATAGGCTCTTTCGCCCCGTGATGTATTCTCAATAACTGTAGGTACTAACATTTATTACTCCATTCTTGTTTTTATTCAACGTATGAATAATACTATAAAAGTCAATAAAGGTCAAAGAAAAGATTTACTTACCAAAAGACATCTAATATTGTTAGCCGCTTAAGTACATTTTATTTTTCGTTTTTTACATCATCAACTTCAATATACATTAAAATATTCCCTGTCCATAAAATTAATACTCATTTAGTTCGTATATTATTTCATTTTTTTGCATAAAATGGTTGTGATCAGTTAAAACGTTGTTATAATAGTAACAATACATTTTAAAGGAGAAAATAAATGGCAAGAACAGTTGGAGTTATGGGAATGGGTAATGTAGGATCGACCGTTGCACACATCATTGTAGCGCAAGGGCTCGCTGATACACTGATTTTATATGACCGAAATCAAGACAAAGTTAAGGCTGATACTTTAGACTTTCAAGATGCTGCAAGTCTGTTATCCACTCATACTACCATTATTAACGGACAAATTTCTGATATGAAAGATTGTGACATTATCGTGTCAGCAATTGGACGAATCGATTTGATTGTACCTGGAAGTGTTGACCGCTTTGCTGAATTGAAAACTAACGCCCCTTCAGTTGCAGAGCTTTCTAAAGATTTAAAAAATTCTGGCTTTAAAGGGATTTTGCTAGTTATTACTAACCCTAATGATGTTATTACTGGTTTGTATCAAAAACATACTGGTTTTCCAACTCATAAAGTTCTTGGTACTGGCACTTACCTTGATACTTCTCGTCTTAAACGCCATGTTGGTGAAGCCTTAAATATCGATCCCCGCTCAGTCAGCGGCTATGTTCTCGGAGAACATGGAGATTCCCAATTTGCTGCGTGGTCAACGGTTCGAGTGGAAGGGAGACCATTTACTGAAATTGCAAAAGAAAAAGGGATTGATCTTGATCAACTCGAAAAAGATACCCGTTTTGGCGGCGGCGAGGTTCACGTTGGTAAAGGCTACACAAATTATGCCGTTGCAACTGCTGCAACAAGTCTGATTCAAATTATGTTCTCCGATGCCAAAACTGAAGCCATTTGTTCTCATTACAATGAAGATTTTGCGGGATACATTTCAAGTCCTGCAATTCTTGGCAAAAACGGTGTTGAAAAAGTTCTTGAATTACCATTAACAGATCCAGAAAATGAGAACTTGAAGAAATCAGCTCAAACCATTAAAGAAAAAAGCGAACAATTTGGTTAATAACTAAATAATTAATGAAAAAAACTTGATGAGTTATCTAATTCATCAAGTTTTTATCTTATGTGAATAATTATTTCAATTTTTCAATCTCTGAAACGCTCAACTGAGTTGCTTTACTAATAACATTAATAGCTATTCCTTCATTAAGCAGTTTTCGAGCAGTTTCAATTTTAGCTTGTGTTGATCCTTGTTCAATTCCTTGTTCAATTCCTTGTTTAATTCCTCGTTTAATCCCTTGTTCGATTCCCTGTTTTAAGCCTTTTTCTTTTGCCTGTTGAAGTTCATAGTCCATTCTAACTTGATATTCAATTTTTGCTCTTTCAATTGCATCCATAATTTCTTGTTCCTCCTTAGATAAATTCTCGTAACTAACTACTTCGCATGCCTCCTTAATTTCTTTTGGGGCATCGAGATCAACTTTTCCCGTTAAGAAAAATTTAATCCAACATTCACAATGATATCTTCTTACTGGATCTTTAATATTAGTGATCATCTTTTGAAATTCGACAAATACCATTATGCCAAACCCGTATGCATCATGGTCCGCATCATACGGTGGACGATAACAGTGAAATACATCATCGTCTTCAAAAAGGTTAAAATTTAAAAAGTTTAATCCATATGTCTGACCTAAAGAACTATATGGTCGGTCAGGAGATATCATTTGCGATCTGTAAAAATAACCTTTCTGAAAAGCACTTGCTAAATAGAACGACGCCCTTTTGAAAAAATCGGCATCTCTTCTTACCTGCATTTCAATTGTTAATCTAATTTTATCATGAATAATAACTCGGAGATCTGCTTCCGTCAACATCAGTAAAGTCCCTTCATCTCTGGCTTTCTGATATGTTTCAATATTATATAAATCTGTACTAACTAAATCCTTTGCGGTGCAAGGAATATCTAAAAAATCACGAATTAATGCTGCTAATATATGATAATACTTAGGATTAGCAAATAATTTTTTGAGCATTAAATCGGACATTGGTGATACACGTTTCTTTTTCAAGCATGCGTCCTCTTTCTTTTTTTAGAAGAATTAAATCTCCTACATAGTTAATTACGCAAAAACTTTATTTGAAGGACACTTAAACTTAGATTTTTTATAAATCGAGGAAATAAATGTTTAGAAAAAATATTAATACTCCAATAGGAACATACAATTTAGCAATTCAAAACGGAGAACCATTGATTGTCTTTTTAAATTCTTTCGGCGACTTTGATACAGCTCAATCTTTTCAATTATTAATTAATGAACTGCCTGAAAATCTTGGAATTTTGGCATCTGACTATTTAAACACTGGATTTAGTTCAACTTCATTAAAAGATTACACAGTTCAAGATGAGGCCAATGAGTTATCTCAAATTATTAACTCACTGCATGCTCAAAAAACCATAATCATCGCTCATAGCATTGGTGGTGTTTATTGATATTTTGCCGCATATTTAGAATCTCAAAGGATTTCTTGCAATTGAGCCAACTACTAAAGAAATAATTCTTAACCCTCCTCAAACAAAATCTTACAAGCAAGCTATAAAATCTCAATCTGGAACAGATTTTATCGAAAATAAAATCAAAACTTTATTTCCCGAACCATTAGCATCGGAATTTTTACAAACGACTATTAATAATTCCAAACGATTTGGCGAAAGGGAAAGGCTACAACTTCAAAAAGCTATAGATAATATTTTGTGGGAACAACAAAAAACAATAGATGAAAAAAATCCAACTATAATCGTTACAGAAGCATATCGCTTAGCAGAATATGAGCGCTCGGAATTTATTTCACCAAACAAAAAGTCCAAGGTTATTAGCCTTGGAACATTTCATTATCTTCAATGGGAAGAACCTAAAAAATAGCTCAATTAATTATTGAATTGAATAACTGACCCTTCAAAAAAAGACTGAAAAGAAAATCTTTTCAGCCCTTTTTATCTTAACTATTAAATTACATCATACCCATTTGGGATGGATCCATGCCGCCTTGAGGAGCTGCTGATTCTTCATTTGGAATGTCAGCAACTGCAGCTTCAGTTGTCAGCAATGTCGCAGAGATTGAAGCAGCATTTTGCAATGCTGAACGACTAACTTTAGTTGGATCAATAATACCAGCTTTAGCCATATCTTCCCATTTATCAGTTGCAGCGTTATAACCAATGCCCTTCTTTTCACTCTTCAATTGATTTAAAATTACTGAGCCTTCCATACCAGCATTAGCTGCGATCTGACGAACTGGTTCTTCCAACGCACGCATTACAATGTTAATACCAGTTTGAACATCGCCTTCTTCTTTAAGCTTAGCAATTGCAGGAATTACATTAACAAATGCAGTACCACCACCAGCTACATAACCTTCTTCAACTGCAGCTCTTGTAGCATTCAAAGCATCTTCAATACGATATTTCTTTTCTTTTAATTCAGTTTCAGTAGCAGCACCAACTTTGATAACTGCAACTCCACCAGCTAATTTAGCAAGTCTTTCTTGTAATTTCTCGCGATCAAAATCAGAAGTAGTTTCAGCAATTTGTGATTTAATCTGATTTACTCTTTCGTCAATAGCAGACGAACTGCCAGCACCTTCAACAATAGTTGTATTGTCTTTAGTAACTGTAACTTTGTGAGCCTGACCTAATTGATCAATTGTTGCATCTTTTAATTCAAGTCCAAGATCACCACTGATTACTGTCGCTCCTGTTAAAGTTGCGATGTCTTCAAGCTGAGCTTTACGACGATCACCAAAACCAGGTGCTTTAACAGCAACTACATTGAATGTCCCTCTAATTTTGTTCAATACTAATGTAGGTAATGCTTCACCATCAACATCATCAGCAATGATTAACAAGGCCTTACCTGATTTAACGATCTCTTGCAATAAAGGCAAAATATCTTGAATATTAGAAATCTTTTTATCAGTAATTAAAATGTAAGGATTATCAAGATCTGCTTCCATCTTGTCGTTATCTGTAACCATGTACTGGCTTAAATAACCACGATCAAACTGCATTCCTTCAACAACATCAACTTCAGTATCAATTCCTTTTGATTCCTCAATTGTAATAACACCTTCGTGTCCAACTTTTTCCATTGCATCAGCAATTTCTTCACCAACTTCAGAACTGCTTGAAGAGACTGTCGCAACCTGGGCAATTTCATGCTTGTCAGAAACTTTATGAGAAAGCTTATGTAATTCTTCAACTGCTGCATTAGTAGCTAATTCAATTCCGCGCCGAATGCCAACTGGATTTGCACCTGCAGATACATTCTTCATTCCTTCACGGATAATTGCTTGAGCCAAAACTGTTGCAGTAGTTGTCCCGTCTCCTGCAATATCATTAGTTTTTGAAGCAACTTCTGCAACTAACTTTGCACCCATGTTTTCATATGGATCTTCTAATTCAATTTCTTTTGCAATTGTTACACCATCATTTGTAATGGTAGGAGAACCGTAGGATTTTTCTAAAACTACGTTACGCCCTTTTGGTCCGATTGTTGTTTTTACTGTGTCTGCTAATTTATCAACACCAGCTAATAATGAACGACGTGCACTTTCACCAAATTTTATATCTTTTGCCATCTATTCTTTAACCTCTTATTTCTATTATATTAATTAGTCTTCAACTGCTAATAAATCGCCAGCCCGGATTACTAAATATTCATCACCATCGTATTTAATGGAAGTTCCAGAATACTTATCATACCAGACAACATTACCAACTTTAACGTCAATCGGCATTCTCTTGCCATTGTAATCAACGGCTCCAGCACCGACTGCGATCACTTCACCAGAAGTAGGTTTCTCTTTAGCATTGCTCGCTAGAACAATTCCCCCTACTTTTTCTTCTTCTTTTCTTACTTTTACTAAAACACGATCACCTAATGGTTTAAGCAAGTTCATTTACCTCCAGTTTTATTTTTAGCACTATTTATTGATAAGTGCTAACTTCAGAATATATATTAATCTTTTATGACAATTGTTGCAAGTATTTAAAGAAAAATTTTAGATTTTATCGTTTTTACATAGATGAATTGTTTTAATTTATAGGTTCTTGCTATAAAATGAAGCAAGCTAGAAAGGACATAAATAATGGAAATTCAAAGTGAACCGGGACGTTTTTTTATTGATGATCCCGCAGGCAAAATGCTCGCAGAAATAAAATATATCAGCACTCAAAATGGAAAAGTGCTGGATATTGTTCGGACATTTGTTGACGAATCATTACGTGGTCAAGGAGTTGCCAGTGTTTTGCTTGAGCGTGTGGTCAAGTTGGCACGCGACACTAATGCAAAAATTATTCCAACCTGTAACTTTGCCAAGCTAGCCTTTGAGTCTAGTTCCGAATACCGCAAGCTTCAGTACGAACAACCTAAAGGTGAGGTCTAATTTATGGAAAAAAATTTAATTAACCAAAAAAAGAAAAATGCTGGAATTAAAGGGGCTTCTTTAGTAGAAGACAAAATGATGATTGGCCTAGGTACTGGCAGTACTGTTTTTTATTTAGTAGAAGCTTTAGCAAAAAGGGTTAAAGAAGAAAACTTAAATATTACGGCAGTTGCAACTTCAAGCAGAACTGCTTCTTTAGCTGAAGAACTTGGAATTAAAATTAAACAGCTTGATGAAGTTGATCATCTTGATTTAACAATTGACGGAGCTGACGAAATTGATGCTAACTTTCAAGGCATTAAAGGCGGAGGAGCTGCTCATACCTTAGAAAAGATTGTTGCCACTGCCAGCAATCGCAATGTTTGGATTGTTGATGAATCTAAAATGGTTAATGAGCTTGGTGCTTTTCCACTTCCCTTAGAAGTTGTTCCTTATGGCAGTTCAAAGGTTTATGAGCGTCTAGATTCGGAGGGGCTTAATCCTAAATTTAGGCTTGATTCAAAGAACCAAAAAGTATTAACCCATTACCACAATTATATTATTGATCTTCATCTAGGAGTTATTAAGCATCCTCATCTATTAGCCCAATGGCTTGATCATCAAGTAGGAATCTTAGAGCATGGACTTTTTTTAGATACAGTTAATACAGTAATTGTTGGAAAATCAGATAAAGCTGAAGTTATCCCTGTAATTCGTAAGTAAATGGAATACAATAGGTAAAAAAGAAAAAGAGAGGTAATTTATGAGTTTCGAAATTTCTAGTCAACTAACAAATTCTTTTGCTTATCAAGTAAAGAATGAACCACAGAGTCAAAACCTAATGCAGGCAATTGGTAACAATGGAATTTATCAAGTTGCAAAAAATCCTGATTCTATTCAAGCAATGAAGCCCGTATTTTCAATTGATTTAGACACAGGAGATGTTTCTAATCAGCGAAGATCTGGCCGCTGCTGGATGTTTGCTGCACTGAATACGATGCGTCATGATATTCAAAAGAAGTTGAAGCTTGATAAATTCGAATTGTCTCAAAACTACACATTTTTCTGGGATAAATTTGAAAAAAGCAACTATTTTTACGAAAACGTTATTAACACTGCCAATGAAGAAACTGATTCCCGCCGTTTTGATTTTCTAATGACGACCCCGCAACAAGATGGCGGTCAATGGGACATGTTATGTGCCATTATTGAAAAATACGGAATTGTTCCAGCAGATATTATGCCAGATAATGCTAACGCTAAAGATTCTAGTGCTTTAAATCAAACTTTAAACACTAAACTCCGTCATGATGCGGTTACTTTAAGAGATGCAATTAAAAATGGCAAAACTGTTGCCGAAGTTTCTTCGATGCGTCAATTAATGCTCCAAGACATATATCGGATGTTAGTTTTTGCTTTAGGTCCGGTTCCAACTAATTTTGATTGGGAATACCTTGATAAAGACAAAAATTATCATCGTGAAGCTGATCTAACTCCAAAGACTTTTTATGATAAATTCTTAGGCTGGAATCTTGCTGATTATATCTCTGTCATCAATTCTCCAACAAAAGATAAGCCGTTTAATCAGCTTTATACTGTTGATATGCTAGGAAATATTGTCGGCGGACGTGAAGTTAGACATTTAAATCTTGAAATGGATCGAGTTAAAGAACTCGTAGTTGCACAGCTTAAAGATGGCGAAAGTGTTTGGTTTGGCAGTGATGTCGGCAAATCTTCCGATCGCCAAAAAGGCATTATGGATCCAAGTATTTATACCCTTGACAGCTTATTCTCTACTGATTTTTCAATGAGTAAAGCTGACCGTTTAGATTATGACGAATCATTAATGACTCATGCAATGGTTATCACGGGCGTTGATTTAGTAGATGATAAGCCAACTAAATGGAAAGTTGAAAATTCTTGGGGCGATAAAGCCGGCAGCAAAGGATATTTTGTGATGAGTGATGAGTGGATGAGTGAATTTGTCTATCAGGTTGTCATTAACAAAAAATATTTGACTAGTGAAGAACAATACGTTTACGACAGTCAATATAATGAACCAACTGTGCTAAAACCTTGGGATCCGATGGGTGCCCTTGCCTAAATCCTGAAATTGATCTGCAATTGGCACAATCGCACGTCTAGCGTGCGGTTTTTTGCTTTTTAGTTTAAAATACAATTATTTATTCAAACTGAGAAAATTGGTCAAGAAAAATATTATGAAAGATATCTATAATAAAAAAGAATCTAATCCCAAATCTGCCTTGAAAAAAGTCAGTGTTGCAACAATCCTTATCACTCTAGGCGTTGTCTACGGTGATATTGGAACCTCACCTTTATATGTAATGAAGGCAATCTTAGCCGATAACGGGGGAATCGGCAAAGTTAGTACCGATTATGTCATCGGCTCATTATCACTTGTTTTTTGGACTGTCATGATTATGACCACTTTTAAGTACGTTTTAATTGCCTTAAAAGCTGACAATAAAGGCGAAGGCGGAATCTTTTCGCTTTATACCTTGGTCCGCAAACGCCATCGCTGGTTAATTGTTATCGCAATGATTGGCGGAGCTGCTCTTTTAGCTGATGGAATGTTAACTCCTGCAGTAACAGTAACTACTGCAATTGAAGGGCTTAAAGGTGTTAAATTTTTTGGAGAATCTTTGATAACTGAACAAAGTCAGGTTATCATCACGACTATTATTATTCTTTCGGTTCTTTTCTTTATTCAAAAATTTGGAACCAATAGTATTGGTCGTCTATTTGGCCCCGTGATGGCAGTTTGGTTCACTTTCTTGGGAGTAACTGGTTTATTTTATGTATTCCAAGACTTCACAATTTTAAGAGCTCTTAATCCAATTTATGCAATTAGAATTCTTTTTTCACCAGAGAATCATTCAGGTATTTTTATTTTAGGAAGTGTTTTTCTAGCAACTACGGGGGCTGAAGCTTTATATTCTGACATGGGACATGTTGGAGCCAAAAACATTTATGCCAGTTGGCCGTATGTTTGCGTTTGTCTGGTATTTAACTATTTAGGTCAAGGCGTTTGGATCCTTAACAATCGTAATAATGCTGTTCTAGCTGCAACTCCTGAAATGAATCCATTTTACAGCATGCTGCCAAAAAATATTTTGATTTTTGGAATTATCATTTCAACACTTGCTGCAATTATTGCCTCTCAAGCCTTGATTTCAGGTTCCTACACTTTAGTTTCAGAAGCAATTAAATTAAAGATTTTACCACGGTTGAAAATTATTTATCCAAGTAACATTAAAGGTCAGCTTTATATGCCTTCTGTTAATAATTTAATGTGGGTAATCTGTGTTTTAATTGTCTTTTACTTTAAAACCTCCAGCCACATGGAAGCCGCATACGGACTGGCAATTACTTTAACGATGTTAATGACGACCATGCTTTTATATCAATTCATGCGGTTAAAGAAAATTAAACCAATTTTTGCAGGATTTATTGTTGGATTCTTTGGCACAATTGAAACTATTTTCTTCCTCTCAAGTTTAGTTAAGTTCACTCACGGCGGATACGTTACGGCCATCATTGCTCTTTCGATTTTAACAATTATGTTTATTTGGTCTTATGGAGGAAGCATCAAGTCATCGGAAACTTATCAAGCAAACGCAGTATCTATTCTTTCTTTTAAAGAACAGCTCCATACTCTGAGTAACGATGATTCCATTCCTTATTTTGCAACCAATTTAATTGCATTGTGTAAAAGCCATGCGCCAACCAAAATTAAGCGAGACATTATGTACTCAATTCTTGATAAACGGCCAAAGCGCGCTAAAGTTTATTGGTTTGTAACCGTCAACGTTACTGATGAGCCATATACCCAAAAGTATACAGTTGAAACCTACGACACTGACTATATTGTCAACGTTCAGCTCTATCTAGGTTTTCGAGTTGATCAAAAGATTAACGTCTTTATGCGGCAGGTTGTTAAAGATCTGATGCAGGACGGTACCATTTTGCGTCAGCCGCAAAAATATACAATTATCCCTGACCGACAAGTTGGTGATTTCTCATTCTTAATCATTAAGGATGAACTTTCACCAGAGACGGAACTGCCTCAGTTTGAGAAATTTATTGTCCGCGCTCGATTATCCTTAGAACGATTTACCGTTGCTCCAGATCGTTGGTATGGATTGGAATATGCAGATACATCAATTGAGCACGTTCCATTAATGCTTCACTCCGTTAAGAAACGTTATTCTATTTATAATCATCTTAAACGAGTTCCAGTTGAAGAAACACGAGAAATGAACGTTGATTCAGAAATTGACGATCAAGAAAATGAAGACTAAAAGCATTGCCTCAAAGCAGGTGATGTTTTTTTTTTGAAAATTTACAAAAAATAAGTTTCTATTTACCAACTTCAATTTATAATTAAACTAATCATATTGTAGAATGCTAAAATGGAGTGTTTCAGTTTTGACTAAAAAAAAGAATTCTTTATTAAAACATCTATTTAGCTATGTCTTGTTGTTTGCTGTCCTTTTTTTGGTCGCGAACTTATTAATGACATTTATTTTTTCAAGCGAACAAATTCACGAGGAGTCGATGGAACCGAACTTTACAGAAGGTGATCGTGTCCTTTCTTTTCGGCTGTCAAAAATTAATCGTGGGGACGTCATTATTTTTAAAGCCCCTAATAAATCTAATAAATATTACATTAAAAGAGTTATTGGAATCCCCGGTGATGATATTAGTTATCGCAAAGATCAGCTCTATATTAATGGCGAACACCAAAAAGAAAACTATTTAAAGGACTTTCAAAGTAGTCAGCAGCATCAAAGTAATTTCACTAAAAGTTTTACACTCAAAAAATTATTAGATGTCGATGCTGTGCCTAATGATAAATACTTTGTTCTCGGTGATAATAGAAGTATTTCTGAAGATTCGAGAACTTATGGTTTTATTAGTCGTTCTTCAATTGTTGGGGTTGTTTTTATCAGATTCTGGCCAATTGGTCATTTTAAGATATACTAGTCTTATCATGTTAAATTACTTTCCTCTTTTAAAATCAACAATTGGATTTTATGGCTCACTTATTTTGAATCTTCTAATAAGTATCGCTTTAATTATCTGGCCGCTAAAATCCCTTAATTATTTTGCCTTAACTTTAGGAATTATCGCTATTGTCTACGCTTGCGAACTCTTAATCCTGACTTTAAAAAACAAAAAAAGTCAAACTGATTTCTTAACAGTTATCGGGATATTTGCCATTGCTGCTCTTATTTTTAGTCAAACGGCTCAATGGTCAAAGATCATTAATTGGTTAAGCGGAATTTTTGTTTTTCTTGGCGGAATTCAAAGAATTACTTACTCTCTTAAAGATAACCATATTGAACGACAAAAATATTATTTTGCGCTCATAATTTTAATTATTGGCGTTTTATTAATCATTAATCCTTTTTTTCATCAAAGAGTTATCTTTGCGCGAACTTTTGGACTTATTTTACTAGTTATCAGCGCTTGTGATATGGTTCTTCTTCGTCCTCATGAGGCATAAATAATGAAAACTCATTTAACTATTCTAGAAATTACTTTTCGCTTACTTTTGGCCGCTGCAGTGTCAGGTTTAATTGGTTATGATCGCGAACATAAAAGCCGACCCGCTGGTCTTAGAACCAACATTTTAGTTTGCGTGGGTGCTTGTATTATCGCATTAGTTCAAAAAGAAATTGCTTTTAATGCTTTTCAGGTTGCAATTCATTACCCCAAAACTGTGAGTGCCATTCGTTCAGATCAAGCAACTCTAATTGCCCAGGTTGTCAGTGGAATTGGTTTTTTGGGAGCTGGTACAATTATTGTTCAGCATGGATCAATTCACGGATTAACAACTGCTGCTAGTCTTTGGGTCGTTGCCTGTATTGGAGTGGCTGTTGGAATGGGTGATTACACTATCGTCATTATCAGCACTCTTGTAGTTTTTACCGTATTAGTATTTCTAAAGAAGATCATTCATATCAATATGTTTAAAAATTTGGAAATTCAATACCATAACAAAAACGAAACAAAAGAATTTCTTCGGCAATATTTCAAGGAACATCACCTCGAAGTCGATGACGTTAATTTTGGCGTCATCCGGCAAGACGACGAAATAATCTATACTAATATTTACGAAATTGAAATCCCTCATGAAATGAATTATGACGATATTATTGAAGATATCTCAAGGAACAAAAATATTGTTTTGATTAGAACTGTCAGCATTTAAAAAACCGCCGGTTGGCGGTTTTTTATTCAGCTTTCTGATCTAATTCTTCAGATTCGCTATTCTCAGCAGCCTCTTTCTTTGGGGCTCCTTTTTTAGCTTTTAATTCTTTACCTGAACTATCAATTGCTGTACATAACGACTGACGAACAATCATAAAGTTATTCGGCAGGTTAAGAATTACAATCGGATTCGGTGAACAATTTTCATCAACTTCTACTAGTGCTGCATTTTCATATAATTTGGTCACTGTCCCTTGAAATGGAACGCTAATGCCTTCACCTTTACTAACTTTTACCAAATCTCCAACTTCAATTTTTTTCTTAGCCATTTTTCTCCTTAATCTTCTAACGGTTCTTCTTCAATGCCTTCATAAATAAAATACTGATGCTCTTTTGGTTCAGACAAATCTTCGTTAAGCTTAATCCTTTCAACAAAATAAGGCTTATCAGTATATGAAATATTGGTCGGCAATTTCGCCTGTTCTTTATCTGCCGCATTGTAAACTAAATTAATACTAAATTCAACTGGCAATTCTCTCCAGCCAAGATCTAATCGTTTCTCTTCGTAGGCAGTACCAGCGGGTAACTCTAACTTCATCCATTTTTCAGGTATTTCAAATTTATCACTTGGCAGTTCTAAACCAACCCAATACATAAAATTTTCTGGTCCAAACTGAGTTATTCCCAGGGCTCTTAACGGAAAGTGCTGACCTTTTAATTGGTTGATAACTTCATTAAACTCGCTGCTATTATAAAATTCATTCCACGCACTTTGAAAACTGCCATCTTCGTCTAGTTCCGAAGGAAAGTGCGGTTCTCCACCAAAAAGAAAAGAATCAATCTTAATTTTACTCATTTAAAAATCCTTTGATCCGTTTGATTGCTTCATCAAGTTCAGTCTGACTTTTTGCATAACTCATCCTAAGATATCCAGGGGTGCCAAAACCTTCTCCTGCAGCTAGTGCAACATGGGCTTGATTTAAAATTTCCATTGCCAAATCTTTCGTATCTTTTAAACCTTTACGCTTTAAAAGTGCTGGATCTACTTTTAAAAATAAATAAAAAGCTCCCTGTGGTTTATCAACTATCGTCAACCCATTAACTTCCTGTAGTTTGTCATAAGTTGTATTAAGCCTTTCTTCAAAAGCACAGCGCATCTCTTCAACCGAAGAACCATCACTAGTAATTGCCGCTAATGCCGCATATTGTGAAACAGCTGCTGGATTTGAAGTCACATGATCTAATACTTCTCCTAATTTACTAATGATTTTAGGATCTGCTATAACCCAGCCCAAGCGCCAACCAGTCATTGAATAAGATTTAGAAACTCCATCTACCACAATTAATTTTGAATTATTAATCTCTTTTAATTCTAAGACACTCGTAAATTTAGTACCGTTATAAACTAATTTACCATAAATTTCATCAACAATGAGATAGACCTGATTAACTTCTGCCCAATTAATGATGTCTAATAGTTCTTCTTTAGAATAGACCGCACCCGTTGGATTAGTCGGATTATTTAAAATAATCGCTTTAGGGATAAAATCAAGTTCATCTAATTCTTTAGTCGTTAACTTCATTTCCGGATTATCAGGAAAAACGGCGTATAAATCTCCCATTGCTAACTTCACCTGCTGTTCATAACTGACCCAATAGGGAGCCGCAACCACTACCTTTTCTCCGTCAGAAATAAGGATCTGGAGCAATGCATATAACGCCAATTTTGTACTCGCAGTAACGCCAAAATTCTTAAAATCCAGCGGAGCAATTGAATCATAATAATTGGCTAAGGCCATTCTCAGCTCATTAATTCCTAAAGTTGCAGTATAAAAACTTGCAAGACCTGAATCAATAGCCTTTTTAGCGGCTTCATCAATAAATTTAGGCGTTACGAAATCTGGTTCTCCCAAACTAAGGTTAATTACCTCAACTCCTTGATTAGCAAGTTCTTTTGCTTTGCGGCCCATTTCTAAAGTAGCCGAAGGACTCACGCCCGTAATTCTATTTGCAAATTTATAATTTTCCATTTTCTGCCTGACTGTTTTTGACCCTATTATACAACATTTATTCTCCCGCCTTTAGTGCTTCCACCATATCGATGGAACGCAATTTTACATGGGTTATTATTGTGACAGCTAAAGTAAACACGATAGTTAAAACTGCCGCCAAGACATAAGAAAATGGTTTGATGACTAAAGGAAATACAACATTTTCCATTGCCGCCTGCTGTAAGATGAAGTTTGTTAATTCATAACCAATCCCCCAACCAAAAACTATGCCAAAAATTGTAAAAATAATATTCTCTCTTGCTACATACATTGTAACTTCATTATCATAAAAACCTAAAACTTTAATCGTTGAAAGCTCACGCATTCGTTCTGAAATATTAATATTTGTCAAATTATATAAAACAATGAAATCCAATAACCCTGATAAAAGAACAAAAATCAAGACGACTGCGTTTAAATTACTGATCGAATCATTTTGTTTTTTAATCTCTTGCGCCGTAAATGAAGTGCTGACTACTTCTTTAGTTGCCAAAAGCTTTTGAGCTAAACGATCATTAAGATTTGTCGACATTTTATCGGTCTTAACCATTAAAGAGTTCACTTTAGGCTCTTTCAATGCAATTTTCTGATAATAATTGGAAGATAAATAAATATAATTTCCCAAGTAATTCTCAGCAACTCCTGCAATATGAACTTTTAGTTTTTGACCTTGATCGGTTAATTGAATTTCAGATCCCGCTTTAAGATGAAAATCTTCGGCAATTTTAGAAGTAATTATTGCTCCTTGATCATTTAACTTCTTCGTTGATAAAAGATGAATATAATGCTTAAAACTGTCTTTATTTGGCACCACCTGCATTGTTAAATCTTGATTTGTTTTATCTGGCTGATGGAGAGTGACTGTTTTCGTGGTTAACGCGAAACTGCTTTTAACTTTAGGATTTGCTTTCAATTCATTTTGAACAGTTCTCACATTCCCATTGGGCTTTAAAATTACTAATGCCTGATAATTAGTAATTGGACCAAACTGCTTGGCAGACACTGAACTAAGAGAATCTTTTAATCCCGTTCCCGCCAAAAGTAACCCTGTACAGCCGCTAATGCCAATCACCGCCATAATCATCCGGGACTTGTAACGAAAAATATTACGCATTGTCAGTTTATGATTGAAACTTAAACGTGACCAAATAATAGTGATCCGTTCCAACAAAATCCGCTTTCCCGGCTTCGGTGATTTAGGCACCATCAGCGTGGCAGGCTTTTCTCTTAACTCACTAGTTAAAGCAATCATTGCAGCTCCCACAGCTGCTAAGAAAAACACAACTGCAGCAATGGTAATTGAGGGCCAATCAAAAACAAATGCAACATGTCTAATACTATATCGTTCACTGCAAAGAACAAAGATAATCGCTGTTAAAATGTAAGTTCCAATTAAAATCCCGACCGTAACCCCAATTATCGATGCCAAAATGGTATAAATTAAATACTTAAATGAAATCTCAGATTTGCGGTATCCTAAGGCTTTTATGACCCCAATTTCACGGCGGTTATTTTCAACCATCCGGGTCATCGTTGTAAATGTAATCAAGGCGGCAATGAAAAAGAAGAAAACGGGAAAAACATTCGCAATCGCTGCAATCCGATCTGCTAAATTGCCATATTCGGCAAATCCCGGATTATCAAAACGATCTTGATAAGTATAAACTGGCTTAACAATGGCTTTTTTCTTAGATTGGATCTCCTTCTCCTGAACTACATCTTTAGTTGGAGGTTGCTTCTGAAGTTTAATTTGCGCTTCACTTAACTGCTCATCAAATTGCCTAAGAAGTTCATTTAACCGTTCTTGCGGTCGATTTTTTAAGGTTTTTTTTAAGCGGGCAATATCTTTTTTGACAGCTTTTTTATACGACTCAGAATAAGTAGACTTATTTTTTAAATCGGCAAAAGAAACTTGAATTAATGATTTAACCGGTGTACTAAAGGCGGACTCGCTTAAATAAGCAAAATAATCAACCTGGCCTTTCCCGACATTAGCATAACCTTTTTCTTCATTGTTAATAAAAAGCGGTGACTTCACAAAACCAACAATTTTAAATTGATGATTGTTAATTTGCGTACTCTTGATTTTAAATTGATCGCCTAAATGATAATCTTTTTTGGCTTGGTCATCGAGAACAATTTCTTTATTTGTCCGAGGCAAACGACCCGCCGTGACGGACAGTTTATTCTGTTGTGCTTTAGCATTGTATGAAAGAAGATGAAAAACCTCATTTTTTTGAGGATCATTATAAAAAAGCTGATAACCGGCCTCAACAGAAGCACCCTTTACTTTCTTGAGCACTTTAAGATCCTTGTTTGTAAATCCAGCCGTCGAAACAATTTGAACATCAGAAAGATTCTGCTTTAGAACTTCTCGATTGGCAGAGTTTTGAAGGACCGGGCCACCTGCTTTCACCCCAACAAACAACATTGCACCTAACATAATAATTAAGACAATTGCCATAAATTGACCTTTGGTTCTAGCTATTTCACGAAAGCTTGCTTTTAAATACGTTTTCTTCATCATCTTCTCCAGTTAAGAAACTGTTATATCATAATTTCTTATCAAAAGACAGCTAAAACAAAAAACGCCTCAAATGAGACGTTTAATTTAGTGGGGCATGATAAATTTATCAACTGAATTAAATTGACTATAAGTGATTTTCCCGTCATATTTAATCTGTGACTTGTTTGCATCTTGTAAAGTGATTTGATAAGTAATCTTCTCAGGTCTTAACGTCTGATGGTCAAAAGTTGCTTGATACGTAAAATTTTTCACTTGATCCTGATTTAACGCTGCATTAAAAATAGCTGGAGATTTTAATGTGTTAATTGCCAAAAGATCGCCAATTTGATTTTTTATTTGACTGACATTGCCTTTAAAAGTAACTACGTAATCTTTACCTTGACGGCTCAATTTTAAATCTTTTGCCGAATTTTTAAAAATTGTATCTGTCACATTAGATACTCGCTGAAACATTGCTTTTGAATCTATCTTTTGAGATTTAAGGTCATTAGAAGTCCATGAACTGCCTGAAAGCTGATAAATGTTTTTCTGATCTAAATAAGCCGTTTGGGAAGTCCCAGCTCCTTTATTAGTCGTTTCATCAGTAACAACCTGAATATTAAGAGGCTTTTTAAGGTAGGAACTTGAGTTTTGGTCAATTACCTTGTTATTACCCTCACTCAATTGAACCTTACTAACAACATGAAAACTTTTTAGTTTAGATTCTGCAGAGCTGCTTTTAGCAAGAACCTCTGATAAATTTAATTTCTTTTGTTCAGAAGCACTTTCACCTTTTGAGCTGTTACTTGAACAGGCACTTAACCCCAAACTTAAAAACGCAAGCCCCGCAAATGCATAATATTTAATCGATTTACTTTTCACTAAATAAAAATTCCTTTCCCTTATAAAATAAAAAACGCATCTACTACCATAAGCCAAAAAGACTTATTTGTTAAGCATCTGCGACTGTAAATCGCTCGTTATGATAATGAGGAGACTCAATTTCGTTCAAAATAGCAAGCGCCATTGTCTTTGAAGAAGTTACCGACTGACCCTGATCGTTCTTTAACAAAACATCCTTACCTATTAAATAATTCTTAGATGCTGGTCCGGGCTGAAAAGTTAAAGCCGGAGAAACACCGACCCAATTGATAGAAACTGCTGTCCGTAGAAAATCAAGTTCTTGTTTTTGAGCCCGCGGAATTGCTATAAATGAAGCTGAGTTGGGATCTTGTTCTATCATATCAAGCACCAAATCATCATCTTTTTCACTTTTTTTAAGACTCGCAGCTCCTAAAATAAAAAACAAACGAGTATGATCATCACCTTGAAACAGATCAACTAATTTTTGAGCCAGTTCAAGGTGAAGATGAGCTTTTGTTGGCGTTACTGCAAAAGCATTAACAATAATATCAATGCCGTTAAAATCGTCTTTTGTCAAATCAAAAGCATCTTTTCTTAAAGTTTCTACTTGCGGTACTTCTTCTTTTAATTTATTTAAATGATCTGAATTAGTCGCAATGGCTAAAACTTGATGCCCTCTTTGAACAGCAAGAGATGTTACTTCCAGGCCAGCCATTCCCGTTGCGCCAATTATTGCTAAATTCATCTTAAGCTCCTGGATTTAATTTGGTAAAACCGTTCGGATTAGTGGTATATTTGGCCTGAATCCACTGATTTTTTCCTAATTGATACCAATATTCACCATTTACCTTCACCTGAGCAATTATTTTCCAATCACTGCCGTCAAGTAAATATCGCCCTGTGGGTTTACGCGTATAAACATCATAACCATTCCAAAGGGTAATTCCGTAACCTGAAATATAATTAATCGTCGCAATTGGTGCCCCGTTCGGATTACTATTAGGATAGACAGTTCTTACATTTGAGTAACCTTTGGAATTAGAGGTGTATTTTGCTTGAATCCACTGATTATTGCCAACCGCATACCAATATTCACCTTTATATTTGGCTTGAAGCACTACCTTCCAGGAAGTCCCATGTTTCAAATATTTACCTGTTTGTTTGCGCGTATTTAAATCATAGCCATTCCATACCACAATTCCATAACTAGGACGGTATTTAACAGTTGTTACTGCTTCATTAGATCTAATTTGATTGGTAAATAAACCGCCATAATCGTAACTAGCATCAACGTGCAGTCCTTTAAACTGGTTTGTATACTGCCAAGCAGTAATATTGGATAATCCTGGAGTCGTTACGTTATAGTGTGCAACCCAGGTTGGATAGTTACGCGGAAGTTTATTGTACCAAAACCAAGAAGCCATCGAGTACACAACTTGATTATGATAACCAAGACGTGCTAATTCTTGTTGGAAAGTAACCGTATCAGCGTAAGGATTTTTAAGACTTGCATGTTCGACATCAGCCACCATGACCGTATCTTTACTTAAGCCATATTTTTGAGCCTGAGCAGCAAAAAATTGAGCTTCAGCTTTAGCTCCAGCTGCTCCGTTATATTTAGCATAATGGTAAACACTGACTTTTAAACCGCGATTCCAAGCAGCTCTAATCTGGTTTCCTGCTTTTGGATTCGTATAATTAGAGGGTCTAGCATTGCCCCCTGTGAGCTTAACTACTACACCCGTAATGCCATAATCAACCAGCTGATCGATAAATCCCTGCGTATCTGGCTGCCATTCAGATACGTCAACAAATTGACTAGCTGCTTGAGTATTAACTGTATTAATTCCTAAAACTGCTATTAACAATAACAGCAGTCTAGATAAATGATATTTACGCTTAATTTTTGGTTCCTCCTTGACGAATAGTCTATCTTCCATTGTACTAAAAGTAAGTATTACTGTTCATTACAATTCGTTAACAGTCTATTCATCAGGTTCCACGTGAACATCAACATCGTAAATATTGAATTTTTCCTGCAACATTTGTCGAATTTGTTCAGTGATCGCATGACTTTCGCGCACAGACATCTCAGGGTCAATTGCAATGATTAAATCAAGATAAATATTACTCCCCGAAGATCGTCCTTTAATGCTTTTTATTCCCCCGACCCCTTTAATATCGTTTATTGCAATAATATAATCATCAAAATCACGATCGTCAAAACCATCTGATAAATAAAAGGCACTTTCTTTAAAAATCCCAATTGCGGTTCGAAGAATTAGTAAGCCAACTATAATTGCTGTCACGCCATCAACCCAACTGAGACCCAATGTAGCAGCAAAAATAGCAATTGCAGTCCCAATACTGGTTAATGAATCATTTCGATTATCTTTTGATGTTGCCCTTAATGCTGAACTATTAGCGATTTTAGCTAGTTTTCGATTAATAAAATAAACTACAAGCATTACTATTCCGGAAATTAGACCAATAATTGCTGCTAACAAATCTGGCTTTGTGATTTTACCATCTACTAATCTGGTAAATGATGACAAAATAACGCCAGTACCGACAATGAACATAATAATTGAAGTCACCAAACTTGCTACATTCTCGATCTTCCAGTGACCGTAACGATGGTCGTGATCAGCTGGTTTTTGGGCTAACCTTAAACCAATTAAGACGGTAAAAGAAGAAATAATATCAGTAAAATTATTAAATCCATCTGCGCTTAATGCTTCAGAATTTCCAATTTTACCAACCACAATTTTAAAAATCGAAATAATCGTATAAGCTGCAATACTAATAATTGCACCTTTTTCAGCTTTTTTAAAATCTTCAACTTGTGTTTGACTCAAAGCATTGCCTCTTAATTAAACTTACAAAATAGTAAATTGTAAAAAAATAAACAGATTCTCTTTAATTTTTCAAAAAGAATCTGTCAAATAGATTATTGCTTTGAAAACTTTGAGTTTCCGAAACTTTTTAAAGTGAACGTATTATATCTTTTACACTAACTTTTTTCAAGCAATAATTAAACAATCAGCTAAATTAACTTCTGTCATTCAAACCCAACTATTAATATCAGTCTTAACTTTTATAAAATTATTTTGCAACAAAATGTGTTCCATAAAAATTTATTAAAATCCTAATTTGCTTAACCATTCATCAACATCTTTACGAGATTGTTCAGCTGCTGTCCCTTCTACAGCTAACCCGTCAGAAATTTTTGCTTTAGGAAATTGATTCTTTAATGTTTCCTCGGTATCACCCATGCCAGAACCTTTATGTGTTACAAACGGAAAAACATTTTTATTATTTAACTTAACATTATCTAAAAACGTCCGTACAACCATTGGATAGCCGCCCCACCATATTGGTGATCCAATAAAGATATTGTCATACTTATTTACATCAGGTAATTTATTTTTTATTTTTGGTCTCGCATCATCTTTCTGTTCTTTTTCTGCTTGATCAGCTGTTGCTTGAAATCCTTTTGGGTAATCTTTTGCTGGAATAATTTCATAGACATCACCACCAATTTTTTGATGAATGAAATTAGCAATCACTTTAGTATGCCCTACTTTTAGCGGTCCATCAGAAACACCATCTTTTCTTGAAAAATAAACAATTAGATTTTTTCCTTTTTTACTAACCGTTGGCTTTGCAGTCTTGCTTGATTGAGAATTGTTGCTGTTAGATGATCTCGAAGATGATTTAGAACTGTTTTTTGAACTACTCCCAGAGATAACATTATAACCAATAAATACTGCTATAACAGCGATAACTACAACGATAAAAGCGATAATTCTTTTTTTCATTAATTAATTCCTTTCAATTCTTTTTACTACAAGCAAATTAGATATATCTACTATATTCACTTGTTTGTCGACCAGTATACAGGCTAGTGTATAGGCGAAGGCAAGAGTTTTCTAAAAACTTGCCTTAGACCCTACTTTAGGCCTTATAGTTCTAGTAAATATATAATTGAGAGGATTTATGTTTAAAAAATATCCGCTGGCTTTATATTTAACTTGGTTAATAATTCTTTTTATTGTTCCCCTGCCGTTAGTTTTCTTATTAAATACTGGTTTGTTAGATTCACCAAGTAATTTATTAACATATGATGCTGGTGTTGCTGCTTATACATGGTGGCTAACAATCATCTTTTTATCAACTCGTCCACAATGGCTAGACCGACTTATTGGAATTCCCTCAATGTATTTTATCCATGGGATGATCGGCGTTCTCGCTCTAGGATTAGCCTCTTTTCACGTCTTAAATGCATTTTCGATGGGAACACTTATTAAAAATCTTGGCAATACTGCATGGTACTTGTCAATTTTTAGTGTTTTGTATGCAGCATTTTTCTTATCTGGCTGGCTGGTTGATCATTTCTCGCTTGCAGCGAAAACTAAACAAAAATTACAATTTATATTCAAGCATCAAATTTCAATCTGGATTCATCGAATAAATTTTATTGTTATCGGGTTAATTTGGCTCCATGTCCATGTGATTGTTCGAATCAATCGAATTAGTAGTTTTATGATTTTGTTTGATCTTTATACGATTGTTAGTCTTAGTTTATACGGCTGGAAGAAATTTGTCGCCAGTGCTGCAGATAGCATAAACGGTCAGGTTATTAGTAATATTTCTGTAAATTCACATGTGTATCAGCTCAAAATAAAATTGAACCCTCACGCCAAAAAATATCGAGCAGGAGACTTTTACTTTTTATCTTTTAGGAACGTTTTAGGAATAAGCAGTGAACCCCATCCATTTTCTGTTACTTATTCACCAACGAATACTCCAAATCTTGTTACTTTCACAATTCAAAGTCATGGTGACTTTACCAGCAAATTAGGAGCCATTCCTATTGGCAGTGATGTTAAATTAGAAGGCCCTTTTGGCCGTTTTTCTTCAATAATAGAGGCTGCTTCGATTGAACAGCCATTGGTTTTTATCGGAATGGGAACTGGAATTGCGCCGCTTCTAAGTCTAACTCAGCAATATTTTAAAACTCATAAAATTCATGTTCTATGGAGTGCCCATAATTCTACTGATTTCTACTATCAACAAGAATTTAATAAATTGGTTCCGAAGATTACTTATGAACAGCATTTAAGACGATTTACCAAAACTGATTATCAAAATAAATTAACTGAAAAGGAATTTTCTTCTGGATTATTTTTTATCGTTGGACCTGCTCCCGGAATAATTGCTACAGAAAAGGCCTTACACCAACTTGATGTCAAACGCGCTCAATTAATTGATGAAAGACTAACAATGTAAATACTTGAAAACAAAAAAGATTGACATAATTATGCCAATCTTTTTTATTTTCAACATTAATATCTTAACGTTTACTAAATTGTGATGCCTTACGAGCTTTCTTCAAACCTGGCTTCTTACGTTCCTTCATACGAGGATCACGTTTAAGAAAACCATTTTTCTTTAATGCACCACGAAAATCTGGATCAACTTCAAGCAATGCACGAGCAATTCCGTGTCTTGTAGCACCTGCTTGACCAGAGAAACCACCGCCACGAACTGTTACTTTAGCATCAAATGTGCCGTTAGTTGCAGTTACATCAAATGGCTGGTTCATATCTTTCAGCAAACTAGCATATGGAAAATATTCACTTGCTTCTTTGCCGTTCATCATAATTTTACCGGTACCAGGAGTTAAGATAACCTGAGCAACAGAATCTTTTCTACGACCTGTACCTTGATACATAACTTTATCCATCAAACGTCCTCCTAGATCTTACTCTTGATATCTAATACTTCAGGTTTTTGTGCAGCATGATCATGCTCTGCACCAGCATAAACATGTAATTTCAAAAGTTGTTGATGACCCAAAGAGTTCTTATTAGGAAGCATTTTACGAACTGAGTTCTCAATTAAACGAACTGGGTTTTGTTCACGTAAGTGACCCGCACTAATTGATTTCAATCCGCCAGGATAACGGGAATGTCTGTAATACATTTTCTTAGTAGCTTTCTTACCAGTTAAACCAATTTTGCTGGCGTTTACTACAATAACATAATCACCGGTATCTACATTAGGGGTGAAGATTGGTTTATTCTTGCCGCGTAAGATACTTGCGACAACTGATGAAAGACGTCCCAAAGGGATATCAGTGGCATCAACTACGTACCACTTTTTTTCTATCTCAGATTTTTTTGCTAAATATGTGGATCGCATCATTTCTCCTTAATAATTGTCTACTCTACTCTAAGATTCCGGGGCTTATCGTGGAGGTAAACAAAGACCATTAAACATTATACTATGATTTCCCAAAGAGTAAAAGCTAAAATTCAAATTCCTGATCAATTTTTGGTAAGTCAACAATCCCTGCTGGCAAATATTGCTGAAAAGCAATCGGATCTGCTTTAATTGGATCAAATGTATTGTAATGAATTGGAATAACTTTCTTAGCATCTAAATATTTAGCTGCTTCTGCTGCATCTTCAGCGTCCATCGTAAAACTACCGCCAATCGGCAAAAAAGCTAAATCAACTGCTTTTTTGCGAGCTACAAGCTTCAAATCACTATATAATCCAGTGTCCCCTGAATCATAAATTAGTTTACCTTCAGCAACTAAAGAAAATCCTGCTGCTACCCCCATCGGTAATGGAATGCCATGATAATCCATCGCATCAGTATGCCAAGCTGGAAAAAGTTTTAATTGAAATTCTGGCCCATAATAAGTCCCGCCAAAATTCAAATAATTAATTACTTTGACTCCTTCAGTTTCCGACAAAACATTGGCAAAATCACTTTGCGCAACAATTGTTGCATCATTTTTCTTAGCAATCTCAATTGCATTTCCTAAATGATCTGGATGAGCATGAGTCAAGACAATAAAATCAGGCTGTAAATCTTCTGGTTTAACTCTCGTAAATGGGTTTTCTGAAATAAAGGGATCAAACAACAAAGTCGAACCAGAATCTAATTGAATTTGAAATGCTGCATGACCAAAATATGTAATTTTCATTTTATATCTGTCCTTTCATTAAAAAAAGCCTCCCCAACGGGAGACCTTCTATCATTCTTAAATTAGACACGACGAGCTGAATCTGGTGTGAAATATGCCATACTTCCATAAGTAACATTTTGTCCAGGAGCTGGAGCATGAATATATCTTCCACCACCTGCGTAGATACCAACATGATAATTACCCCAAAATAGTAAGTCACCAGGTTGAAGTGCACTCATTGAAACGGGTGTTCCAACATTAATTTGTCCATAAGTAGTTCTAGGTAAACTAATACCAGCTTGGTTAAACACATATTGAACTAATCCTGAACAATCAAAACCTGCTGGAGTAGATCCACCCCAAACGTAAGGAACACCAATGTACTGAGCTGCAATTCCTACAACGCCACTTGCCGATTGATGACTTGCATTGGAACCACCGGCATTGCCAGACTGAACTGAAACACCGCTACTACTTGGATAACTAGTATCAACTGCTGAAGATGAGCCCGAATTACTTGATCCAGTATTAACTGCTACTACATTATCAGATGATGCTGACGATGAAGCCTTTTCAGCTTCTTTTGCTTTTGCAGCATTATCAGCCTGAGCTTTGCTGGCTGCCATTGCAACTGTTAACTCACTCTGTAACTTGCTCAATTCACTCTTATGGTCTTCTAACTGTTTAGATAAGTCATCTGAACTCTTTTGAGCATCCTGCTTTAATGAAACCAAAGCATCTCGGTCACTTTCTAATTGTTTAGTTGTAGCTACTAATTGTTCTTTCTTGCTAGTCTTAGCAGCTTTCAAATCGTCAAGTTCTTTAGTTGCTTTTTCTACAGATTTCAAAGTTGACTGGCTGGCAGAATTAAGCTTATTAACAGTCATTGAACGACCGATTAAATCAGATAAACTGCTGCTTCCAAGAACAAAATCAAGGAAAGTATTGCCAGTAACTGAATTGTTACTAGCAGCTTGAAGCGAACGAACTTGATCCTTCAAATTATCTTTTCTTTTTGAAATCTCAACTTTTTTACTGCTGATCTTCTTACCTAAAGAATTGATCTGAGTATTTGTATCTTTAATTTTAGTTTTAGCATCGCTAATGGCAACAACTTTATCTGAAACCTTATTATTTAGCTGAGCTACTTTACTCTGTGCTTCATTAATCTGTTTAAGCAAAGAGTTTGATTCAATTTTTTTAACTTCTATTTGAGAGTTTTTCTCGGATACAGTATCTGCGCTTACTGGGCTAACGCCTAAAGATGAAACTGTACCAAATGCTATTACTGAAATAAATATTTTTTTTAGTTGCATGGCTTCCTCGAAATTTTTATCTAATAAAGTATATCAAATTATGTGTTACAGCTCTGTTACAAACCTATTAAGTACCATCAACAATCTTTAAAAGTCTGTTCTAGCCCCCAAAATAGGTACTTAAATCACTATTTGAAATGTCTGAAAAAATGTTGCCAGAAAAATCATTAGGAGAATAAGCTGACGTCGCTTTGTAATTAACCGTTCCATCATTTTTCAACTGATAGTCAGTCACATGAATTTTATTAGGCTGACCATTTGTCATATAGGTATAAGTAATTGTTCCGCTGTTAACCCCGTTATTATTATCCGAGGTTAAAGAGAAGAGCTTAATTTGGCTCTGATTAAGCTGGGTCGGCCAATGTTTGATCAAAAGTGCCAACACTCGATTTTTCACTTCTGGTGAAGGAGTTATTTGGACTTTATCTGATGTTTGACTAGCACTTGATGATGAGCTTGAAGTCGAGCTAGCTCCAGAACTATCCGTCGGCGAAACAGTCGTTGATGGAGGCGCAGGATCTGGAATATCTCGCGCTTGAGAAAAGCTTTCAAAATTACCAGTTTTTGCTGTCTTGAGCGGAGATTTCTGCCTGTTCCCATTCTCGTCGTGGTAAATAAGACGATAACTATTATTTTTAAATTCAATTTCCCACTCGAATCGATATTTTTCAGGAACTGTATCGCCATCAACATAACGATTTAACTTGGTGATAACTTGAGATTTAGTCAAAGAATCATTATAAAAGGCTGCTTGAATCACTTCATCCGGCTTCAAACTATAATAAATCGCATTGTTTTGAATTTTAGTGTGAACTGCCCCGTTAGCTGTATTAAGAACGCTTAGATTTCGCTTTTCTTCTTGATCTTCCTCATTCCAAAGGACATTATCTTCGTAACGAGTATTACTCTTTAAGTAAATTCCGATCTCCATTTTTGGACCCTTGGAGCTCTTTTGATAGGTCCCCTGCAAATAGAGATTTTTGATCAACATCGGAAACACGACTGGTTTAAGAATGGTTTGTTTCACTAGCTTTTGCTGATCTGAAAAAATTTGAATTCCTAAATGATCATTTGGAATGTCAATTCCATATAAAGTGCCGGTAATCGTATCTTTTCCCGTGCTAAGATCAACATACTTATCATCTGTCTTAAAGGTTAAAGCCCCGTGGTTGCTGATAACTGTAATATTATCCTTAACGGGGATCGGCTCTTTAATCTCAGAACTTGTAAAAGTCAGCTTAACTTGGCGGCCACCCGATTTTTCAGGGTAAGGGCTAGCAGCTTTTATGGTCACATTGACTTTATTAAAATCCGATAATTTCCCTTCTTTACCGCCAATTGTTAATGATGGCGGACTAAAAGGATTCCAAAGAGCATAAATTACCACAATGATTCCAAAAATTATTAATGGAACATAAATCTTAGGACTGAGGGGATTTTGTTTGATATCTTTGGAGCGAACTTTAGATTTTCTTGATCTATTTTCGCGCCGATAGTGCTTCACTTCCTCAGTTTGATCATCATTTATTTTATTAGGATCCAAATTATTCACTCTCTACGTTACTTTTTAAAATCAGGAAAGCTTTCAAAATTATTATTTTTCAAATCTTTATAAATATTAATCGTATAAGCTTTCGGAACTTCAAAACCAGAATTTAATGGATAAACATTTAATCGTCCATTACGATAAAGAATAAACTTCATCAAGTTATTGTCTTTCCCGCCAGAAAGATAGGTGATCAATCCTGTTGTCTGCTCCCCATTAGGAGAATCATAGAAGATTGTATTTAAATGTGCCATATTCTTACTTGGCATCTGATAAGACAATTGATCAGTAAAGTTTTGCAGAATCCGCTGGCGTACTTCTTTTCGAACTTTCGGCTGAGCCGTTAATCCTTCTTGTTTTACTTCTGGCAGAGCATCAGATTTTGCAAAAGCTGTAAAATCATGCGGCTCAATTTCGTCTAACAAAAAGATCTGCGTTTTCCCCTGCTGATCGTCACTTGTCAAAAAGTAATACAGTTTATTATTTTTCAATCGCAGTTCATGGCGATAATCACTCAAATCATCCGGTATCTGGCCGCCTTTATATTTAATTCTAGTAATTGGTTCTTTTCCTTGATGAAAATTAGAAATATATTCCGTCTCAACAAATTGCTGCGGGTTGGTTAAATATCTAATACTGCCATCATTGGACTTTCCTTGAACTATTGCACCTGTTAGTGCTGTACTGGTCCACCGTTTAACTTTTTTGGTGTCTCCATAAGGAACTTTTGCTACACCTACTGTCTCTTCGTAAGCTTGATCTGAAATAAAATTAAACTTAACAGTTTTCACAGGGCTATTAACGTCACTCTTTAGCTTAGCTTCCCAATAAGTACCGGCTAAATCAAAGGGAAAAGTCACTTGAGATTCTTTACTTTGATATAACTTCTTATTTTGATCACTCGTTATTCTTAGTGATAAATTATTAGAGAAAAGTTTTAAGCCAGAGACTTTGCCGTTAAGTTCTGCTTGACCATCGTTAAAATCAGCAGTACTCTCGTCCGTCTGAAATTTAACTGCTTGCCCATTAGCTAAAATCACTAAATTTTTTAGGGGAATTGAGCTGTGATTATAACCCGAAATTTTTATTGTAATTCTCTTGGGATCTGACTTAGAAGTTTTTTGATTTTCTTTACTAACAATTGTTGTTTTAAGATTTGAAAAATCCTTAACATCAATGGATTTACCACCAACTGTCGTTCTCACTAAAAAGTTAAATGCCAAAAAAATTCCTAAAATAATAATTAACGCCAAGAAAATTAGAACGACTATTTTTGCAGCCTTTTTTCTTTTATTAGATTCTTTTTGAGGTTCTTCGAAACTCACATTAGTAATATCATCAACAGGTGTATCGTCAAATTGTCCCTGACTAGATTTACTATTAATAGTATTTGTATACTCCGAAGAATCCGGTTGATTGAAATCTCTTATCGAGTCTATATTTTCTGTTGACGAATTCACTGACGGCTTAGATGAATTATACTTCTTTTTAATTGCCTCAGTTTGAATTTGATCAGCGCGTCTAGAATGCCTAAACGTATCTGTTTGGGGTGTCGAATAAGAACTCTTAGGTTTAGGATCACTTTGGACCACTTCAACTTTAGGAGCTGCGGTCTTCTTCTCTTCAACCGTTGGCTTTTCTTCAATCGTCTTAGATATAGAAGGTTCTGGTTCTTCATTAGTAACTGGTGTATTAGTTTCTGAGTTGTGAGACTGATGCGCAGAATAAGGTGTTCGACCATGCTCATTCTTAACTCCCGAGCCTCGATGCTGAAAAGAACGAGAATTTATCTGTTCATCATTTACTGACTCTTCATCAATTACATCTTGTTTCTCATTTTCCGGCACATATTTTGGAAGAACTTGACCCTGATCATTAGTCATGACCTTGCCTTCTTTCCAATCTTTAATGACAAAAAGACAGAAAGGGCAAATCTGAGCTTCTTCTGGGATAAGTTTCCCACAATTAGGACAATTCATTAATACTCTTCCCCTTTATAAACTACTTATATCATACCTCAAAAAATGAATATAATAAGAAAAACCTGAATCCAGTATTTTTGACTAAATTCAGGAAATTCTTTTTTTTAAACAGAGTTATTCTTTTTAGTACGACGAGCAAAGTACCAAACTACAAGGATTATCAGCAGAACTGCAAGAACTCCCAAAAGGATCCAGAGCCAAAGATAATTTGGCTTAATTCCCATTTGACGATTCAACTGATCAGCTTGAGCTCCCGTAATGGTAAAATCTTTCTCCATTTTATAATCGTACTTTTTATTAACCGATGTTTTATCTGGAACAGGCGTATCTCCATCAACTCTAATCTTCATCGTAATGTGATAGGTGCCTGACTGAATTGCCTGGTCTCCCCATTTAACTGGATACTTCCAAACAGAATTTGGAGCCATCTGGTTAGATTCCGTATCAGCAACCGTTCGCATTTTACTATTATCTTTCTTAGTAATAACCGTATGAGTGCGGAAATTAGAAATAATCCCAGGTTTAGTATTACTCACACTTACCTGCATATTTGCCTGTGCATTACGGCCGATCATTTCAACCTGCGGGACAACATTGCCTAGACGAAGTGTATCCTTACCCGTGAATTCATTATGTTCATAGGAACAATTAATGTTAAATATTACTGGAATCACATATGAAAATTTATTAACTAAAGACTGCTGTTTCTTGCTTTGCTTTTCAGTTGGATCGTAAGCTTTAACATTAATACCGCCTAAAATAGTTCCTTTAAATTCTTTATTAGGGATTTTAGCGACTAAAGAAACAGCAACTTGACCATTATTCACATCAGAGCTAGGATTTTTAACAATAACGTCATTATTTGGAAAAAGCGAACGAAAGTCAATCTTCTGACTAGAATCCATGGTCGGTTTCAATACACTATAAGTTATCCCCCCACTATCGTTAGTGGAACCAGTATAAGCAGAAATTCGAAAACTCCGCTCTTTTTTGGATTGATTGGTAATCAAAACCGTCGTTCGAACTGTTGAGCCCGGTTTAACATTGTTATACCATAAAACATCATTATGATTCTTATAATCTGCACCTGCTGAAGCATTATTATCAAAGTATGGCTGAACGAAAAAATTAGCCGTCGTTGGATTTGCATCATCTGCTTTGACAATTTTAAAATTACTAATGGAATTTAACCCTATCATCACTATTGTGATCAACATTAAAAAAAGAGCTCTTGATTTATTAACTCTTTGCTTTTTATTTAGTTTTAACACTACACTAAAACCTCCGAATTTTTAACCTTATTAATCATAACACATAGATTAAAAATCAAGATTTAAACATAAAAAAAAATCATCTATAATTTGCAACTAAAAAAATAAAAGTGCCCTTCACAATTGAAAGAGCACTCCTCTATAAAGCTAATTATTTAAAATTTATTTTATCTCGGTTTTACATTTACTTTAATTATTTGATTATCGCCGCCATCAAACGTTACTGTCTTCGGAGGAATCCCGTCTAATACATAGCCTCTTGGAACAAGATAGCGAGGCGTAAGTGTATCACCAATGTATCCCACATATCTTTGAGAGCCAACAACTTTACCGTTATTTATATACTGAACAGTAATTGTTAATTCCATTGGATCATAATAAATATCAATTGTACTATCTTGCGTATTACCATCTACACTTTGCGCTGGAACTAATGACTGTGTCGGTTCATAACCAAGGATCTTAGGTACATTGTATTCTTCCCATTGTGCTTTAGACCATTCACCATAAGTCTTTGATCCATCAGGATTATTTGTTACCGTTCGTTGAATCGTTGCACTTTGTTTTTCAGTTTTTACCGTGTAATCTGGATTATTTACATTAATTGTGCGGGTAACTACTTTCGTTTCAATTGTATTATCTGGTTCTGCATCCCAATCGTAAGTGGTGACCTGATCGCGATACCTCATACCCATTAATTCACTAGAAAGGTACTTTTTCCCTTTTTCGTATCCATTAGTTACAATCCAATTAGAAGATTTAACTAGTTTACTAGTCCCCAGTATTTTGGTTCCTACAGCAGGAACATCAGGAATAAAACCATCATATGGATAACTACCAAACATATATGTTTTCGGTCCTAATACTAAGTGATGAATATTATAAGAATAAGCTAAGAAATCTTCCACACTTGTAACCCGCGAGGTATCAAAATTAGAAAGATCCAACTCGGTCAGTGAAGTACATAAAGAAATTATATTTGCAACATTTTGTACTTTTGATGTATCAAAATTAGTTATGTTTAATTTAGATAAAGTTGAACAATCAGCAAACATTTCTTGCATTGTTTCTACATTAGATGTATCAAAACTTGATAAATCTAAACCATCCAGTGAATTACATCTGTAAAACATATAATTCATGTATTTAACACTTGATGTATTAAATCCACTTAAATTCAATTTTTAAAGAGTGGTATTTAATCCAAACATTCCATACATCGAATAAACTTTTGAATTATTCCATCCACTTAAGTCTAACTCTTTAAGCGAAGTACAGTTGTAAAACATTCTGCCCATATCGCCTACATTAGATGTATTGAGATTAGTTATGTTTAAATTGGTTAACGCTGTATCTCCCTCAAACATCTGATACATAGTTGTAACTTTAGAAGAATCAATATTGTTTAAGTTAACGTGAGTCAAATAATAATTTACCATAAACATCTGATCCATTTCCGTTACATTAGAAGTATCCCATTTACTAATATCAATTTCTTGTAATTTAGTATACCTAAACATTGCTTTCATATTGGTCACTTTAGAAGTGTCAAGATTCTCTAAACCCACAATTTCTTCTAAATTATTCATATCGTTAAATAGGTAAGAAGAGTCAGTCGGTGCAATAACACCGGGATCAATTTCGATTCTCGTTACTTTATAATAATAATAAAGCAATCTTTTTAACCCTCCTGATTCCAAAGTCCCTTTATGCAAACATAAAGTGTAAGTATCATCAGTATTACTGTGTAAATCTCATTTACTAGTTCCCCATAAACCACTTTCAACAATATTTCCAAGTGGTTGTTGAGGATTTTGAGAATCACGAGTTAGATTTGAATTAGTAGATTTTATAGCTCCACTCGGCGTATTACCAAAATTAATATCGGTTTCCGCATTAACTTTTTGGCTTGCTAAAGTTAATCCACAAAGCAATCCTGTAAACGAGGCACCAATAAGCGCTATATTAATTTATCTTTTTTTTATAAATACACTCCGGTAATTTTTATTTAAACACACTGCTAATAATATAGGATTTCGTTATTAAATTCAATATAATAACATTTTTATTTATTAACTAAAAAATAAGCAACCAAAAATTAGGCAAAAAAAAAGACCAACTTTCGTTGATCTTGATTTTATCTATATTTACTACTAAACACCAGCAGTTAATGTCCAGGTAAGAGGTGCATAGTAACCACCATCTGTAACTCCTTCTGGAATTTCTAATTTAGCTGAAGTTGGAGTGTTAAACATTGCACTAGTAACACCAACACCTTGATGCTCATTAGCAGTCCAGAAATCAGTATCAGAACCACCTGAAGTAAATGTTTTTGCAGGAGATGTTGTGTCTGCACCAGTAGGTGTAGGCAAGTTATTAGTAACACCAGCCATTGGAGCAAAGTTCTGAATATTGTTAGCAACAGCATTCTGTGCACCAACGCTACGGTTTACTGTTAAAGCCCAGCCAGTAGGTACAGTACCACTACCTTGTTTATGTTGGAAAGCACCCAATGAGAGTGACAATTTCCAACCATTCAAACCAGCTTTTGCAGTACCACTACCAGAAGTACGTGAATCTGCAACTTGAAGTAAACCAGTAGCTGGCTGACCAGGCTTTGGAACACCATCAATATACTGAGTTCCAGCATATTCACCTTTGTCATTATCCAATAAGTTTGAAGTTCCACCAGCAAAACTAGGCATGAAGTGGAAATTAGGAACTGCATTTAACTGCAAGAAACCAGTCTTGATGTAAACTGATGCTACAGAATAAGCTTTTGCTGTTCCTGAAGCAGCATTTGATTCACCAGAAGTGTAAACAGGTAATGTAATACCTGAACCTGCGTTACCATTAGTGTCATAACCATCAGCAGCGAAAACTGCTGCAGCAGGTGCCAATACGCCAGCAACAACGCCAGCAGTAGCTAAAAGAGCTTTTTTATTAAAATTCATTAGTATTCTCCTCCCAAATGAGAAATATATAATATTTTGTAAGCAGTACACTTACATTAAACAACTTACAATAAACATGATATCATGCTTATTTATTTTGTGGCTTCAAAAACAAATAAAAAAATTTGTTTTTTTGCCTTTTTACTACAGAAGATTGTATTTCTTCTTAGTGACCAACAAACCAAAAGATCCGACGATCATGGTTGCTCCTATAATCGGCAAAACTCCACTGACATCATCAGAGGTCTGTGGTAAATTACCATAACTAGCGTTCTTTACCTGAATTCCTCCATCTGTTGGTGTCTTTGGAACTTCATCTGTCTTCGGCTTCTCATAATGTTTCGTATTATCGACCTTTACTAAAAGTGCAGAGTCTTTATTCGTAACTTTATAGCTGCTCGTGTCAGATGTTGTCGCCTGATCACCGTCTAAAAGTGATTTTGCAAAACTACTCTTTGAAACGGTGAAGACAGTTAAACCAAAAACCAGGGTACCAGCAACAATGATCTTCCGCATTCTAATGGATGCTTTCTTAGTAAAAATCATCGAGTGCCTCCCCTCATTGATTTATTGTCACAAGTAAATTATAACAACGAGTTGACATTTTACAAACCAAAATTTGATAAACTATTTTCTTTTTCTGGCACTATCACAAAGGAAAGTCAACTGAAGCCCCATCTGACAAGACCTTTTGATTATTATTAACTTTTAGTGTCAAATCAGAACCATTTTTCATTAAAATCTGACAATTACTAGATTCCACCTTAATTCTCAGAAATCGATCCTGATAGATCAATGGAATTTCGTAGGATAATAATTTCTCTGGCAGCTGCGGATTTAAAACCAATCCTTCATTTTGGACTTGTAAGCCTAAAAATCCTCGACTCACTGCTAAACGTGTCACCGCTGCTTTATATCTATTAAATGAAGTAAACTGAGAGCTGCCTGATTCTAATAATTCAAGTGCCTGATCTATTTCACCTGCTAATCCCGCAGTCAACGCAGTTAATCCTTTAGAAATATCAGTATCATGGACTAAATATTTCTGGTAGAAATCAAAATTTGCCTTAACGTCTGCTTGATTGAAGTTCAATGAATCATAATAGAACGCCATAAAAACATCCGGCTTTTCAATGATCGGCGAACGGGCAATTTGGTCTTTAGACCACTTCTTAGCGATCGGCTGATCAAAAATTGTCAGCTTCTCAGCAATTTTCGAAAGATCTTTCTGTAAGAATTCATCGTCTTCTAATTTAATAGAAGAACCACTCACTTCAAATTCAGGCAGATACATTTTCTCAGCGATATTTGTTAACTCTTTGGTCGATCCCTCATCAAATTCTGCTGGAATTGTTTGAAGAATGTATTGTAATCCCCACTTGATTGAATAATTGGTCAGCCAATTATTATTGACATTCATTTCATATTGATCTGGACCGCTTACTCCTAAAACTACGTATTGCTCCCGGTATTCCGAATATTGGACTCTCATCTGCCAATACCTTGCACAATTTATCAAGAGCTCTTTACCCGTACTTTGAAGCCATTCTTCATCATCGGTAAATTCTAAATACTGCGCAATTGCAAAAACCAAGGCAGCGGTTCGATGAACCCCAAATAAGGCAATATCAGGATTAGGTTCACTTTCAAAGCCATCAAAAGTCAGTTCTGGTAAAAGTATGCCGTTAACTCCAGTAACTTTTGCATTTTCTATAAGTGCAGAGAGCTCACGAGCCCTTTCATTAAGCAGATCTTGCGCCTCTTTAAAATGACCGGTTTCTATAATAGCTGGTAAATAAAAAGCTTCATCGAGCCAACTCAAAGGTTTTAAGACTCCAAGTGCAGATAACAAGTGAAATGTATCAACCCGCACTGACTGCTGCAGCGCATTATCTCCTTCAATTATAATATCTGCTTGATTATATCTTTGTTCCCAAATTTCAGTATTCTGTGCTAACAATTCATCGAAGGTTAAGTTATCAGCTTCATCGCTTTCAGTCATCAAATTATTTGAAATTTCTTGATCAGATGCATGATCAAGTGAAGTTACAACAACGACCCTTTTCTCGAAATAAGTTTTCTGATCAGGCAGAATTGTTCCGCGAAACCAATTCTCTGCTTTATAATTAGAGAACTCCGTACTTGCTGCTGAGCGCAGATCAGTCATGTAATGTGCCATCGCACCAGCCATAAATCGTGGCAGGCCAAAATCATTTGAACGGGTAATTAAAACTAATGATCCAGCATTTCCTTGTGAATTATTGCTTAAAATTTCCCAATCATTTTCTTTACTTTCTTCATTATAGTAAGTATCCAAACTTGAATGAATTTCAATTTCAAGCGGGCGAGTACCAAGGTTATGAATTTCTAACTGGTTGACAAATAGATCGGGTCTTGCTGCACTAAGAAATCTTTTAAAACAAATGTGACATTTTATGTTGTCTCGAATAACCACGAAGCTTCTAGTTAACAAGCCATTATGTAAATCAAGATCAAGAACAAAATCTTCAATTTGATCAGCTGCAAAGTCAATTTTTTGATCATTGATTAAAATTTCAATCTTATTAAGATCAATAAATTCAGCTTGATAACCGGTATACCCTTTCGCCGTTGGTGCTGGTTTAGAAAGCCAGATATTTTGCAGTTTAACCTTATTGTTGTTTTCTTCAAACGCCCCGCTTATTTCCATTACTGAATTACTTACTGTTAACGCCTGCTCGTAATCCTTAATTTTTTCTGAATCCCACTTACCGGTAATTAAATGCCAAGGATCTGTTTCAAATAAGTTACTCATTTTAAATTCTCTCTTTCGCCACAATTTAGCCGTCTTTCTTTCAACATTTTACCATTTAGCGCAATTTTTAAATGATTCAGATTTTTTACACCTAACTTTTTTCTAATATTTTTAAAAAATGATTCACTTTTCTGTTAAAAATATTATTTATTCTTAACTTGTTAAGTAAAAAACTTAACGAATTATAAACTTTAAAAATTAAGAGGCCAATTATGAATTCAATCAAAAGATTATTAACTATCACCGGAGCCATGATCACAATTACAGGTGCTACTTCAATTGAAGCGGCAATCAATCCTAACAAAGTTCAAGCTGCTGCTGTAGAAAGTCATCACCCCTTAATTCTCCATGAACGAGATAAAACTTTTATTATTGAACGCTCAGAAAAACTTTCCAAAGATAAACCCGCAATGGGCGTATTGATTCCGCAACATGCCAAACCAGGGGATACAATTAATATTCATGATAATCATAATGTGGAAATTGCTGTATTCAAGCTTAATAATCCAGCTCGTGAGCACATTTTTGTCGTCTCCCCTAAATTCCACGAATCACAAGTTTATCAAATTAAAATTAACAGTGATTCTCAAAAAGTAAAAGCTCAGAAAGTTAAACTTCCTCCTCTGAGCAATTTCACAAAAGAAGATGAATCTAGTAAACAGCGTTAATTTTTAACTATTTTGACAAAACCCGGATTCTTTTTTAAAATTCCTGCATAGTGAAACTTTTCCTCCATGGTAAAATATGCTCAGAGGGTCAAAAATTGATAAAGAAACGACGCCGTTTAAATTGGCTTATTAATATTTTAATTTTCATTATGCTTATCTTGGGACTGCTCTTAGTCTTTAATGAACAGCTTAAGGTCTATTCAATTGAACAGATGACCTCCCACACAATGAAAGAAATGAATCGGGAACAAATCAAAAAAGCTGAGTCCGCTAAAGCTACCTACGAATTTGACAAAGTCAAAGCTTTAAGTACTGGAACTGTAACCATGAGCATGATTAGCGGCTATAAAGTCCCAACGATTGGGAAAATGTCTATCCCTTCAGTGCACATGAAGTTACCAATTTTAAAAGGACTAGATAATAACAACCTTTCGCTTGGTGCCGGAACCATGAAACCTGATCAGACCATGGGCAAAGGAAACTTTGCTTTAGCAGGACATTATATGACTAATCAAGGGGTGTTATTTTCCCCTTTAAAGAATGTTGGCAATGGCGACTATATTTATATCACTGATTTAAAACGGGTATACAAATACAAAGCTTACTATAAGAAAATTATTAACAAAACCGATGTTAATTGGGTTTATGACAGCAAGGGTGAAACTACCCTCACCTTGATCACTTGCGCCTCTCCAACTGAGGGCGAAGTTGATCGGATTATGATTCGTGCAGCCTATCAAGGATCCGGTCCTTACGACAGCAACAGTGCTAAATTATTTTAAAGAAGTTAGTATTTATATTAACTGGGGCTCTCGACTGAGATTTATCAGTCCGAGATGCTCCAGTTTTTGATTTGTTAAAATTACTGCACCAAAAAAGTAGAACCCGATTTCTTGAGTTCTACTTTTTTGATTAATAAGATTTGTAACTAGCGTAGGCGCCTTGGATCCATTGGTTCTTACCTACTCGGTAGAAGCCATTCTGTTTGCCAGATACCTTCCACCTAGTTCCGTGCTTCAATTTACGTCCAGGGTAAAATCCGCCAGTTGTACTTGCACTCTTCCAAAGATTAACGCCATATCCCTTTTTGTAGACGATTTTTGCTTCGCCTCGAAGAGGAGTTACCGTGTTAACTGGACTGGAAGGATTATCCTTTAAGATTTGAACATTAAAATCAGTATTTTGATCCCTTAAAGCTTTAATTGCCTCTGCCCGATCGGTTTCGGTAAATTTACCAAGTAGATGAATTCCAGGATAATAACCTACATCACCCCAATAGAGAACTAATCGCGGCTGAGGAGACCAATAAGCAATATCTCCCGGATTTGGATCAGCCCCCACAGGAGTCCCATTTGTACTCAGTGGTTTTTCTAAATCACTAATTTTTTCATCAATTCCTTGTGCCATTGCTGAAAATTTTAAAGTTAAAGGTAATCTTTTAGCTAACTGCTTCGCTGGAACACTATCATTTAGAACGGCATGATAATGGTGTCCTTCAATTATAACCACAATCGGGGTGCTTTGTTCTTTGCTTTCAGCTGCCGCATTAACACTTTGCGATACTGGAACTGAAGCTAATAGTACTAAGATTGTTGTGAAAAAGGTAATAATTGTCTTTTTCATTTTAACCTCCACATTTTTTACTATTAGCTTATAGCTACCCTATTTATATATCCAATACTTATGATTTATACGTATTCATAACTAAAAATTCTATTTAATTAGAACATTCCCAGCCACATCATCGATAATTTCTCCCGTCAATGAAAATTATTTTAAAAGGCCACCCCCAAAAGGTGACCTTTTTTGATGCTATCTTTTAATGATTCGAACCTTAAAATCATGTTTTTGCTGTTTTAAGGCCTTAATTGCTTTTACTCGATCAGCTTTACTAAATTTACCAAGCAGATGAATTCCAGGATAATAATCTACATCGCCCCAATAGAGAACTAACCGTGGCTGAGGAGACCAATAAGCAATATCTCCCGGATTTGGATCAGCACCTTCAGGAGTCCCTTTTGTACTCAGTGGTTTGGCTAGATCACTGATTTTTTCGTCAATTCCTTGTGACATTGCTGAAAATTTTAAAGTTAAAGGTAATCTTTTGGCTAACTGCTTGGCTGGAACACTATTATTCAGACAAGCATGGTAACGATGTCTTTTAATTATAACCACAATCGGGGTACACTTTTTCTTACTTGCAGCGTTAACACTTTGTGATTCTGGAACTAAAGCTAATAGTAATAGGAGTGCCGTAAAAATAGTAACAATCTTCTTTTTCATTTGAACCTCCACGTTTTTTACTACTAGCTTATAGCTTCCCTATTTATATATCCAATACTTATGATTTATACGTATTCATAACTAAAAATTCTATTTATTTCCAACATATCCACTGCGGTTAATTAAAATTTGACCCTCGTCACTTGTAAGCCAAGATACAATTTTTTTCGTATTTGGGGTTTGATCACTGCGGGTAATGACATAAAAATCAGCGACAAAAGGATACTTCCCATCTTTAATATTATTGATAGTCGGTGCTGCTCCATTAACTTTTAGAAGTTTAACATCATGTTGTAATTTCATCTGAGTGGCATAAAATCTAAACGAATAACCAATGGCGTTATTACTATTGTCATATCCTGCCACATCATCAATAATTTCTCCCATTGTTCCCGGCGCTTGAAATCTCATTGGTGTTGCTAATGGCTGACCCTTCATCACTAAAGATTTCATTGTAGTTTGGCTCCCAGATCCTTCTGAACGCTGATAAGCTTGAATTGGAATAAAACTTCCACCCAAACTAGCCCAATTAGTCGTTTTTCTTTGATAAATATTTTGAATTTGTTTAACAGTTAGATTATTAACTGGATTTTTGTGATTGACAAAAAAGATAAAAGCATCACTGCAGATCTTGACTTTTTTTAGTTTCACTCCCGCCTTTTTAGCTTCTTGCTCTTGCGACTTAGAAGGCTGAGCCATAAAGATTAAATCGGCCTTTTTGTGAATTAAGCGGTCAAAAGCAACTGGCGTTGAATCTACTCTTACTAGCTGTTCAGCTTGTTTTTCCGTTACTCCTGAGTACAGCTCCTGTACCATTGCCGCATACGTTGGATAGAGGGCAGTAGCTCCGTTAATTTTGGGATAATTGCTGCTTATTTTTACTTTTGACGGTCGATCTAAAGAAACCAACTTGTCACTTCTTGTGAACGGTTGGTACTGCTTAATATTTAAATCAGTTAGGTTATCAGCTGAATCAGGCGAGAAGCCAAGGTATCGGGCGCCCCGTTCAAATTGAAGAAAGCTTGGAACTAAAATAACTAAGACGATCCCTACCAAGACGGCAGCGTTTTGTAAGGTGAATTTAAAAAACTTACGTGCTTTAATTCGATACACAAGTAACCCAGCCAAACTTGACAAGAAGCTCGCTAGAAACATCCACGGAAGGGTATCTAACAATTTAAAACCCCAAACCAAAAATGCAGATAAATTATAAGGAAAAATACTAGCAAAGTAATTACCTGGGATTGCCAAATAATTATATTTCTTGATCAAAAGAACAACCGCAAATACTCCTAGATAATAAATTACTGCTAGAAATTGTGCTATAATTTGAGCTTTCCAATCGACAGAATCATATCTTCTATTGTAACGATACCAGTAGTAAATGTTTACAAGAATTGCTGGAATCATAGCCCACCACCAGATAAAACCTACAACTCCAAGCGAACCAACAATTAAAGGGGTCAAAATAAAACTACGAATTAAGAGTGTAATAAAATTGGGATTTTTGGTCTTATTGTTCATTGGCTTTCCTCCATTAGTTTATTTATCATCTCATAATAAATAAAACGTTTCCATTGTTTTATGGAAACGCCAAATTTCTTTACCTTTTATTAAAAATTAAGATCATCTTATTTTATTTCTTGCTGCTGCTTGAACTTTTAGATTTTGAACTGCTCTCGGTCTTACTTGAGCCTTCTTTTTTCTGGGGATGATGTTTTGGCGGTATATCGGTTTGATTTTGAATTCTTAAATTATTCAAAAGCGCATTGCTGCGGATAATCTGTACAACTTGCGGATTTTGAACCAAATCTGAGTGATCTGACTTGCTGCCCGTAACAGTGATTTGAGTATAATTCTTGACTTGATCTTGATAAATATACTTTCCTGCTTCGACACTCTGCCAAGGAACGATTCCATCATCAGTAAAATTAGTGCTTCCGGCAATTGAATACATCACTAAATTTTTCGGAATGGATTTACGATCATCGACCATATTGGCTAACATCTGGGTCTTTTTTTCGCTATCGGCTTCATTAAAGTTAAAAGGTGTTGCAATAGTGATTAACGTATTGATTCCCAGATCATCGCTACTAAAATATTTCTCTAAATAGAGAGTGTAAATCAGACCTCCATTAGAATGCCCGACCCCCGAAAAGTTATTGAAATAATAGTGTTTTCGCAAATACTTCATTGCAACATCGAACCACTTGGCCTGCTTTTTAATGTTGTCATAACCGTCAGAGTTATTTTTAAATCCAACAACAAAGAAAGGCTGAAGATCTCTAGGCATCAGTTTCCCCGTGACCGTCAAAGTATTATTTTTTTGAACTGTGATTTTAATAACGCTATGTTTTGTTGTACTGCTGTTAAGTTCACTAAAAAGATTATCAAAACGGTCGACTGTTGCATCACTTCCCGGAATAAAAATTACTGGTGAAAGCCGAGAATTATGGACATCTCGTGCCGATTTAACGTTATCGCGCATCCAGTTATAGCTTGGAATTGTAAGGCCAAGAAAGACGATCAAGACAGTTAAAAAAATGCCCGCATATTTTAATAAACGTTTTATTTGCATTCTAGACCTAATTCCTCTTCTTCACTGTATGATAAATAGTAACGATCTAATATTTTTAAAAATGGATAATAAATTGCAACAGAAGCTGCGATACACAAAATACTAACAAAAAGTGCAACCCAATTGCCGTTGGTTCCTAAAAATCCTAAAAGAAAACTCGGAGTCGTTGCGGGTGTTCCGTATACCGCTGGCGGCATCCATTTAAAATTAATAAAAATCCACGCAATTGCCATACTAATTAAAGGCGAGATTATATATGGAATAAAAAGAATTGGATTGAAAAAAATTGGAACTCCTACCATCATCGGAGAACTGATCGAACCGAGACTGCTGGGAATTAGACTGCCTAATGCAACTTGGCGCAAATTACGCCGTTTCGAGAAAAATAAAATTGCCACAATTAACCCTAAAGTTAAACCTGTCCCTCCAAAATTACCATAAGTTTCATACATCGTATGCATCGTAACCGGGTTCGGAACTTTAAATAAATCTTTATGGGCTAGCGCGTAATCTAAATTGGCAGTACTTGCCTGACTATTTATTCCCATCGTAATTGAGCTTAAAGATCCAGATAAACCAATAAATGAGAATATTCCATTAACGAGGGAAATAAAATAAATAAATATCATCGTATGCTTGAATTTGGATACTGGAATGCCAAGCAAGTTACTAAGGAAATTAGTCAAGTTCTTTTGGGGTGAAATATTTAAAGCAAAACTTACTAATGCCATCACAATTAAAATAATTGTCACGGGCAAAATAGCTTTTACTCCCCGTTCAACAAAACCATTCTCGTGCTGATAATTTTTCCAAATATGCTTTCTAACCCAAACTAATCCGTGATACCAATAAGCTACAATAATTCCAGTTAAAATCCCGATAAAAACATATCTAAAATCAAAGTTATTAAAATACAAAAGACTTCGATTATCTCCCATTGGATTTTCTAACATCCCGTAATTAAAATTAAGCAGAAAAGTTACCAAAAGGCCGCAGATGCCAACTACATCCTCGTCATCCTTAAAGCGTTTGGCTAAATATTTAGCGGCGAATAGACTAGCAACCAATGCTGTCATACTGACGGTTATCAGTTCAAGCCCATTAAGAATTATGCCTACTTGCCGATACATCGGAAACCACTGATCAATGTGATAAATATTAGAAAAGAATCCATCATGAGTGAAAACTGCTTGATGGATATATTTCATAAACGCACCTAATAAAATGAAAGGAAAAAGTGTTGAAAAAGTCTGAATGATCGCCTGATACGGCCTAAATGTACAAATTTTATGATTTAATTGAATTGTCCAGTCTGAAATTTTATTAAATTGCTTCAACAATATCTTTCCTCCATCGTAGTGATATCATACACTACTTTTGGTTAAGGATATATGTTATAAATATGAAAAAATCTGTCTGAAATTTCAAACAGATTAAATATTTTTCATTTTATTAACGCCAGCCCCATGGATCTTTGCGCCAAGTAAGGAGATCTTCTTTTTCATCTGATGTCAAAATATTTGACCTCTCAGCCTGTTCAATTAAAGCTGAATAATTAGTTAAAGTTACTAGCGGTAAACCAGCCTTTTTAAAATTGTCACTGCCAGCTGGCAGCTCATAAGTAAAAATGGCTGCAACGCCTAATACTTCAAATCCTTCTTTTTGTAATGCCTCTGCCGCTTTTAAAACGCTGCCGCCGGTAGAAATCAAATCATCGATTAGAACAACTTTTGCATTTTTATCGAGGTAACCTTCTACTTGTTTTCCTTTACCATGATCTTTAGGCTGTGATCTAACGTAACAAAGCGGCAGCCCTAATCGATCGGCCACACTAGCAGCATGGGGAATCCCGGCTGTTACAACGCCGCCAATTGCACTGACTGTTGGATACTTTTGCATAATTAAACGTGCAAGGCCGCTTGTAATGTGGAGACGAATTTCAGGATAGCCAATGGTCAGGCGATTATCTGTATAAATTGGTGCTTTAATCCCGCTCACCCACTGAAATGGTTCATCAGGCGATAGGGTTACGGCTTTAATGTCCAAAAGATCTTTTGCAATTTGTTGTTCAATTTCCATTATTGTCTGAGTCTCCTTTAAATTCTAATTTTACTTGTTTGTACGCTCTAAGCGGATCACTAGCTTGAGTAATCGAACGCCCAACTACAATCCCATTACTTCCTAATTCTGCAGCTTTTGCAGGAGTTACCACTCGTGCCTGATCATCTTTAGCATCACTTTCGAGTCGAATCCCCGGATTAATCGTTAAAAATTCTCTTGAAGTGCGCTCGTGGATCGATTTTGCTTCCAGCGCAGAACTAATGACCCCATCTGCCCCATTGTTAGCTGCTAACTGGGCTAAGTGGTCCACCGACTGAACCATCGTGTACTGATCATTTTGTAATGTTTCATGCATCGCAACTTCAGTCATCGAGGTCAGCTGAGTAATTGCCAGAAGTTTAGGAGTTACAATGCCTGCTTCACTAGCTCCTGATAATAAGCCATCTTTAGCAGCTTGAATCATCTGAGCTCCACCAAGACCCGTAACTGTTGTCATTTCAACTCCTAAGCGGCCAATCTGTTTCATCGCTTGATTTACCGTGTGCGGAATATCATAAAGTTTTAAATCAAGAAAAACATGCAGCCCCCGTTTTCTTAAATTAGTTATAAGCGCTGGACCTTCGCCATAAAATAACTCCATCCCAACTTTGACCCACAAATCTCTCTCTTTAGAAAAAGGCTCTAAAAATTCATAAACCTTCTCTGCACTAACAAAATCTAGTGCGATAATTACTGGCTTTTTCATTTTCCCTCCGCACAAAAAAAGAACTATGACCGCCCGTGTCAAGTTCTTAACAAGTTAATAACACTTTTGACCACACGGGTTCTTCCAAAAGTGTTTTTATTTTTATCAAGGTTACGCTACTAATTAAGCTTGGTCAAGTAAAAAAAATACTTGCGCCGTAATTTTTTTGTGGTAAAATTTTTCGCAGTGCAATCTGCGCAGGATGCCAATTAAACTTAAAATATTTGGAGGGTTGATATGGATCATCAACAAACTTCCCGCAACCAACGGCAGACAGTTCTGTCAACTAGTGCGGGCTTTGCTTTAGAAAATATGGATATCATGTTTTTGTCATTTGCTCTTACGCCTATCATCGCAACGCTCGGGATCAGTGGTGCTGCAGCAGGTCTTATCTCATCAATCACCAACCTAGGAATGTTGGTTGGCGGCGTTATTTTTGGTTTAATTGGAGATCGTATTGGAAGGGTCAAAACCTTTTCCCATACGATCTTTATTTTTGCCTTCGCGACCGCTGGAATGTATTTTGCAAAAAACATTTGGGTAATTTATATTCTTCGTTTTATTGCAGGAATCGGTGCTGGCGGTGAGTATGGAGTCGGAATTGCTTTAATTGCTGAGAACTTTCCGCAAAATAAAGTGGGACGAATTACTAGTGTTGCTGCGATTGGCGGCCAAGTCGGTGCAATTTTTGCCGCAGTCATGGCTGCAATTATTATTCCTAGATTTGGCTGGAATGCTCTATTCTTAGTTGGATTGCTGCCAGTAGTTCTTGCCTTTATGGTTCGTCATAACTTACAGGAGAGTCCCGAGTTTCTAGCAAGTAAAGAATCGGACGAAGGTAAAGAAAAAATTAGTCTGAGCGAATTGTTTACCACCGGCAGACAAGCTTATCAAACTATTGCCCTCATGTTTATGGTAATCGTTCAGATTGCTGGATATTTCGGCTTAATGAACTGGCTTCCTTCAATTATGCAAAAACAGCTGCATATTAATGTCTCTGGTTCTTCGATTTGGATGATTTCTACCATCATTGGAATGTCAATCGGGATGATGGTTTTTGGAACTATTCTCGATCGGATTGGTCCAAGAATGGCATACAGCATTTTCTTAATCGGTTCTGCATTATCAGTATTTTTAATCACGCTGGCAAATAATGAAATCACCTTAATTTTAGCGGGTGCTGTTTTAGGATTTTTCTCAAACGGAATGTTTGGCGGCTACGGTGCAATCATTTCTCAACTATATCCTACTCATATTAGAGCGACTGCTAATAATTTAATCGTCAATGTTGGCCGCGCAATCGGCGGATTTTCTTCAGTAGTCATCGGATTTCTAATGGACCACTCGAATCTGACGGTTACGATGGGATTTCTTTCAATCCTTTACATTGCTAGTCTTTGTGTGATGTTTTCAATTCCCGCTCTTAAAGGGTTAAGTCTTAAAGAAAAAGAACGCTTAGAGTAAAACGTTCTTTATTTTTGATCTTGTAAATATTTAGCAATTGATAATGCCTTAGCACCGTATACTGTTGAAGGACCACCACCCATCAGAATTGCAACGTTAACCACATCTGCTAATTCTTCAATTGTAGCGCCGTTTTCTAAACTGTTTTTTACATGTCCTCTGATACAGCCTTCACAGCGAACTGCCACGGCAATGCCTAATGCAACCATTTCTTTTGTTTTGGTATCTAATGCTCCTGGCTTCATCGTAGTATGGACTAATTCACCAAATTTCGCCATTTCTTCTGGTGATGCAGCTTGTAAAACTGCTGATTCTTCATCAGCCTGTTCATAATCTTTTGTATAATCTAACATCTTACCTACCTCCTATGATACTTTAATTAAAACGCAAAAAGAAAAGGCTTTCAATCTTGTTTTAAAGATTTATAATTTTGTTTAATAAAATCTACAAAGGCTCTAACTATTGGTGTCATTACAAAATTTTTCCGCCAAGCCAAAAGATGCTCAATTTCTTTTCGCGGAGTAATAGGAATAAAAGTTAGACCATCCACTGGCCGAGCAAGATAAGATCCGGCAGAACACATTACAAAGCCCCAGCCCAACTTTACAAGCGGCAAAGAATTGCTAACCAAATTCTGAGATCCTACAATATTTAATTCACGCTCAGGCTCCTGCAGCCAAGACATAATTTCATCTTTGACTATTGTTCGTCTTGGGACAATTAAAGGCAGATAACTTAGTTCGGTTAAATTAATTTCCTTTTTCTGAGTCAACGGGTTTGAGCTAGGAACTACGATGCCCCAATAATCTTCAATTTCTAAATTAATAAATTCATACTTTGCAACTTCGACGGGTGCTAACAAAAATCCTAAATCAAGGATTCCGCGATCAATTTTTTCTCTAATATCGTCACAATCTGCATCATATAATGCAAATTGCACATGCGGAGCTTTATCCCTAAAGGACATCATCGCTTTGCTTAAGAAACTGTCGATCTTTGACTCAACACAACCAATTGCAATTTCTCCCCGTAAATCATCTTCTGGCAGCACATCATGAGCTGCCTTTTTTGTTAAATCAACAATCTGCTTGGCTCTTTCTTGAAAAATTATACCTGCACTCGTCAAAATCATCATTCTATTTTGCCGATCAAAAAGCTGCACTTTCAATTCTTCTTCTAATTTTTGAATTTGCCGGCTTAGATTGGGCTGAGTTACATGTAACTCACGGGCTGCTTTTGAAACATTACCTAGTTGTGCCACCTTTAAAAAATATTCTAAAATCCTTGTCTCCATTAAAAATCCTTTCCTTCACAGCAACATATTATGCCAAATAAGTATCGTTTTCAACTACTTATAAGCATTTAACATTGAAGAAATCGTTAGCTAAGATGTTAACAACAAAAACATAAGGAGTCTTAGATTATTTTGAAGCCAAAAAAGTTGTTAATTTTCACTTTAGCCTTTGGAACTTTTAGTATTTTAAATACTGAAGTCGGAATTGTTGGAATTTTACCCGTTATTGCACACCATTTTGGCGTTAGCATTTCGGATGCAGGATTACTCGTAAGTTTATTTGCAATCGTAATTGCAATTTCTGGTCCAATTATGCCCGTTATTCTTAGCAGATTTGAAACCAAAAAAATTCTTCTGTTAACTCTCTGGATTTTTGTTTTGGCAAATTGTTTATCAGCAATTGCTAGTAATTTCACAATTGCTATTATTGCCCGTCTAATTCCAGCAGTTTTTCATCCGGTATATTGTTCCTATGCTTTAACTTTAGCAAGCAGTTCCGTTGCTCCTAAAGATTCACCTAAAGCTGTATCTCGCGTTATGATTGGCGTATCTTCCGGCATGGTCCTTGGAACTCCTATCGCCACGATCATTGCTAATCATCTATCTTATAGCGCTGCAATGTATTTTTTCGCGCTAGTAAGTCTTTTAGCCGTAATTTTAAACACCATAGTTTTACCAAAGAAAACTATTAAGCGCTCATCAGGAAAAAGAATATCTTTAAAATCAGTAATTAAAAAACGATCTCTTTGGCTTTCAGGTGCTGGAACTATTGCTGTTGAAACTTCACTTGCCCTGGTTTATAGCTACATCTCTGATTATCTAAGCCAAGTGGCTCATTTTAATGCTAATCAGTTAAGTACTGCGCTTTTTGCTTTTGGTATTACAAGTGTTCTCGGTAATTTAATTGCTGGATTTGGTCTTGGAAATTTTCCACAGAAATTTATGATCCTTTTCCCTTTTGTATTAGGGACAATTTATGTGCTTGACCCGCTTTTAAGCAAAAATTGGATTTTAATGCTGATTCTGGTTTTAGTATGGGGCGCCGTTTATGGCATTGGCAACAACATTCAACAATATTTAATTTCTTCAGCCATTCCTGAAGCCTTAAACCTAGCTAATGGGCTCTTTATTTCTTTAGGAAATGTCGGAACAACCCTCGGTACCACAATAGGCGGAATCTTACTGGGAAAATGGGGAGTTGGAACTTTACCTTATGGAGGAGTTGGCGTCCTTGTAATAACCTTGTTCATTATTCTTTTGCGTAATCAAATAGTTACTAAATAGTTAAGTTAAATTTTTGAAGTTGTTTCGCATAACCTTGTTTGTTATATTGATCTTAAATAACGAATAGGAGCACTTAAAATGAAAAAAATTGCAGTGGTCGGCAGTGCCAATATGGATTTAATGCTCACGTTAGACCGCTTCCCAGAGGTTGGCGAAACCGTTCTCGGTAAAAATTACCAATATACTTTCGGCGGTAAAGGAGCCAATCAAGCAGTTGCTGTCAAAAGACTGGGTGGGGATGTTAAATTTTTTGCTCGTTTAGGAAAAGATGACAACGGACAGAAAATGGAAAATAATTTCAAAAAAGAAAACCTGCCCGTTGTAATCGCTCATTCCAATCTTCACTCTGGCTTTGCCACAATTATTAATTTCCAACAAGACAATCGAATTATGGTTTTTTCCGGCTGTAACATGGAATCAACTCCAGAATACGAGCAGCAAATTCAAAACCAATTAGCTGAGTTTGATTTAATTCTTTTACAATGTGAAATTGCCCCCAGTCTTAACTTTGCAGTTGCTAAATGGGGGCACGAGCACGGCAAAACTGTAATTCTTAATCCAGCTCCCGTTGATAAATTTGAAACTCGCATTTTACCTTATGTCGATTATCTCTTGCCTAATGAAACAGAAGCTGCTTTGATTTTAAAAGAAAATCAAAATCTAGATTTAAATAAAATTATTACAACTCAAGGCAGCCTCGGTGCTTCTTACACAAAAGACAATAAACAATATCTGGTTCCTGCTCTTCATGGTCTTAACGTTGTCGATACGACCGGTGCCGGAGATGCTTTTGTCGGAGGCTTCGTTTACGGGCTCGCCAATGATTATCCAATTTCAAAATGTGTCATGTGTGGTAATATTACTGGCGGTAAAAATACTGAAAGCCTTGGTGCAACAACCGGCATGATTGATCAAAAAACTTTAAACGAATTACTAAACTCTCAAGCTTAACTGAGAGTTTTTTCTTGCTTTAAAACTTCATCGAGTGCTAAATTAAGCTGATTTTTCATCTCTGATAATTCATCATCATTGGGTTCATTATCTTCAGCATACATTATCTCTGGATTTAGCCACCACACTGGCCCCGAAGAAGCTGGATTATTTCTTTCAACTTGCTTAAAAAAAGGCCAAACATCTGAATTTGAAAGTGATAGATCTCCTTTACGCCGCGCAAATAAATGCCAATGCAGATGAGTGTCCCCATTGCCTAAAAGTTCATAATTAATTTTATCGGCATTAAAAGCTTTGCTGCAAGCCTCAGCAACTAATGACATCTCATTTAGAAACTCTAACTTTTGAGCTTTTGGCAAATGAAAAAGTTCGGTTTGATGTTCTTTAAACAAAAATAAAGTATAGCCTTTAAAATATTGGTGATCTCCAATCACTACATAACCCGTGTTTAGCTCCCGCACTAAATATTTATTCGTTCCTGATTTGATCTGATCGATGCGGTGACAAATTTCACACATTTACTGCTCCTTTAGAAAATATATTCAATTACTTCTTCAATTTGAGAAACATCATAGTCTGGCAGCTTTTCAATATACTGTAATTCCCTTTTTTGAAAATCTAACGACTTAAGCTGTGAAATTATCACCTGTCCGGCAGTTTGAATTTCATCCGGCAGCAAATAACGGTTGGCCTGATCTTTAATCGTTGTCGTAATTGGACAAATAATTGCAAAAAGAGTCGTTCGATTAAATTCATAACGAGAAACAACTAATCCTGGTCTTCTTTTTTCAATTTCTTTGCCCGTAGAAGGGTCGAAATTAATCCACACAATGTCACCTTTTTCAGGAATATAATTTTTTTCTTCACTCATTACAATAACTCATTTCCTAAAGGATTAATTTCTTCCCACTCATCTGCTTCATAATACTCGCCATCATGAAGATCCTTAAAAGGGTCTTTTAATTTTGGCTGTAAAACTATCGACCCATCCTCAAAATAAATTACCTTATATTCCTGATCTACTGGGGGTTGCTGTCCATTTACTTTTGGTAATTCCACCATCACAGAGTTGCCATCAAGATATGATTTAGTTTTTAACATTTTTCCCGCTTTCTTCCATTATATGGATTAAGAATAAACTTTTACTCACGTTCTAATATAGTTCATAATATATTAAAACATTAAATTTTAGGAGTCTTATTTTGGGAAAAGAATTAGAAAATATGTTAAATGGCAAATTATACCGGGCTGGAATTGATCCAATTGCTTGTGAACGTTCAGACCGGGCAAAAGTGCTTACTCGACAGTTTAATGAATCAACTGAGTTTGACCGTGAGTTTCAAACTCAATTACTACAAAAACTTTTTAAATCCTACGGTGAGCACGCATATATCCGTCCGCCTTTTCACACCGATTATGGAGCTCACACCACAATTGGTGCTAACTTCTATGCTAATTACGACTGTATTTTCTTAGATATCGCCCCCATCACGATTGGTGATAATGTCCTCTTGGGACCTCGAGTTGGACTCTATACCGCCGGTCACCCCCTTGATGCTGCAATTCGCAGCGAAGGTCTTGAATATGGATATCCAATTACAATCGGCAATGATGTTTGGATTGGTGGTAATACTGTCGTCAATCCGGGTGTCGCGATTGGCAATAATGTAGTAATCGGATCAGGTTCGGTTGTGACCAAAAATATCCCTGATAACGTAATTGCAGTTGGTAATCCATGTCATGTGCTGCGTCCAATCACTGAAGATGATCGTGCTTACTGGCAAGCTCAAAAAGATCTTTACGAGGCAGAAAATGAATCCCAAGATTGATCAAATTGAAGTCGTTGGTGCAAAGGTCAATAACTTAAAAGATATTGACGTCAATATTCCTTTAAACCAATTCGTTGCAATTTCTGGACTTTCTGGTTCGGGAAAAAGTTCCCTTGCAATGGGGATCTTATATAATGAAGGATCACGTCGTTATTTAGAAGCACTTTCAACGTATACCCGCAGAAGAATCGGTCAAAGCCGTCACTCTGATGTTGAATCGGTTAAACATATTCCTTCTGCTTTAGCTTTGCGGCAAAGACCGACTATTCCCTCCGAAAGATCAACGGTTGGTTCTTTAACTGAAGTGTTTAATCTAGTCCGTTTGATTTTTTCGCGTCTAGGTTCCGTTGTTTGTCCCAATGGTCATCGATTAAAACCAACCCTAAAAATTTCTCAAGCCATGGATGTCCAAGGTGATGAGATGGGTTTAATCGTTTGTCCTACCTGTAAGGTCAAATTCATGGCTAAAGGTGCTGAAGATTATGCCTTTAATTCTGCGGGTGCCTGTCCCGAATGTCACGGGTTAGGTGTTGTTAGAACTTTAAATGAAGATTTACTAATCACCGACGAAAATCTTTCAATTAAAGATGGTGCGGTTGGTTCTTGGCACCTACCAGGACGAAATTTCATGCCAACAGTTGCTGCTGCAATGGGTGTTAAAATTGATATTCCCTACAAAGACCTAAGCGCTAAAGAGAAAAATATCGTCATGCATGGAGAAAGAAAACATCTTCCCGTAGATATCCCTAGTGCTAACGGCAGAGTGTTTCATATGGATAATGCCCTCTATGAAAGCGCTTATAATGCGGTCTACGATTCATTAAAAACTTTAACAAATGAACGTTCCATTGCCAGAATTAATAAATTTTTTCACTTTTCAACCTGTCCAGTCTGTCATGGCTCTCGCCTAAATCCTGAACTCTTATCAACTCAAGCAGCAGGTCTTAATATTGCTCAAGTTGCCAACCTTGAATTAGCACAATTAAGAGATTGGGAAGATAAAGTAAAAAAAGAACTGCCTGAAAACATGAAGAAATTGGCAAATAACCTTTTCACTGAATTTAATGATGATTTGAGTCCGCTTTTGGAATTGGGTCTTGATTACCTAAATTTAAACCGTAATGGAAATAGCTTATCCACCGGAGAACTTCAGCGAATTCAATTAGCAAGAACTCTTAGGACTGAAACCACCGGTGTCCTTTACGTCCTAGATGAGCCTTCAATTGGTTTACATCCAGACAACATTAGAGGTCTCTTAAATGTGTTTAAAGAATTAATCGCTCAAGGAAATTCTTTAGTTGTGGTTGATCATGAGGTGGATATCATAGCTGCAGCTGACTGGGTAATTGAGATTGGACCGGGATCAGGAGAAAACGGCGGACAAATTATTGCTGCTGGAACTCCAAAACAATTAACAAATAATGCTCAGTCAAAAATCGGACCATTTATTTCAGGAACTGCAAATATCGTTGCCAAAAAGCATCCTGTTAAAAATCCGACCAATGAATTTACTACTTTAAAAATTAACAACTATTATAATCTTCACCACGTTTCGATCAAAATTCCCAACGAACAAGTTACTGCCGTTACTGGATTTTCTGGTGCCGGCAAAACCAGCCTCATTATCGATTCTTTGGTCCCAGCAATTAAAGCAAAAAAACAAAAACAGAAAATGCCTTCACAGATTGCCAATTTAACAACCAGTTTAAAAGATGTTGTTAGCGTTGATGCTAGTCCAGTCGGCAAGAATACCCGCTCGACTGTTGCAACTTATACCAAAATCATGGATAATCTCCGCCAACTTTTTGCAAGGCTGCCTGAATCTAAAAAGCGCAAGTACACAATTAGTAATTTTTCTTATAATAATAAAGCTGGCGCTTGCCCGCAATGCGGAGGAGTCGGTACTATTAATCTTGATATCCAATTCTTAGCTGATATGCAGGAAATCTGCCCTACTTGTCACGGTGATCGCTTCAAACCAGAAATTCAAGCAATTAAATGGCATGGATATTCTATTGTAGATTTATTAAATATGTCAGTTTATGAAGCTTTAAATGTGTTTAAAGAAATTCCAAATATTGAGCGGGAACTTCATTTACTACAACAAGTTGGTCTATCATATCTTCATCTTGGAGAAAGTACTCCCACTCTTTCAGGCGGTGAAGCTCAAAGATTAAAGTTAGTAAAGCATTTAAGTAAGAAGCAACGCGAAACGTTATTCGTTTTTGATGAACCAACCATCGGTCTTCATCCGCTCGATGTTCAAACTCTACTGACAATCATTGACCGCCTGCGCTGCAATGGTGCCACAATTATTATCATTACTCACGACTTAGATTTAATGATTAATGCTGATTATATGATTGACCTCGGTCCAAAAGGCGGAGATGACGGAGGGAAAATTGTTGCTTGCGGTAATCCGCTCGACTTAATTAAAAAACCAGAAAGTCTAACTACTAAATACCTTGCTCAGCATGCCAAAAAATTTAAGATTAAGTAAATTCAAAAATTAGTTTTAATTTTTTATTTTTTGAACTTGATTTGGTTTACAATTAATTATAATTTATATTAGTGAATTGTCTTCTAAAAATTACCATAACTTAGTAAATAATGTTAATGGCAAATTAAAGCAATGCAAGGATTGTAAAGAGAAGATTTGATGTAATTTATTTATTAGAGGAGAAATATTAATGATTTATATACCAAAGAGAAGAAGAAGGTTGCATGGTTTACCAAAAGTATTCTTATATTCCTCAACTTTATTATCAGTTGTCGGCAGTTACGCCGCACCAGCTGTTAATGTTTTTGCTGACACGCAAGTGCCTGAGCAAAATAACAGTGAAAATAAAGATAACGGAAATTTATCTCAAAATACCGCAGCAAGTCAATCAGCAAAAAATATTACCGTAGATGATAAAAACAAAACTCAAGTTGCTGCCAACAATCCTAAAACTCAAATAAAGCCACAGATACAACAAAATAAATCTGCCCAAAATAACAATAAACTACCAAATTCAATTAAACCTAGAGGAAATATTAGCCCTCAGGGTGCTCATTCTTACTTTATCGAATTCGTTAACTTTCTTGATGGCAGTCACGTTGACACAAAACCCTTTTCAAGCGATTCTGGTCCTGGAAGTACTATTCTATCTAGTGATCTAAATTCAATTGTTCCAGCCGGTTACGCATTAAAAACCAATTTAGGCAATGTGACATTACCCGCTGAAGGAGGAACATTAAGAGTTCAGCTGAGAAAAACTGTTATGAAATTTCATTTTATCGGCAAAGATCTTAATGGAAATCCTCTAAAAGACCGCAATGGCAATGATCTTACTATGGAGTTTGATAAAGAACTGGGACCTAACCAATCGCTAACTAATGCTGATATTCCAGGGATCTATAGCGGACGTTTTCGATTCCTTGGTGATACTGGTTTTACCTACAATGATACTGTTTCTGGTACTACTCAAATTCTTAAACTTCGAACTGAATACAAAAACATTCTTCAATTTAAATTGATTGACAATACTTTAATTTCTACCCATGACATTTGGGGCTGGGATGATGATCCTGCACAAAATATCTTAAGTTTTATTCCGTCAGACTACGTAATATTTGGCAGCAATCACGGTAATGTCACAATTAACTCCGTTGAAAATGCACCCCAAACTGTTTATATAACCAATAAAGTAACTAACAAAATTCATTATAGAAATGCTGGTCAAGAAGTTGGGACTCAAAATCTTGAGGGCGGTAAAGGTAATACAATTAAGCAAACTGATCTCCAAATACCTAACGGATATGAATTAGATGGAACTTTTCCTTTTCTTCAATTCGGTGAAAACAACGCTGACAAATATATCAATGTAAAGCCTAAAAACGTAACTAACTACATTAAATTTGTTGATAGTGACGATCCAAGTAAAAATTTTGGTTCACCTCAATCAGTTAGTGGGTTATTTGGTACACAGATTTCTAGTAGCTTAATTACTCTGCCAACAGGCTATGATCTGGATGGTACTTTACCGAATTTTAACAATGACAATACGACTGACACTAATCCTCTTACAATCTACGTCAAAGAAAAAAATATTAAAAATTATCTGTCTTTTGATTTTAATAACCGGATGATAGCTTCTAATGTTGAAGTTTCTGGTAAAGCTGGAACCAACATTAATGTTAATCCTCTCTTAAGCAGTCTTCCAAAAGATATTGGGCAAGTTCATGATTGGGAATTGATACAAAATGCTCCTGCTTTGTCATTTAACAAAACGGTTACTAGCCACGTTGTAAACATAACAAGAAAATTCGATAATACGATAGAATTTTATTTTAACGGAAGTCCTATTCTTGATCAAAACGGGAGTCCTTCCACTCAAAGTATAACCGGCTATCCGAATAGTCCAATTACTATTACACCCCCAACAGGTTATCAATTGCCTACTCCTAATCCTACTTTAAATATAGCAGCAACTGATGGGCACATTTTTCAAGTGACTCTTGAAAAAACACCACTTTCAAATGTCAAAAACTATCTTAACTACGTAGATGAAGACAATAACGCAGTTGGAACACATAATAGTATTTTTGTTGAAGGTACTGCTGGAGACGCTATCACTACCACAACATTAAGAAGTAAAATTCCTGATTCTCACTATGAATTAGATCTTTCCCAACCTCCCTTCTTTATAGGTGCGGATGGTTCTGCTCTAACTGTTAAATTAAAGGGTAAGGAATCCAATTACGTTCTTAAATACAAAGATATTTCTGATAATTCAATCGTTAAAACTGTTAATCCTTTAGTGGGCCGTTATGGTCGTCTTGTTGGTAATGCAATTACTGATAATATGCCTGCAGATTATTCTTTAAATGACCCTTCAGTTACTACGACTTTGAAGTTCTTAGGTAACAGTACAATTGAAGTTGAGGTTAAAAAGAATACCCCGTTAAATATCAAAAACTATCTTAATTATGTTGACGAAGACAATAACGCTGTCGGAACACACAATAGTATTTTTGTTGAAGGCGCTCTTGGCGACCCTATTACTACTGCAACTTTAACTAGTAAGATCCCTAACTCTAATTATGAATTAGATCCTTCTCAAGCTGCCTTATTAATGGGAGCAGATGGTTCTTCTCTTAATGTTAAATTAATAGGTAAACCGAAAACTTATACTCTACAATATAAAGATATTTCTGATAATTCAGTCGTGAAAACTGTTAATCCTTTAACGGGCCGTTATGGTCGTCTTATTGGTAATGCAATTACTGATAATATGCCTGCAGATTATTCTTTAAATGACCCTTCAGTTACTACGACTTTGAAGTTCTTAGGTAACAGTACAATTGAAGTTGAGGTTAAAAAGAATACCCCGTTAAATATCAAAAACTATCTTAATTATGTTGACGAAGACAATAACGCTGTCGGAACACACAATAGTATTTTTGTTGAAGGCGCTCTTGGCGACCCTATTACTACTGCAACTTTAACTAGTAAGATCCCTAACTCTAACTATGAATTAGATCCTTCTCAAGCTGCCTTATTAATGGGTGCAGACAATTCTGCCTTTAACATTAAATTAAGAGGTAAAGAGAAAAATTACGTTCTTAACTATAAAGATGACACTAACGGTTCAATTGTTAAAACTATTGATCCTTTAAAAGGCCGTTATGGACGCCTTGTTGGTAATGCGATTACTAGTAATTTACCTGCAAATTATTCTTTAAAAGATTCTTCAGTAAAAACAACTTTAAAATTCAAAGATACTAGCACTCTTGAAGTACTTGTTGTTAAAAATTCAAGTCCTCAACCTAGCCCGACGCCAAATCCATCTCCAATTCCTTCACCGACTCCAAATCCAAGCCCTGTCCCTACTCCTACTCCAAGTCCTACACCTATACCGACTCCAAACCCAAGTCCTGTTAATAATTATTTCCAATTTACAGTTGATGGAATTAATATTGGAAGTAAAGTAAAAATCAGCGGTTTAATTGGGAACACTATTGATTTACGTTCTATTTTGCCAGATGGATATGAACTTGATGATGGTGTTAATCCAATTGTTGCAATTGATTTAGACGGCACTTTACGTTCAGTTAAACTTAAGAAAAAAGTTGTTTCAGCCGTTCTTACCAACTACATTCAATTTACTATTAATGGAACAAACTTTGGTGAAAAAAATAAAGTTACTGGTAACTTTGGAACCAATATTAATATTTCTTCTCTGATCCCATCGGGATATGAACTAGCAGATAAAAACACTGCTGCTAATTTTGAATCTGACGGTACGATCCACAAAATTGCTCTTAAGAAGATTGAATCTGCAAAACCAATTACCAACTATATTCAATTTACAGTTAACGGCTTAAATTTCGGTTCTGCTAAAAATATTAATGGATTTATTGGTGATATGATCAATCTTAAATCCTTAATTCCTGCTGGTTACGAGTTAGTAGACAACAATAATGGAGCTAAATTTGGACTTGATGGAACTACCCATCGGATCGCTATTCAAAAAATTAAAACTGCACCTGTAACCGTAAATAATTACATTCAATTCACAATTAACGGCAAAAACTACAGTGTTAAAATTGAACGAACTGGAAAAATTGGTGATCCAATCGATATTACGCCTTGGATTCCTGAAGGTTATGAAATTGCCAATAAAGCAGCACATACTTTATTTAGTGCTGATGGAACTGTTCATAAGATTGCAATTGTTAAAACTGCTGCTAAAGTTACTGCACCCACAACAGTTACTAATAGTGTTCAATTTACTCTAAACGGAACTGCTTTAGGAAAACCAATCAAATTCAGCGGTAATACTGGTTCTAAAATCAATATTACGCCTTACATTCCATCGGGCTATGAATTAACTGACAAAACAGCTGTTATTACTTTTGGAATTGATAATGCTACTCATGAAGTAGAATTAAAGCAAATTGCCAGTGATCCTTTAGACCCCGGTGCGACAACAAAAGTTCATACTGCAAAACCTGTTTCAAAAGTTGGTACTGCTACAAAATACGGGACCTTACCGCAATTAGGGGACAAAAAGTCAAATACTGTTGCTTTAGGTTTAATAAGCGTTACTAGTGCTAGCGCTGCCGCAGCCTGGATGTCTTCAAAGAAAAGAAGAGTTAGAAAGAATCAAAGAGTTTTAACTCCTTATCGTAAATAAACTAAAATCTCTTTAGCTGTATTTTTTAAGCTTAAAGAGATTTTTTTATTCTAATTTTCGATAAATATATAAAAATTATTATAAAAATATGCACTAAATTTTTTCATTTTGAGATTATACTAAATGGGTATAAGAAAAATCTTCATTAGCTCACGGCTAACTAAGACGAAATCCTAAATTCGATTAAGGATTTATATAGATTATTTCGAGGAGAATATTATGTACAACGTACCAAAAAGAAAAAGACGTAAACACCAAGTACCTAAGGTTTTATTATATTCCGCAACAATGCTGACTGTGGCAAGTACCAATGTATTGCCAGCTGCGCAAGTTTTTGCAGAATCTCAAACTCCTAAAAAACAAGAAGACCAAAGTACTAAATCAAATAATGCTTTAGCCAATCCTGAAAATTCAAATTCTCAATTAAGTGATGAAAGCTCTCAGCAAGTTTCTAATCCTGAAAAAAAGCCAGAATCTGTCAATACTGAACAATCAAAAAATGTTGATACCGTTACTTATACTATTATTTATAAAGATGAGGCCGGTAAAATTATCAGCACTAATGATGATTTTAAGTCGTATCCAGGAAACGATATTAGCAAAGTAATCGCTAATGATGTTTCTCAGTTAGTTGGTAATTGGCAGCTTGCTGATCCAACTCAAACAATAACGGCTCCTGCTTCTGACGCTACCCCAATTATTGTTCAGCTTAAACAGCCTAATGTTGTTCAAACCAACAACGAAAATCCTGTTCAAAATGAAGCAAAGAGCAAGCCTAATCAGGAAGCTCCAAGAAAAGATAACTCTAAAGTTGAAAGTAGTAAATCGATTTCAGCAGCCGAGAGTCGATCTGCTCAAAACCAATCTTCAAAGACTGCTCCTATTAAATCGGCTAACAAGGTTCAAAGTCATAATAAATTGACACCACGAGCCGTTGTCAGCAATAAGATTACTTTTACTTTAAACGGGACCGAACTTGGAAAAATTACCGTATCAGGTAATGAAGGAGATCCAATTAATCTTGATTCTTGGATTCCAAGTGGTTACGCCCTTGCAGATGATTATACATTTAAAGCAGACAATGCTAATCAAACTGTTGAATTAGTGACCGTTGATGATCCTTCGTTTGTCAAAAATACAATTCAATTTAAAGACAATAACAACACCCCCATCGGTGCTGCTTTTGACGTATACGGAGTTGTTGGTCAAAAAATTAATTACGGCATCTTCATTCAAAGCGGATATGATCCAGTTGATAACAGCACCGTCTTTAACTATTCTCAAGAAGTACGGGAAGTAAAAGTTGCTGTTAGTTCAGATCCAAATGCTCAAAGAGTAAATAATCAAGTTCAATTCACAATTAATGGAGCTAATGTTGGCAATCCAGTTGAAGTAACTGGACGAATCAACAAAGAAATGAATCTAGCTGATTGGATTCCAAGCGGCTATAAAACTGCAACGACACCAACATTCAATGATGGAACAACGCCCCAGACAATTGCACTTGAAAAAATAAATGACCCGTCTCTTGTTAAAAACACGATTCAACTTAAAGACGGCGGCAACAATGTCGGATCTGCTTTTGATGTTTATGGAACAGTGGGCGCCCCAATTAAATTTGGAATTTTTATGCCAGAAGGTTATGCAGTTCCAAATACTGTTTTTGACAATTCAACCACAACTCGTGATGTTGCATTAACTAATAATCAACAGATTACCAATTTTGTAAGTTTTAAAGCTGGAAATAAGGTTATCTCAACAATCCCCGTTTCTGGAGAAAAGGGTACAACCCTAGACGTTTCACGATTCATTCCTGAAAATTATGAGCTTGTTAACGATGCTGATAAAATTATCACTTTCAATGATACAACGCCAAATATTACTTTAAATATTCAAGGAAAAGTTATTCCAAATAATAAAGTAATGTTCATTGATGATGTAAGTAATGCCGTTATCGGGACTCAAGATGTAAATAATGCAAGATACAACTCAGAAATTACCCTAACTTTACCGACTAATTATGTCCTTAAAAACGAAGGTGCTAAATATAATGTTGGAGTAGATGGATCTTCTATTTCGGTTCCAGTTGTAAAAGACACAAACCATGTTGATAACTTCGTTCAATTTAAAGTTTCTGGCAGTGATTTTGGCAGCAAAGTAAAAGTTACAGGTAAAGTTGGCGATCAAATTCCATTAACTGCAAGTATTCCAAGCGGCTATGAAATTGATGGAGATGCACCTGTTTTTGCAGCTGACGGCTCTACAGTTAACGTAAATCTAAAGAAAACCTCAGTTGCTGGTAACATTGAAAATACAATTGAGTTTAAAGATGAAGGCGGAAATACAGTCGGCGGTCCATACACTGTAAGCGGTCAAAAAGGTGCTCCCATTGACCTTAACAGTTTAATTCCTGCTGGTTACGAGTTGGTTGGCGCAGCTCCAACTTTTGACGATTCTGTTACTAGTCATAGTGTTAATGTCAAACTAACCACCCCTACTTCCGTCACCAATTATGTTCAATTTACAATTGATGACGGAAATGGAAACATTATCGATCAAGGTGAACTTCATGAAGTTAGCGGCGTCCCGGGTTCTGAAATCAGTTTAAATTCAATTTTGCCAACAGGCTATGAATTAGTTAACAAAAATTCAAAACCAAAAATTGATGCAAATAACGGAGCAGTTGTTAAAGTTCAAATTCAAAGAATCACTGAAAGTCCTGTTAGCGTTGTGAATCACGTTCAATTCAAGATTGCTGGCAATAATGTTGGTGCTCCTGTTGACATTTCTGGTAATCAGGGCGACAGTATGAATCTTACTGATTACATTCCAAGTGGTTACAAAGTTGCTGTTACGCCTACATTAGGTGCTAATAACAGCAGTGTTGACGTAGAACTCACAGTAAATGATGTAGCGGCACCAAAGAATACAATTCAATTTGTTGAAAATGGCAGCAATGTTGGATCTGCTTTTGATGTGTACGGCCAAAACGGTGAAGTAATTAAGTTGGGGATCTTTAAAGGTACTTATAACGGTCCTGATCTTCACATTGACAGCAGTAAAACTAACCGTAAAATCGATGTTACATCAGGTCTTGATATTACAAACAACAATTCTGTTACCAACCTCGTTCAATTTAAATTAAATGGTGCTAATGTCGGATCACCTGTTAATATTTCTGGTAATCAGGGCGATGCCATGAACCTAAGCAGCTATATCCCAAGCGGTTATAAAGTAGCGACTGTTCCAAATATTGGTGCTGATGGAAGTAACGTTGACGCAGTTCTCGAAGCAATCAACCCTAATGCAGCTAAAAACACAATTCAATTTGTCCAAAATGGCAGTAATTTAGGTTCTGCTTTTGATGTGTACGCAACTGATGGTGCTCCAATTCAACTAGGAATTTTTGCTCCAACAGGTATTACCGTCCCAATTTTCAACTTTGATGCTTCAAAGACTGAACGTAAAATTGACGTTAATACTGGACAAGATGTTAACCAGACACCTGTACAAGTAACAAATAAAATTCAATTTAAACTTAACGGTGTAAATCTTGGTGATCCAATTGAAGTTAGTGGTAATAAAGGAGATGACATTGATCTTAAAGATTGGATGCCAAGTGGTTATAAGGCTTCTGCAACACCAAAATATGGTGATAACAACAGTGTCCAAAATGTAGAACTTCAAAAGATTAATGATCCTTCTTACATTACTAATACCATTAAATTCACGGCTAACGGTCAAGTTATCGGTACAGCTATTGAAGTTTATGGAGCAAAAGATGCAGATATTAACTATAAAATTTTTGTCCCATCAGGTTATGAATTAATTGATTCAACTGCTATTAAGTTTAGTGATACGACTACTGAACATGAAGTAAAACTGAAAGTTGCAGTGCCAAGTCCAGTTCATGTTAATAATACGGTTCAGTTTGTTCTTGATGGTAAATCAATTAACGATCCAATTGATGTTGCCGGTAATAAAGGAGATGCAATTAACCTTACTGATTGGATCCCTACTGGTTATGAATTACAGACAGCTCTCACTTTCGGTAACGAAGGAGCAGCTCAATCAGCTGTTTTACAAAAGAAAAATAATCCATCTCTGATTAAGAACACGATTCAATTTGTAACATTAACCAGAGCTTCAATTGGTGATCCGGTTGATATTTATGGTACTGATCAAGAAAGCATTAACTTTGGTATTTTCATGCCTAAAGGTTATGAACTTGTTGATCCAGTTCAAAAAGTTGATGCTTCTAACACTCAGCGCAATGTTGCAATTAAACTTAAGGGTGGAGCGCCAATTACAAATGTAACTAACCACGTTCAATTCAAGTTAAATGGCGCTAATGTCGGAACACCTGTCAACATTTCTGGTAATCAGGGCGACAATATGGTTCTTACTGATTACATTCCAAGTGGTTATAAGATAGCAACTACTCCAACTATTGGTGCTGATGGAAGTGATGTCAGTGTTGATCTTCAAGTAATCGATCCAACTGCGCCTAAAAATACAATTCAATTTGTAAATAACGGTGCTAATGTCGGTTCTGCTTTTGATGTTTATGGTCAAAATGGTGACGTAATTAAGCTTGGAATCTTTAAGGGAAGCTATGCTGGACCAGACCTTCACATTGATACTACTAAAAATGATCGTAAAATAGATATTAATACTGGACTTGATGTAACTACTCCAAATCCAGTTCAAGTTACTAAATTCATCAAATTCAATGATCCTAGTGGTAATTTGATCAAAGAAACTAGTGTAACTGGTGCTAAAGATTCTGTAAAAGATGTCACTAGCGTCTTACCTGATAATTATGAATTTGTCACGGCTTCTGACAAAGATGTAACTCTAACAGATGACGGCCAACCTGTTACCATTACCGTTCAAGGTAAACAATATGTCAACAAAATCTCATTTGTTGATGAAGATAATAATATTAATCTTGGATCCCAAAACGTCAATGGCCGTTATAACACTAAGATTACCGACGCTTTACAGATTCCTGCAGGCTATAAGCTTAAAGATGCTGGAATTGTCAATACGTTAAAGATTGGTGCTGACAATGCTGAGATTAAAGTTGCTGTTATTAAAGATGAAACTCAAGTAACTAATAAGATTCAATTCACAGTTAATGGTACTGATTTTGGAGCAGCTGTCCCTGTTCAAGGTAAACTTAATGATCCAATTAGTTTAACTTCCTTAATTCCTAATGGTTATGAACTTGTTTCTAATACTGCTCTTACCTTTGCTGCTGATGGCACGATCCAAAAGGTCGCTATTAAGCAAAGTGCTCCTAAGCCTGATACTGTTACTAACACGATTAAGTTCCAAACTTCAGATGGTACAGTAATCGGTCAACCTGTTACAGTCACTGGTAAAACTGATGACGTAATCAATCTTGCCACAATGATTCCTGCTGGTTATGAATTAGCTGATAAAAATGCAACTCATAAGATCGGTGCTGCTGATGCAACGATTACAATTGAAGTCAAAAAGATTTCTACTGCCGTTGATAACTATATCCAATTTACAGTTAACGGAACTGATTTTGGCACTATGGTTAAAGTTAATGGTGAACCGGGAGATAATATTAATGTTGCTTCTCATGTCCCAGCTGGATATGAATTAGTTAATCCAACAGCTGTTGTAAAAGTTGATCCAGCAAACGGCAAGATTGTTAAAATTGCTATTAAGAAAACGGCTGTTGTTGTAACTAATACGGTTAATATCAAGGACTCTGAAGGAAATATCTTAAATCACAAAGATTTCACTGGAAACAAAGATGATAACCAAGATATCAGCAGCCTTTTACCAGAAAACTATGAATGGATTCAAGCAACTGATAAAACTGTTAAATTGACTGATAATGGTCAAACAATTAATGTTGTAGTTCAAGGAAAACAATATCATAATGTAATCAAATTTGTTGATGACGCAACTCAAGCGATTGTCGGACAACAAGACATTACTGATCGTTACAATACAATGATTGACACTAGTGTCTTACAAATTCCAGCTGGTTATAAACTGAAAGTTTCAGTTTTATTCAGCGCAAGTGGGGTTAGAATTGGCGTTCAAGATGCAGAATTAAAAATTTCGGTTGTTAAAGATGCAACTCAAGTAACTAATAAGATTCAATTTACGGTTGATGGTACTGATTTTGGAACTGCTGTCAGTGTTCAAGGAAAACTTAATGATCCAATTAGTTTGACTTCACTGATTCCTAACGGATATGAACTTGTTTCTAATACTACTCTTACATTTGCCGCTGAAGGAACTATTCAGAAGGTTGCTTTAAAGAAAAAGACTGCTTCAGTAGGTGATGTTACAAATACTATTAAATTCCAAACTGCTGACGGAACCGTTATTGGCACACCTGTTACAGTTACTGGACAAACTAATGATGTTATTAACCTAGCAACTATGATTCCAACTGGTTATGAATTAACTGATAAAAACGCAGTTCACAAGATTGGTGCGGCTGACGCTACTATCACAATAACAGTCCAAAAGATTTCTACTGCCGTTGATAACTACATTCAATTTACAGTTAATGGAACTGATTTTGGCAGCATGGTTAAAGTTAATGGTGAACCAAACTCTAGCGTTGAGTTATCATCTAAGATTCCTGCTGGATATGAATTAGTTGATAAAACAACTTCAATCAAGATTGATCCAACGAATGGCAAAATTGTTAAAATTGCAATTAAAGGTGTCAGCGTTAAAAATACGGTAGATATTACTATTAATGGTCAAAAAGTCGGTTCTGTTAGTGTTTCTGGTAATCGATTTGATAATATCGACCTTAGTTCTTACTTGCCAAGTGGTTATGAAGTTACCTCAACTCCTAAATTTAATGCCGATGGTACTGTTCAAACTGTTGCCATCCAAAAGAAGAACGATCCTTCATTAATCAAGAATACGATTCAATTAAAAGCTCCAGATGGCAGCAACCTTGGTGCTCCAGTTGATGTTTACGGTAAAACTGGCGACCCAATTAAATTAGGAATCCTTTTACCAAATGGCTATAACGCTCCAACAGCTAAATTTGGTGCTGATAATGCAGTTCAAAATATTACTCTTGCTAAATCGGCTCCTTCAACTGCTGTTACTAACTACATTCAATTTACGGTTGATGGTTATAACTTTGGCAGCCAAATCACGTTATCCGGCAATCTTGGCGTTTCTATTCCTCTTAATGACAAGATCCCTGCAGGATATGAATTAGTTGATAAAAATACTGCACTAACAATGGGCAGTGAAGGAACAGTTTATAAAGTTGCAATTAAGAAAATTAACTCTACAACATCAGTAAATAACTACGTTCAATTTACCGTTAACGGAGTAGAACTAGGAAGCCCTCAAAAAGTTACTGGTAATATCAATGATGTAATTAACTTAACCTCGTTAATTCCAAGCGGTTATGAATTAGTTAACAAATCTACTTCACTTAAATTTGGATTAGAAGGTGCAACTTATCGTGTTGAACTGCAAAAAACTACTCCAGCAACCGTCAGCAACTACGTTCAATTTACGATTGATGGTCAAGATTATAGTGTCAGAATTGAAAGATCTGGTAAATTAGGTGATGTAATTGATATTAGTTCTTGGATTCCTACCGGATATGAATTAGTTGACAAGAGTACCACAATTCGTTTTGAAGCTAATGGAACAACTCATCGAGTTGCAATTAAGAAATCTGTTGCTCCAACAACCGTTAGTAATTGGATTCAACTGAGTGTTAATGGAACTAATTTCGGTTCACCAATTAAAGTTACTGGTACAAATGGTAATAAAATTAATCTTTCATCACTTATCCCTGCTGGGTATGAATTAGTTAATCCATCAGCGGCTTTCAATTTCACAAGCGATGGAGCAATCTACCGAGTTGAAATCAAGAAATCTACAACTGCTGCAACAACTGTAGAAAACTACATCCAATTTACAATTAATGGTAAAGATTACAGTGTTAGAATTGAAAGAACCGGTAAGATTGGCGATGTCCTTGATGTTTCTCCTTGGATCCCAGCTGGTTATGAACTAGTTGATCCAAGTGCTGTAGAGCTCTTTGAAGCAAATGGTACAATTCATCGAATTGCTCTTCGTAAGATTAAGAGTGCTGATCCAAGTGCAACTGATCCTAGTATCAGTAATGCTGCAGCTAATAAAGCTCCTGGTAAAACAGGTGTCAACAATGGCAGCAGCGCATCTTATGATCCTTCAAGCAATAAAAAATCAAGCAGTTATGATCCAGGCTCAAGCAGTAAACAAGCATCATTACCGCAAACTGGTGAAGACAAAGCACAAGCCGCGGCCCTAAGTCTCTTAGGAGCTGCAACTGCTGGAACTGCCGCAATGTGGCTTAATACTAGAAGAAAACGAGCTCTTAAAACTCAAAGTATTCAGCATTCAGGCAAATAAGATTTAAAAATAAATAGACTCTGAAATTTATTCAGGGCCTATTTTATTGTCTAAAAATGTATTAAAAAACAAGCTTTTTTGAAGTTAACGTTGAATCTCAGGTAAAACCCAATATCCATTAATTCTCAATAAATCAGTGACAATTTTTTTAGCATCAGTAGCTTTTGTTATTGGCTGTAAAAACTTCTTATCATCAATAGACACTAGATTTTCAATTGAGTATTGATAGTCTTGATCAGAATATGCCATCTTTTCTCCAATTTCAAACAAAGTCCAAGCCCTTCTCATGTGAGATGCACTCGTAACCAATGTTACGGTTTTTGCATTTTTTTCTTTTAAAATGGCCGAAGAATTTAATGAATTTTCTACTGTATCTAATGATCGATCTTCTTGGGTAATTCGCGAAGATTTAATTCCTTTTTTAACAAGCCATTTCTTCATAACCGTTGATTCTACTTTTGGTTCTTGTGGTAATTGTCCTCCTGCTACTAAAATTCTTGCTTTTGGATAAGATTGAGCCAATTTCAAAGTTGTATTAAGCCTTTGCTTTAACGTCGGCTGAATTTTACCTTTATCATCTAAAACGAAACCTAATAAAACGATAAAATGAGTTGGATCATTTTTAGCTAATTTTAACTCACTATTCTTCGTATTTAGCTTCATTGTTCTAGCATGAGTTAATGTATCAAATGAATATTTTAAGCGAGATGCGCGTTGACTATCACCTTTTGCGATATCATTTATCGAATTATTAAAAGCAGGATCATCTATCATATATTGAAAATAACCAGCAAGTGCAGCTTTTGCATAATAATCACCTGGCTTTGATGCTACTGCAGAATTCCATGCGTGCATTGCTTGATTAGATTTACCATCCTGCATCATCAAGACCGATCCCAAACCATCAAGATATTTAGGATTTAATGGATCAACTTTTAAAGCTAACCGATACAATTTTTCCATTAAAGGAATATTACTTTTTTCAGTAATTCCTGCCTTTTGAGTTTGTGCAAAATCTGGTTTATGCCAGTAATTAAACAAAATTGATCGATCAATTACATTAAGTCGATCTTCTGTACCAAAAGTTTTTTGAACCTTTTTCTCAGTAGCCTTAACTGTATATTTAGGATAATTGATAGCTGCATTATCTTTGGCTAAAATATTTGTAGGAGCCGCTGTTATTCCCATTGCAAGAATCATTGTAATGACCAATGACTTAGTTATACTTTTAAATTTTTTCATATTTCCTCCTAAAAAAAGACCTGCAATAAATGCAGGCCCCTTAACTAAATTAAAACTTATTCATCTTCATCGTCGTCATTACCAGCAATAACATCGTTAACATTCACAATGCCATCTTTGGCAACATCAACGTACGTAGAAGATTGATTAATCATCGTACTGTTTACAAACTCAATTACCATTGGTAAATTAACACCGGCATAAAGCTGAATTTTTTTGCCTCGCATAATTTCTTTTGAGACCGTATTAGCTGGTGTTCCACCCATTAAATCAGCAAATACTACATAATCATCCATATCTTTAACAGTCTCATTAAATTTATTTAAAAAGTCTCCTTGACCATCTTCAGGCAGTAGAGGAACCGCATGAATATTTTCTTGCGGTCCCATGATCATTTCGGCACTTTTCTTTAATTCAACACAAAAGTTTCCATGGCTAATTAAAATAAGTTGTTTCATTAAAATTTAATCCTTTACATTTTAGAAATTAGTGAGCTTTTGAAATGATACCAAATGCTGATAAAGCAACACATAAAACCAGCACTAACCAGATTGCCTTAGTTGAAGTCATTCCCTTCTTACCAAGGATCCAATAGATAAATCCTACAAGAGCTGCCGGTACAATACCAGGCATAATTGTATCTAAAATGTTCTGGATATTTGTTGGCACATCCCCAATTTTTGGTACAAGAGCAATTTTCACATTAACCATTGTTGCAACCAATGCTCCAACCATGAAAACTCCAAGTAGAGATGCTGCATCTGTAACTGCATTTAGTTGATCTTGCATTGTTGTAACAAGTTCAACCCCTCGATTATAAGCAAATCTCAATTGTTTCCAACGGAAAACCATAACTGCAATCTGGGCAATGATCCAGATAAAAATACCAACCGGGTTACCATTACTAGCCATAGTAGCTGCTAAAGAACCAAAGATTGTTGGAATTAATGAAGCAAAGATTGAATCCCCAATTGCTGCAAATGGTCCCATCAAACCAACTTTAATACCACCAACAGCATCTTTCCCGCTAATGCCATCTTTTTCTTCAATAGCAAGATCAATACCAGTAATAATCGTGTTAAAGAAGTTAGAAGTGTTGAAGAACTGTGTATGAGTCTTCATCATTTCTTTCAGTTCCGGAGTTCCATCACCATAAATTTTCCGTAACTGAGGAAGAATTGTATAGAGATAACCTGAAGCCTGCATTCTTTCATAATTCCAGCCTAACTGGAAACCAAACAAGCTTCGTTTATTAATCTGTTTAAAATCCGCATCGGTTAATTTATAGTTCGTCATCTTCTATTTCCTCCCCGTCTGAAGTGTTATTAGAACTAGAATCTGAGTTATTGGAGGTTGATTGTGTTCCTCCGCCGCCGCTATTACGATTCCGGCTATAACTAATCAAAGCTAACGCTAAGCCAATCATAGCAATTGCTAACATTGGTAATGCATTAAATGTTCCTACAAATTTCTTGTTGACTGCTAGAACACCACCGCCTAATGTTTGAATATTAGTAAATACGGTTGAAAGAAGCGATGTAAGTACAAATCCAAGAATCAAATAAGGAAGATGCTTTTTAACTGGTAAGTAACGAAGTAAAATTGCAAAACCAACTGCAGGTAATGCAGCACCTGCAACGGCAAGACCATCACCTAACCATTTAACAGGTCCATTTAACCAAGCAACAATCTGAGTTACTAACTTTCCACCGAAAGCTAATGCTAAGAATACTGGAATCATTCTTGAAAGAGCCCAAGGACCTGCTCCAAACAAGAAGTTTCTTTCAATTGCTTTATAATCAAAATCTTCAATATTCTTATCAATTCGATGTTCAAAGTAAGTATTTGCAAAACGTGCAAGGACATCCAATTGAACCATTAAACTTGCAACTGGAACTGCAATTGCCGCAATTGCCTGTTCTGGTTTCATTCCGGCAACAGAAACTGAGAAGGCTGTTGCTAAAACCGTTCCGGTAGTTGCATCAATTCTTGATGCACCTCCAAAAGTACCAACACCTAAAACGGTTAATTGCATTTGACCACCGATATAAAGACCGGTCTTTAAATCTCCCATTACTAGACCTGATACAAGACCGGCAGCAACTGGAGCACTTAATGATGAATAAATTTGTAATTCATCGAGAATTTCATATCCTGCATATAAACTAAGAAGTAAAACCTGCCACCATTGCATTATTTATTCTCCCCTTTCTTAAGCAAAGACATAAAGTCTTGAGAATCGTCACTCGGTACCATTTGAGCGGTTAACTTAACCCCTTTTTCAGCAATCTTATTAAAGGTATCGACATCATCATCAACCACATTAATTGATCTCGTTATTGAACGAGTCTCATCAGTTTGTGACATATTTCCTACGTTGATAGTTTCAACCGGAACACCTTTTTCAATCAACTGTAATAAAGGTTGAGGTCTGCGCGCAATAATAAACAAACGCTGAGCATCATACTTACCAGCCAAAATATGATCTGCTGCTTTATCAACTGGTAAAACACTTAATCTTACACCTGCTGGCGTAGCAAGTTTCAAGCCGCTTTTTTCAATCTGATTTCCCGCAACTTCGTCGTCAACGACTAAAAAGCGACCGACATTTAACTTATTGGCCCACAAATTTGCAACTTGACCATGGATTAGACGTCCATCAATTCGAACACCAATTATTGTCATTTAATTATCCCCCATTAAAAATTAGAATTTACTTTCAAAAACAAATTATTACAAGATAAAAACTCATTATTCACCGATAACATTAGTTCATTTTAAAAACTTTTAACCTCCTTCTCAGTTAAACGAATCAAAATACAAACTACTATTCATGCCATAAAAGTTGATCACATTTAAGAATTAACATGATGAACTTCATAGATGAATTGATCTCCACGAGCAACACTCATTGTATACTCCACAATTCGATGCTGCCGATCATAAGTTATTCGTTGAACATTTAAACACGGTGAACCTTTTGGTACATTTAACCGCTTAGCATCTTTTCGATTAATTAAGCTGGCATAAAAAGATTCATCCGCTCGTTCAATCTCAATCTGATAATCGCGTTTCATAACACTGTACAGAGAATGGTTGGCAAGACGTTCACTAGTCAGTCCTTGAAAGATCTCCGCCGGTAGAAAAGTTCTTTCAATCAACATTGGAATTCCATCTGCACAACGTAATCTTTTTAACTTATACAATGGGGCACCTAAAGAAAGATTCATACTTTCTGTTAAGACTTTTGACGCTTCCATTGAGGCTAAATAGATTAATTCTGTATTTGGAACTCGACCTAATGATTTCATTTGCTCCGTAAAGCTATAAGAACTTGATAAATCAGCTAAATGTTCCTTCTGGTTGGCTACGAAGGTCCCCTGCCCGCGTTTACGGTAAATGTAGCCGCTTCGTAAAAGTTTATCTAAAGCAAGCCTAATCGTATTACGACTTACTCCGTAAGTTTTACTAAGCTCGCGCTCTGACGGCAATTTGTCATCAGGCTGCATTTTACGAGTAATTTTATCTTGTAATAAATCAATGATCTGTTCATATAGTGACATCTTATATTGTCGCATTTGGATGACCTCACTGGTTCTCTGGTACCAACCACGTCTTAAATATAAATGCGCTTACACTAAATGTCAACCTTTTATTTACGCATTAAAACTAAATCCGTTTGATCCTAGTCCTTATTTTCGCTATCATTTTTCTCACCAGCTTGGGCTTGAGATAACGCTATTCTCACGTCATTTAGAACTTGCTCAATTGGAAAATTAGGAATCTGATTTTCTTTAAGCCAGTTTGTAAAATCATCAAATTCTTCTGGCGGAAGAATCACTCCCCAATACCTTTGAACCTTTGTTGGCGGAAGATAAACATTATTAAAATCAACTCTTGTTTTTTGAGTAAAAACAAAAAGTTTTTTTGTGTTAAAGTGCTTTATATTTTCCCGCGTTTTAAAAATCATCATCTTAGTACCTTTAACGCCAATATACCCTGCGCCCGATCGTCCTAACCAATAATGATCAAAATCTCTCCTTTTTAAATCATCTTTTGCCATCCGGGTTCGATAATGGTTAGTAACAAAAATTGTTTCGACCAGAACTAAAATTGGAAATCCAATGATTCCTAAAACTACTAATATCATCATTAATCTATGGCTCCTTTCAGCCAGCTTTCAGCTTAATTGTACACGATTTCACAATACAAAAAAATAAGCACCAAGGGGTGCTTACCTTTTAGATAGCTTGGATTAACCGACTTAGTGCATCTTTTAACACTTTACGAGGATATGCGATACTGATCCGAAGAAAGTGATCCCCGTTGCCTCGATAAATTTTGCCGGGTGACAATATTAAACCTGTTTGATTACGAATCTCTTCAACAATTTCGATTGAACTTTTATTAATTAAGCTGCAGTCAAGCCACAGAAGATAGGTTGCTTGACCATTGACCAGCTTAATTCCATTTATTTTATTATCTAAAGTGTCTTCGACTAATTGTCGATTATCTCGCAAATAACTTTTTAACTCTTTCAGCCAAGGAGCTCCATAGCGATAGGCTGCAATTGTTCCTGGAATCGCCGTTAAGTTTGGCTCTGCAATCTCGTCATTGTTAAGTCCTCGATCAATCTGATAGCGCAAAAATGGATTTTTAACAATTACCGTTGCCGCATGAATAGCTGCCAAATTGAAAGTCTTACTTGGAGAAGTTAAAGAAATTGCCTGATTAGTCAGGCTCGGATCTATTGAAAAAAGCGGTGTATAACCATTTCCTTCAAGCACTAAATCACCATGAATTTCGTCACTAACCAAAATAACCTGATTTTCATTACAATAAGCTGCAATTTTTTCTAACTCTGATTTTGACCAAACATTTCCAGTTGGATTATGCGGGTTACAAAGAATCATCATTGTCGTCTGAGGTTCTTGCAATTTCTTTTTCAGATCAACAAAATCAATCTGATATTCTCTAGTTTCAGGATTATAAATTAACTTATTTTCTAAAGCTCTACGTCCATTATTCTCGATTGAATTAAAAAAGATATTATAGACAGGGCTTTGAACAACAACATTTTCTGCCGGGTGAGTTAAACGTCTGACGATCGAAGAGAGGGCTGGGATTACTCCCGTGGAAAACAACATCCAGTCTCGCTGAATTTCGGTCTGATGTTCACTATGAAACCAAGATTTAACCGCTGCAAAATAATCTTCTGAGGGATTTTCATAACCAAAAATTCCAGCTGCAACCTTATCTTTAAGCTCACTGATAATTTCGGGTGCTGTTTTAAAATCCATATCCGCCGTAGTTAATGGCAGTTCATTTTCTTTAACATCCCATTTACTAGAATTTGTTTGTCTTCGATCAATAATTTCATCAAAATTATAATTCATGACTTTCATCCTTTACTACCGCACAACAATCCATTTGGTATTCAAGCGGTACACAGTTACAACTAATTGTTTCGGGAGCCGTTTGATATTTATTTTCAAGCAATTGTTCTAAGCTTGAAATATCTGATTTTGAAAGAGGTGTATTTTTAATGAGTCTGTTTAGTGAAGATCCGACTTTCATTGCACAAATATTGCTAAAAAGATTTTTTGCCGCTTTATCGATTGCTTCATCCTCTGTAATATTAGATGCATAACAAAATTCGCGGCCTTCTTTTGTCGGTGTAAGAAATTCTTTTTTCGTTAGGCGGGCAAGAAGTGTTTTTGTAGTGGAATCTTTCCATTTCATCTTATCTTTTAATATTTTTACTAAGGTATTTGTCCTTGTCGGGCCAAGAGTCCAGATAATTCTCATAATTTCCCATTCAGCTTGGCTTATATCAACCTGTTCCTCCATCAAAATCTCCTTTCGTGATTATAGTCGATTCCTAGTCTACGTCCGTAGATTTAAAAGTCAAGCATCATTATTTCAAAATCTTGGTCTATAATTAATTTAAGAGGTAAAAATGAAAACAGTAATTTTAGCAGGCAAAAAAGTTCCCGCTATCGGGATTGGGACCTGGCATATGGGAAGTTCCCGTGATACTCACGATATCCAGCTTAAAGCCTTACAGGCTGGACTTGATTTAGGAGCAAAAGTCATTGATACTGCAGAAATGTATGGATCGGGCGACAGCGAGGTTCTTGTTGGCGAAGCAATTAAATTTTACGAAAGAGCAGACCTTTTTTTAATTTCTAAATTTCTACCTAGTAATGCAAGTTCAAAAAGAATTGAAAAAAGTCTCGATGATTCCCTTAAAAGATTACAAACTGACTATCTTGACCTTTATCTTTATCATTGGCGCGGAATGACTCCTTTAGCGGAAACCGTTAACGAACTTGAACGTCTAAAAGATACAGGAAAAATCCATAATTGGGGAATCTCTAATTTTGATACTAATGATCTCAAAGAACTTTGGGAACTGCCAAATGGAGAAAATGCTCAAACAAATGAAGTTCTTTATAACCTCGCCAGTCGAGGAATTGAATATGATTTGATCCCGTGGCAAAAAGAACATCATCTTCCGCTCATTGCTTATAGTCCTGTTGGCGCTGGAGTAGAAAATCACGGACTTGAAATCAAACAAAATCCCAACGTATTACGGGTGGCAGAGAAACACAATGCTACCAGTTATCAAATTATGTTAGCTTGGGTCATTCGTAACGGGGAAACGATTGCTATCCCGCAAACCAGTAACCCTGAACATATGAAAATAAATCTTGCAGCCGGTGAAATAACTTTAGATTCAGATGACTTGTTGTTACTCGATCAAGCTTATCCAAAACCGACGCACAAGCAAATTTTAGAACAACTTTAAAGCTCGCAAATTAAGCGAGCTTTTTATTGTAGAGACGATCGCGACCATACTTTTTATAATAATCAGCAAAACCTTTGTTCACGTTTTGCATCCGGCAAAAATCAACAAAATCACGATATTTTTGCAGGAGTTGTGACTCATCCTGCTTAACATAAAGCTGGTAATCATCCCAGGCTAAAATATCAGTTTCTGAATCTTGACGAACAATATCAGCATAATCACCAGCATTAACTGCATACCAATCATTTTCTGAGGTCCAGCGGTGTTCTGCCTTTAATTTGGTTCTTACATCATTAACGACTGGCTGATTAACATCAAGATAGCGGTGTTGAAATTTTGTACCCCCGTAACCGTAATTAAATGATTCTCCATCTAAAATATTTTCTTGCTCTAAATCAGTATAGTTATAGGTTAAATCCATCGTGCCATCGGGTAAAAGCCTCGTCCCTCTAACCCACTGACTAACGATTGAATGCCCTAAGTCCAAACTGAAAATAAACTCTGACATTTGGTTTTCTACTTCGATTTTAAAGTTTTTCTGTCTCGAAAATCCCTGTTCTTTAAGATACTTGGAGTGAAAATTAGCTTCTACTGAAAATTTCGGTTTGATATTTTTATTTTTTAAATAGCGCAAAAGTCCTTGATACATATTAGTTCGTTCATTTTGAGAATAATTAATTAAAAACCGCACGTTCTGCTGGTCAATGAGCTGACGAAAAATTTGCAGCTGACAACCTAATTGGTCATTAAGTCCTACATATTCGGGACCTTGATCTCTTTGAGATTCGAAATATGCCTGTCTAACCCATTTAGCAAAGTCACTTAAAAAAGGGTTGTCTGGTCCCATTTTAGGATCAAAGTGATAAGGTGCCTGTAAACTAAAATCTATTTCACCGTTTGTATTTGTGACAAGTCCCATGATAAAAGACAATACTTGCCGATAATTGGAACTTTTTTTAAACTGTGCTTCTATTAATAGAGAAAAAATCTCCGAACCAATAAGATGAGCCTGAATTAACTGATCTTTTAGATTATCGGAATTAATAACATTAATCAAAGTTTTTAACGCCCGACGATTCCAACCGTCACGCCTTAAACTTTCTATTTCTAATTTAATTAATTGTTCACTTTTCATTTTGAATTCTAAAAAACCAGCTTAAAACTAAGCTGGCTACTTTTTTAATTAAATGCAACTGCGTAATGATAAGGTGCATATGCTTCATAAAATTGAGTTTTTGAGATCCAATAACCACCTTTCATTGGATCAGAAACGTGAAATTGTGCATTATTATATCCATCGACCGTTAAAACATGAAGGTTGTCTACTGCCGCTCCCCAGAAATAACTAGAAAATTTTGGTTTTTGAAAGCCAACCGTAATCCATGCTACTACTGGATTACCCTTTTTAACCTGATCCGCAATATCGTCAACTGAAGCACCGCTGATATCCGTCACATCAGTATACTTAGAAACCCATGGTACAAAAGACGAAGGAAAAATTGTCTGAAATACACCTGAAACTGACTTATAAGGTGTTCCGGCAAATCCGTGATATGGGTTATCATCCGAAGAAATCGGCATTGTTTTAAGAAACTGCGGTAAATTCCAATCAGTCAACTTTCCTTTATAGTGCATTGCTTCTAGCGCTGAAGCTGCCTCACAGCCGTAAGGAGCATTATTGGTATATTGATTGATATATGGGATCCCCATGTTCTTACTATCTTCGTCGGCTGTGTAATAAGCGTAATCTCCATCAATCCATTGGTTACCGCCTAAATTAAACCAAACATGTCCACCATGTTGAATAGCCGAAAATACCCGCCAATTAGAATCATGCGGCAAATACCGATTTAACGGTTTGCGGGAATCAGTATAGCCGTCCCAAATCATAATGCCATAATTTGGTACATAATGGATGGAAACAATCCCATTAAGTGATAAAAGCTGATCATTTCCTGTAAAATTTAACGGTGTATTACTAACAATATTGGGAGTTTCTACTGTCCCGCTGGTTACTGTTGTATACTCATCACTTACCCACTGATTACCGCCTAGGTTATACCAAACATGTCCTTGGTAATACACTGCTTTAAAAACTTTCCACGCTGTATTATGCGGTAAATAATTACCCGTATTTTGTCTTTCTGCGCTATAAGTATTACGTACTGCAATCTTATATCCCGGTAAATAGTGAACTGTAATGACAGCATTTGAAGCAGCAAGTGAAACTGCGGTATCATTATCTGATAATTTAATATTTTTATTTTTGGCCTTCGTCTTTACAGTCGAAGGAATTTTGGTTTTAGCAAAAATTTCATTGCTGGGGGTGGCAAATATTGAAAACATTGCTAAAACTACTGCACATTTTCTAAGTTTATTTTTTTGAATCAAAAAATTCCTCCAAATTACTTACTTTTTGCAATATTCAATTGTTACCCTGAACTCATCCAAAGTCAAGCCGACAATTCAATTTGCTTGAAATCTTTAACTTATCTATAATCTTCACACTTACTAAAAGTAATTGTCAAGATTAGTTCAAATTATCATCACATTTATTGTTTATGATTAAATCATCAACAAAAAGGAAGGTGACTGCTAACAGTAAAATCAGAGAGTAAGATCTCATAATTTCTCCCCAATAAAATGATTTTTTTCATAATTTCTCCCCTAATAAGAAACCAGAACAAACGTCGTTCTGGTTTTTGCATTTTGAGAAATAAAATCTAAAATAAATATCAAACTTCTTTCATGCTTTTTTCATATTTTTTATCTATGATAATTATCAAGGTATTAAAGAAATATTTTAATACCTGAAAATGTACTATATTTATTTCTCCTTATAGATTATAAAATAAATTTCTCCCTTATAACAAACTAAACAACATTTTAATATCCCCCCAAAAAAGCAGAACAATCGTCGTTCTGTTTTTTAGTTTTCTAAGAAGCAACAAATGATCGATAATTATTCATAATAATTTCACAATTATTGGATATCATTAACTTGTAGGTTAAGTAAAGTGATTTACTCCCAAACATTAAAATTCATATTTTCCCTACATTCATTTGAATTTTCCCCCTAAAGTAAGTAATAACTTTTCGTAATTTTCTCCCCTAATACTTGAAAACCAGTGCAATCGTCGCACTGGTTTTTTGTTATCATTAATTTTTTTCTGTCATTAATTGATTTAAAACTTTAATTACCCCCAGATCATCGTTTGAACTAGTTCGGTATTTAGCCCACTTTTCCATTCCAATGGCATGATTGGAAACTAAATAGCTGTACTTAACTCTTTTTAACATTGAAGCATCGTTTTCGGCATCTCCAAAGGCCATCATTTTTTGCGGTTCAATTTTTAACTGCTCACCCAAAAATTTGACTGCACTTCCTTTGTTAATTCCTTTATTCATCACATCAACCGCCTCATCTGAGCCCACAACAACTGAATATTTTGTGCTAAGAGCTGGCTCCATCACTTGCTGATACGTTTTACGACTTTGTTGATCGATCGAAAATGCAGTGAATTTATCAGCTTCAACATTTAATTTAGACATATCATCAACTAACCGCAGCTCTTTAAAAAATGATGTTAACCGTTCAGCAACCCGCGGAAAATTAACCGGAATGTAGCCTGCATCTAATCCACAAACGATTGGCACTGCTTTAGTCTTTCGATTCACTAAAGAGATCATTGATTGATATTCGTTGACAGGAATTAAAGATTTAAATCTAATTTTCCCGTTATAATAAATTAAGCCCCCGTTATCACAAATCAGAACCATTTTGGGATCGGGAAATAAGTTTTTAAGTGTTATCAATGGCCTTCCACTGGCAATTGCGATGGTAACTCCTAAATCCTCTAATTGAGGTATCAATTCATAAAATTGCTTTGGAACTTCATTGTCGCTTGTCAAAAGTGTACTATCTAAATCAGTTAAAACTAATTGAACTTCCTTCATATTATACCTAAGCTGATCTTAAAACCCGCGCCAAGAAATCTTTAGTCCGATCTTCATTCGGATGGTTAAATATCTGCTCTGGACTCCCTTTCTCTAATATTTTACCACCATCCATAAACCATACTTGATCTGCCACTTCTTTAGCAAAACTCATTTCATGAGTAACTACAACCATCGTCATTCCACTTTGGGCTAAATCCTGCATTACCTTAAGAACTTCTCCTACCATTTCAGGATCAAGCGCACTGGTTGGTTCATCAAAAAGCATTACATCCGGCTGCATGGCTAAAGCACGCGCTATCGCAACCCGCTGCTGCTGACCGCCAGAAAGGCTTGCCGGATAAACGTCAGCTTTTTCAGATAAACCAACTTGCGATAATAATTTAACCGCAATTTGTTCAGCTTCGTTTTCACTCATTTGTTTAACTTTTAACGGTGCTAATTTAAGGTTTTCCTTAACAGTTAAATGAGGAAAAACATTATAACTTTGAAATACCATTCCCATTTTTTCTCGAATCTGATCAAGTTCCTTATCTTTTAGAGCAGTTAGATCAGTTCCTTCAAAAATAATTTTTCCATCAGTCGGTTCATTCAATAGGTTAAGCGAACGCAAAAAAGTACTTTTTCCACCACCAGAAGCTCCAATAACTACAATTACATCCCCTTGATTGATAGTTTCTGAAATATCATCAAGCACTAAATTATCTCCAAATTTTTTGGTTAAATGTTCAATTTTTAATAATTCTTTTGATTCAACTGTCATGTTTCATTTTCCTTTCGAAGTGTAATAATACTTTAGATAATCCAAACGTCATAATAAAGTACAAGATCATCGCAACAACAATCGGCGCTACTCCTTTATAAGTTGCTGTCTGAACTGCCCTCAATTGGTAAATAAGATCTGTAACTCCGATAATGGAAACAATCGAACTTTCCTTAATTAATGAAATAAATTCATTTCCCAAAGACGGCCAAATATTTTTAATCGCCTGAGGCAAAATAACACTCTGCATTGTTTGAAGACGTGATAACCCTAAACTTCTGGCAGCTTCGGTCTGTCCTTTTGGAATACTATTAATGCCTCCTCTAATAATTTCTGCAACATAAGCAGCTGAATTTAGAGATACCGCGATAATACCGGAAAGAAGTGCCGGGATGTTGATAAATAATCCTAAACCAAAATAAACAAACATAATCTGAACCATTAAAGGTGACCCTCTGATAAATTCAATATAAGCAACCGCAATATCATGTAGAACTTTATTTCTGCTTAATCGCATCAATGCGAAAAGCATCCCAATTAAAACTCCGAAAATTGCTGAAACTACAGAAATAAGTAATGTATAGTACACCCCATTGGCAAAATATTTCCAATAATGAAGCATTGAAGTGTTACTAGTATTGCCTGCCATTAATTTCCCAGCATCACTCAAATATTTATCAATCAATTTATCTTTTTTAATTTCTGAAAGGCTTTTATTGACAGCCTGAGCTAAAGTTTTTGCTCCCTTTGGAAAAGCGATTGCTGTTCCCGCTTGATCACTACCTAGATCAAAACCTCCCTTAATATAAGCAAGTGAAGGGTCATTTTTCACGTAAGCTGTTGATACTGCCGATTCTGCGACAATTCCTTCAATTTTATGAGATTTTAAAGCAAGGACTAAATCTGTTACTTTTGTTAAATAACGTCCTTTACTCTTTTTCATTTGTTTTTTTATTAGATCAGACTGTAAACTTCCACTTTGAGCTCCGACAGTTTTATTAGCAAATGAATCTTTATCATGATATAAATGCTCATCTGCTTTATTAACAATAATGCCTTGTCCTGATTTATAGTAAATATTTGAAAATTCAACTGATTTTTCCCGCTCAGCTGTCGGACTCATTGCTGAAAGAACCATGTCAATTTTCCCAGTTTCAAGCCCCACTAAAAGAGAATCAAAATCCATTTTCTTGATTTGTAGTTTTACCCCAAGATCTTTGGCAATTTTTTTAGCAATTTCAACATCCATCCCAACAACTTGCTCTTTACCGTGCTGATTAACTAAAAATTCGTAAGGTGGATAATCTGGGCTAGTCCCCATAATTAAAACTCCCTTAGATTTAATCTTATCTAGACTATTATCAGCTGCATGAACTGAAGTAAAGGTCCCGCCTAAAATTAAAAGTAAAAAACTTAACCCCAAGATTAGCCGACTAAATATTCTTTTCATTTTCAACCCTTTCTACCGAATCAGATTATCCACTCGGTACCACATTTTCAATGCGGTGAATTTTATTGGTATAATTATACATCCTCTGTCAAGTAAAAACTTGTTTTTTTAAAATTTATTCAAAAATAACGATAAATAAATGCATTTATACATTTAAAATTATAATCATAAAAGAGTTAATTAGCGGTATGATAAAACTAAACCAAAATTCAAAGGAGTATTCATGAGCGAATCAAAACATTTTTATGAACTATTTCAACCATCCCATTACGATGTTTTTATTGATATTAATCGACAAAACAAGACTATCAAAGGGACTAGCACGATTACAGGGGATGCAAAGGAAAATAAAATTGCAATTCATCAAAAATATTTAAAAGTTTCCTCTGTCGAAGCAAACGGCAAGGTAGTAAACTTTTCACTTGATAATGCAAATGAAGCAATCCAAATTGAACTTTTTCAAACAGGTCAAACCGTTATCAAGATTGATTACACTGCACCTTTAACCGATACAATGATGGGAATTTATCCGTCTTATTTTCAAATTAACGGTGAAAAAAAGCAGTTGATTGGTACTCAATTTGAAACTACTGCTGCCCGCCAAGCTTTTCCATGCGTCGACGAACCTGAAGCCAAGGCAACTTTTTCTCTTGCTATTAAATTTGACGAACAGCCAGGTGAAACAATCATTGCCAATATGCCGGAAAACCACGTAGAAAATGGCGTTCACTATTTCGACGAAACCCTTAGAATGTCTACTTATTTAGTTGCGTTTGCATTTGGCGAAATGCAAAATAAACAGACTACAACAAAAAGTGGGGTCAAAATTGGCGTTTTTGCTACTAAAGCTCATCAAGCAAAAGAATTGGACTTTGCCCTTGATATTGCTAAACGTTCAATTGAATTTTATGAAGACTTTTATCAAACACCGTATCCACTACCTCATTCATGGCAGTTAGCTTTACCTGATTTTTCAGCCGGTGCAATGGAAAACTGGGGTCTTGTGACTTACCGAGAAGCATACTTACTATTAGATCCTGACAACACGTCTTTAAGTACCAAACAACAAGCTGCAACCGTCATTGCTCACGAGTTAGCTCATCAGTGGTTTGGTGATTTAGTGACAATGAAGTGGTGGGATGATCTTTGGCTTAACGAAAGTTTCGCAAATATGATGGAGTACGTTTGTATTGATGCAATTGAGCCTGACTGGCACATTTGGGAACTATTTCAAATTTCAGAAGCTCCAGCTGCACTTCAACGTGACGCAATCGATGGAGTTCAATCAGTCCATGTTCAAGTTGAAGATCCGGCAGAAATTGATTCAATTTTTGACAGTGCTATTGTCTATGCAAAAGGAGCCCGTCTATTAGTAATGGTGCGTTCTCTTTTAGGAGACGATGCACTTAGAAGTGGTCTTAAACAATATTTTGATGCTCATAAATACCATAACGCCACCGGTACTAATCTCTGGAGTGCTTTAGGCGATGCTTCTGGTCTTGATGTTGGAAAAATAATGAACTCATGGTTAGAGCAGCCAGGATACCCTGTGGTTAGCGCAAGCGTAATTGATGGACAACTTACTATTTCCCAAAAGCAATTCTTTGTGGGTAATGGTAATGATATTGGTCGAAAATGGCAGATTCCATTAAACAGCAACTATAATGCAGCTCCTAAAATTTTTACTGAAGAAAAGATGGTTCTTGGTAACTATAAAGAACTGCGCAAAAGTGCAGGTATTCCTTTTAGATTAAATGTTGGCAATAACTCTCACTTTATTGTTAATTATGACGATCAATTGTTAAATGATATTTTAGATGAAGATAATAAACTCGATTCCATCTCGCAATTACAAATCCTACAAGATCTGCGCCTCTTAGCTGAAGGAAAACAGATTTCATATGCCAAAATTGTTCCACTATTACCTCGTTTTGCTAAAAGCAATTCACAAATTGTAAGCGCTACTATGTATCGAATTGCTGACAAATTAGAAGAATTTTTAGTGCCCGATTCACCTGAAGAGAAATATTTTAAAACTTTTATCAATCGTCTTAGTTTCGACCAAGTTAAACGATTGGGCTGGCAGCCAAAAGATAACGAAACAATTGATGATCAGCTAATGCGTCCAGGAGTTTTAAATGCTTCCTTGTATGCTAAAAATCCTCAAACGATTACTGATGCTCATCAGATATATACCAATCAGCTCAGTGATCTTTCAAAGATATCAGCTGCAATTCGTCCTTTAGTTTTAATGAGTGAAATGGATAATTATGGCTCCGCAGAACTTTTTGAACAATTTTTTAAACTTTATCAAAAAACTTCTGATGCTAGTTACAAAACTGCTCTTCAACTAGCAATTACCAGTACCAAAGACTCAGCATTGATTACAAAAATCATTGACGAATTTAAAAACGCTGATGTTATCAAACCCCAAGATTTACGCGGCTGGTTTAGAAATGTTTTAAATAATCCCAAAGGAGAACAAGCTGCCTGGGGCTGGCTTAGAGATAACTGGCAGTGGTTAGAAGATACTGTTGGCGGTGATATGGAGTTTACAACTTATATTACAGTCGTCGCCTCCATCTTTCACACTTCAAAGAGACTCAAAGAATTTAAAGAATTCTTTGAGCCTAAAATTAACACTCCTGGTCTCACTAGAGAAATTAAGATGGATCTTAATTTAATTGATTCCAAGGTACAGTTGATTGAAAGCGAGAAGGAATCAGTTATTGAAGCAATTAAAACAGCTAGGTAATTTAGCTGTTTTTTTATTTTGAAATTCATTTTAGATAGATCCTGTTATACCGAAAAAATATTTTGACAAATAAATAAAACAATGTTATCTTACTTATTGTAAGCGATTACTTATAATAGTTCTAAATTTAAGAGGTAAAAAATGGCTAATAAAATAAGCGGTGCAGATGCAATGTTGAAAGTGATCGAGTCGTGGGGTGTCGACCATGCCTATGGTTATCCTGGCGGTTCTTTTGACTCAACAATGAATGCATTACATAATCAACAGAATAAGATTAAGTTTATTCAAGTAAGACATGAAGAAGCAGGTGCATTAGCTGCTTCAGCAGAAGCAAAATTAACTGGCAAAATTGGCGTGTGCTTCGGATCTGCTGGACCTGGTGCAATTCATTTATTAAATGGATTATACGATGCTCGTCATGATCACGCACCAGTCCTCGCTATTGTTGGCCAAGTTCCATTAGCTAGTATGAATCGTGATATGTTTCAAGCAATGGACGAAGAACCAGCATTTTTAGATGTTGCTGCATGGGCTAAAACTGCAGTAAATGCGCAAAATCTTCCTGAATTAGTTGATGAAGGAATCAGACATGCTTATAAATATCATGGGGTTTCCGTTTTAGTATTGCCAAAAGATTTAGGCTGGGACGAAATCGATGATACTTATATTTCAAGTGCACGTGATCACATGGCACCTATTTATCCTGATCCAGAACCAAAGAAAATTGCTGAAATTGCTCAGCTAATTTCCAAAGCAAAATCACCGATTATTTACTTTGGACGGGGAGCTGGACATGCAGCTGATGAATTAAAAGCAGTTTCTGAAAAATATAAGTTACCTTTAGTATCTTCATATTTAGGTAAAGGAATTCTTGAGGATTCATACCCTGCATACATGGGAACAACGGGAAGAGTTGCTAATAAATCAGCTTTTGATGTTGCTTTTGGCGCTGATTTACTTCTTTGGGTCGGAAATGACTCTCCATTTTCAAGAGCTTTGTTTAATCCTGAAGCCAAAGTGATTCAAGTAGATATTGATTCAGAGAAAATTGGTAAACGTCATCCGGTTGAAGTTTCAATTTTAGCTGATGCTAAAAAAACTCTTGCAGCACTTGCTAATTACGGTGAAGACTTAGAACCAACTCCATTTTATAAAGCTGCTCTGGCAGATAATAAGAACTGGCGTGATTGGGAAGACAGCTTTAAAGACGATCAAAGTACCCCAATTAGACCAGAGCCAGTTTTTGATACGCTTAATAAAACGGCTAGCGATAAAGCAATTTTTGCTGTGGATGTTGGTAACGTTAATATTGATTTTGAACGATTAGCTAATCTTCATGGCGATCAAAAGTGGACAACTTCTGGTCAGTACGCAACAATGGGTTATGGACTTCCAGCAGCAATTGCCGCCAAGGTTGCTTATCCTGACCGCGACGTTTATAGCTTAAACGGAGATGGCGCATTTGCCATGTTAATGGAAGAAATTTTAACTCAGGTTAAATATAATCTTCATATTGTTAATATAATTTTCAGTAACGAAACTCTTGGATTCATCGAAGCCGAACAGCGTGACGATACTAATCAAGCATTATCTGGAATTGATATTATCCCAACTGATTGGGCAATGGCTTGTAAGGGCTTAGGAGCAAAGGCTTATACTGCTCATACCCCACAAGAATTTAAAGATGCAATGGCTGCTGCTAAAAATGATAATGGCCCTGTCGTGATTGATGTTAAATATACTCATGAAATGCCATTTACCACGGTTTACATGTTCCTTGATCCAGAAACTCAACCAAAAGAGAAAGTTGATGCTTTTGTCAAGAAATATCAAGCACAAGATTTAAAACCATTTAGTCATTTCTTAAAAGAGGCAGGTGAACCTAATCCTGAAGGATTCTATCGGCCTAAAGATGGATTTTGGACCACCCATCGTGATATCCTTGGAAATTCTGAAACTAAACCATAAAACATTAAAAACTCATCTTAAATTAAAGGTGAGTTTTTTTGATTTAAGGATTTTGACAATGATTATTGGTAATGTTAGGCTTACCCTGTGAAAACGTTTCAAAGAAAAAGAGGTTACAAAATGGTTAATAAAATTAGTGGCTCAGATGCAATGTTAAAGGTAATTGAATCATGGGGTGTCGATCATATTTTTGGATATCCCGGCGGATCTTTTGATTCAACAATGAATGCCTTATATAACCAAAGCAATAAAATTAAATTCATTCAAGTACGACACGAAGAGGCAGGTGCCTTGGCTGCTTCAGCCGAAGCAAAATTAACTGGTAAAATTGGTGTTTGTTTCGGTTCCGCTGGTCCTGGGGCAATTCATCTTTTAAATGGACTATACGATGCCCGTCATGACCATGCACCAGTCTTTGCCATCGTTGGTCAAGTCCCATTAGCTAGTATGAACCGGGATATGTTTCAAGCAATGGATGAAGAGCCTGCATTTTTAGATGTCGCTGCTTGGACTAAAACTGCCGTCAATGCGCAAAATCTCCCTGAACTTGTCGATGAAGGAATCAGACATGCCTATAAATATCATGGCGTTTCTGTTTTAGTATTGCCAAAAGATTTAGGCTGGGCGGAAATTGACGACACTTATGTTTCAAGTGCTGCCGATTATAATCCCCCTATTTATCCCGACCCTGATCCTACAAAAATCGATGAAGCGATCCAATTAATTAAAGAGGCAAAACGGCCACTTATTTATTTTGGACGTGGAACAAAAAAAGCAGCTGCCGAATTAAAAGCTGTTTCAGAAAAATTTAAGATGCCGTTAATTTCAACGTATTTAGGCAAAGGTGTTTTAGAAGATAATTATCCTTCTTACTTAGGTGTTACCGGAAGAGTTGCTAATAAGCCTGCTGTTGAAGTCGGGTTTAATGCTGATTTAATTCTTTGGGTCGGCAGTGATTCTCCATTCTCCCGAGACCTTTTCAATCCAATGGCTAAATCAATTCAAATTGATGTCGATTCTGAAAAAATTGGCAAACGTCATCAGGTTGAAGTACCAATTCTTGCTGATGCAAAGAAAACTCTCGCAGCCCTTGCTGCAAAAGGGGAAGAATTAGCACCCACACCGTTTTATCAAGCAGCGTTAGCTGACAGAGAAAACTGGCGTGAATGGCAGGAGAGTTTTAAAAACGACCCCGAAGTACCATTGCGTCCGGAGCCAGTATTTAATATCATTAATCAAACCGCTAGTGACAAAGCAATATTTGCAGTTGACGTTGGAAACGTTAATATCGATTTTGAACGTTTAATCAGCCTTCATGATGAACAAAAGTGGACTACTTCCGCGCAATACGCCACGATGGGATATGGATTACCAGCTGCAATTGCTGCTAAAATCACCTATCCGCACCGAGATGTTTTCAGCTTAAGTGGTGATGGTGCTTTTGCGATGTTAATCGAAGAAATTTTAACGCAAGTTAAATACAATCTTCATATTATTAATATTGTTTTTAGCAACGAAACTTTGGGATTTATTGAAGCTGAACAACGTGATGACTCCAATCAGCCACTTTCTGGCATTGATATTATGTCAACGGATTGGGCTGCAATCGCTCGTGGAATGGGAGCTGAGGCTTATACTGTTAAAACATTAGATGATCTAAAGGCCTCAATGGCAGCAGCCAAAGAAGCCAGCGGACCGGTCGTTATTGACGTTAAATATACGCATGAAATGCCTTTTACAACAATTCATATGTTCTTAGATCCTGAAACTCAGCCAAAAGATAAAGTCGACGAATTCGTTGAAAAATACCAAGCACAAGCTCTGAAACCTCTTAGTTATTTTTTCAAGAAATTCCAAGCTTAAAGAATTAGCACTCCTAACCGGGGTGCTATTTTTCTAATTCCCCATTTGACTTAAAGTTAACTTTAAGTAATAAAATAACTACGGAGGTATACTATGACTATTTTTGATGAAACAGATACTTTAAATAATGGGGTTAAAATCCCTCGTTTTGCTCTCGGGGTATGGGAAATCCCTGACGGAGAAGTCGCTAAAGCGGTCGAGAGTGCAATAGATCTTGGTTACCGTCATATTGATACAGCGCAAGCTTATGGAAATGAACGTGGCGTGGGAGAGGGACTGAAAAATTCTAGCATTCCCCGTGATCAAATTTTCGTTAATTCTAAGGTTGAAGCAGAACTAAAAACCTACGATGAGGCCAAAAAATCAATTGACGAATCCCTAAGTAAGTTGGATTTAGATTATCTTGATATGATGATTATCCATAATCCTCAGCCTTGGAAAGAAGTTAATCAGTCCGATGATCGTCACTTTGAGGGCAACCTTGAAGCTTGGAGAGCGCTTGAAGATGCAATGAAGGAAGGTAAACTTCGGGCAATCGGAGTTTCAAGTTTCCAAAAAATTGACCTTGAAAACATTATGAACAACAGCAGTACCAAACCGGCAGTAAACCAAATTCTTTGTCATATTGGCGCTACTCCGATGGATTTAATCAAGTATTCCCAAGATCAAGGGATTGTGGTCGAGGCTTTCTCACCAATCGCACATGGTGCCATGATGCAAGACGAGCGAATTAAACAAATGGCTGACAAATACAACGTTAGTGTTCCACAACTTGCAATCCGCTATGACTGGCAGTTAAATACTGTCGTTTTGCCAAAAGCCGCTAATCCTAAACATATGAAATCAAACGCTGAAATCGACTTTGTGATCTCTGATGAAGATATGAATACTTTAGAAAGCATTAAATCGATCGATTATGGTGCATCTAGCAAGTACCCTGTTTTTGGCGGTAAATATTAAAAATAAAAAACTGGAGTTAAAAATTGCTCCAGTTTTTTATTTTTCTATATACTTCATCTCGATCAAGTTGATTCTTCTCTTCTAAGTGCGGCCACGCATCAATTCCGTCATGATCTTGGCGCAAGATTAAATGAAAATGCAGATGATTTACCGATTGACCCGCTGCTTTACCGCTGGCACAAAGGAGATTAACCCCCGCATATCCGCAATCATTAATAACATGATCACTAACTTTTTTAATAGTATTCTGTAACTCTAGCCAATTCTCTGGATCAATCGATGTAACGTCAGTGGCATGCGTCTTTGAGAAAGCCAGTAAATGTCCTGAAACATCTTGCTCTTTAGCCATGATTATCATCGACGAATCATTTTCATAAACGATTTTGGCTGGAGATTCATGGTTTGCGATTTGGCAGAAAATACATTGTTCCATATCTAACCCCCACTTAAACTATCGCCTTTGATTTATTAGCTATTTTCTTAATAAACTTTTCCCGAGCCCGAGGTTTATTTTTGGTAGAGTACAAAATATCTCGTCGTACATTTTTAAATCCACAAGCTTTTAAAACAAACCATTGAAGTGATTTCCCATAATCCTGTAAAAACGGGCGTGAAAAAGCTGGCGCATCACAAGTTGTGATAATCCATGCTTTTTTATTTTTAAGAAGACCTACCATCCGCTTCCCTTCATATTGGTAAGCAAAACCTTGAACAAATACTCGATCGATAAATCCTTTAAGAATAGCAGGAACACCAGCCCACCAAATTGGAAAAATAAAAACAATTTCGTCAGCCCAAGTTACTAAATCACGATATTTTTTGGTAGATGGATCATCATTCAATAAATGACGCGGATGCTCTTGATCAAATTTTAAAGCCGGATCAAAATTATCCTGGTAAAGATCAAGGACTTTAACATCGTTATTAAGTTTTAAATTATCACGTGCAGTTTTTAAAATACTATAATTTAATGATTTATGATTTGGATAACTATAAATAATTAAAATTCTCATGCCTGCTCACCTCCATTTATATTCCAGATTAAATTATTTGCTTTACTAAATTCCTTATTTTCAACCGCCGACATAATCTGTTCAGTTATGTCGTTTAGATTTTGATAAAACTTGATTAGTTCTTTGAACTGACCGTTTTTCTTATTTAAAAAAGAAATTGAATCTTTGTAACAAGCTTCTGATATTGGTGAATTAAGTAAATTAAGAACCAATTGGATTTCGTTAAGGTCTAAACCTGCATACTTAAGTGTTTGAATTATTTGAATCTTTTTTAGATCTTCTTTGTCATAATCACGATACCCGTTATTGCTGCGAGTCGGCGAAACTAAACCTTTTTTGTCATAGTAACGAAGTGTATCTTTTGAGCAATTCGTAACTTTAGAACACTGATTAATATTCATTTTTCAGACCTTTCTCGGTTTTGCTAAGAATAACATTAAAGTCAAGTCCAAGGTCAAGTGTGATTGATAAAATAACAAGTAATTAAGTAGGTTTTATTTTATTTCTAATAAATCTTGGGGTTTTGTCAGCAGATAATCTGATTCTTGTAATTGTTCGTGCGCTCCCCAGCCAGCTAAGGCAAATTTTGCTCCTGCTTGATGAGCTGATTTAAGATCATAAGCTGTATCCCCGACGTAAAGAAATTGATCTGGTGAAATGTCCAATTTAGAAAGTGCAAATTTAATCGGAGCTGGATCAGGCTTATGTTTAGTCGTATCTGAAGCCGTCACAACTAATTCAAAATGATCGTTTAGCCCAAACGGAGTAAATTCATGCTCAAACTCATGTTTCGTCTGAGAAGTAACAATTCCAGTTCTTATTTTTAAAGGGATCAATTCATTTAACATTTTTAAAATTCCTGGAAAAATTTGGTATTCATTTTGCCGCTTTATCGTTTTTTTCGTCCAGTTATCAGCAATTTTAGCTTTAATTTTAGGATCTTTAGTAAATTTATCTAACGCTCTTTCGCCAGGAATCCCTAACACAAAAGTTAAATCTTCAGTTTTCACTGTCAAATTCAAAACTTCCTTTAAAACTTGTTGTAAAGTTTCAGTAATTACTTTTTCAGTATCAATAATCGTGCCGTCTAGGTCAAAAAAAATTGCTTTTAACATCTTAATCCCCTTCAATAATCTCAACATTTTGTTCTTTTAATTCTGTCGATAAGTCTGCTGGTAAACTTTCATCCGTTATACAATAGTCAATTTGATCTAGTTTTAGCCCGATATAATTATGCTTAAGACCAATCCTAGAATGATCAATGACTAGTGCAATCTTTTCTGATTGTCTGCGAATTTGCTGTTTAAAAGTGATATCTTCCGGGTATGCGTAATAAACTCCATCAGCAGTTATTCCGGGAGCACTAATAAAAGACATATTAAAATTAAAGCCAAACATATCTTTTAATGCAGCCGAATCAGTGGTTGCTCTTCTATCACGAAGATAATAACCTCCCAATAGTCGCACCTGAGCTTTAGTTTTTCTTAAAAGTTGATCAGCAATATCAATCGAATTTGTAACAACTGTAGTTTCTGGTTTTAGTTTAAGATACTCTGGAATTGCTTCTATAGTTGTCGAAATATCTAGGTATATTTGATCAGCATTTTTCAGCAAACTTGCTGCCTTTTTTCCTAATCTTCTTTTTAACGGCGCTGACTCTTTTTCTCTAGTCAAAAAATCATCTAATCTTTTAAATGTATGCGGAAGACTAATTCCTCCATAATTTCGTTCTACTTGATCATTTTCCGCAAGTTTTACAATATCACGGCGTGCTGTATCACGAGATGCTCCCGTCAACTCCATGATTTCTTTCAAGGTTAACGAATGATGATCTTTAAGTTTTTCCATCATTAATTCTAGTCGTTGGATTTGCTGCATAATTTCCTCTTTAAGCATATTTAAGTTAATTTAATTATAAACTTAAACTAGCTTAATAGTCAATTTTGTTTTAAAATATCCTTTCCCGTATAATGAACTGAAAATGGAGATAATTAGATGAACAAAAAAATGTTTCTTGCATCAGCTTTTAGCGATGTTGCAGCACTTCTGCCTGACTTTGAGCCAAATCTTGTTGGCAAAAAAGTTACTTTTATTCCGACTGCCAGCAAGGCTGAATTTATTGGCTTTTTAGTCGGATTAGAAAAGCGTACTTTCAAAAAAATCGGACTCATCGTTGACGAATTAGACCTCGCAAAATCCTCAACTGAAGAAATTAGAACAAAAATTAACAATAATGATTTGATTTATATCAGTGGCGGCAACACATTTTATTTACTGCAGGAACTTAAACGCACTGGCGCCGATCAGATTATCATCGATGCCGTAAATTCAGGGAAACTTTACATTGGGGAATCAGCTGGATCAGTAATTACATCCCCAACATTGAATACATCAGCTTAATGGACAGCGTCAAAAAAGCGCCCGAATTAACTAATTTCGACGCTTTGAATTTAATCGATATTTATCCCTTACCGCACTATGAAAGCAGCCCGTTCAAGAAAGTTACAAAAAATATTGTGAACGAATACTCTTCAAAGATTAACCTCAGAGCAATTACCAATCAGCAGGTAATTCTAGTTGAGGAAAACCAATTTACGATTCAATCTGCAAAATAAAAGGCACCCCTAAAGGTGTCTCTTTTAGTCTTTGTAGCCTTCTGGATGTTTTTGCACCCAATTCCAAGCACTCGCAATAATTTCATTAATATCATCATATTGAGGAGCCCAATGCAAAACGCTTCTAACCTTGCTGCTGTCAGCAACTAATGAATCTGGATCTCCACCACGTCTTGGAGCAGAAACAGCAGGAATCGGCTTACCAGTTACTTCTCTCGTTGCCTCAACAATCTCTTTAACTGAGTATCCTTTTTTCGATCCTAAATTAAACGCATCACTCTTGCCGCCGTTTCTAAGATATTCCAATCCTAAATAATGAGCTTCAACTAAATCGACAACGTGAACGTAATCTCTAATATTAGTCCCATCCGGCGTATTGTAATCTTCTCCACAAATATCAACATGATCTCGTTCACCAGTTGCTGCCTGCAAAACGAGTGGAATTAAATGGGATTCTGGTCGATGATCTTCACCAATGCTTCCGTCTGCTTTTGCTCCAGCAACGTTGAAATATCGAAAAGCAATCCAATTGATATCATAAGCAGGTCCATTCCAAGCCATCATCTGTTCCATCATAAGTTTGGTTAAACCATATGGATTGATTGGATTTTTCGCTGAATCTTCCTTAATCGGAACCTCTTCAGGATTTCCATAAACAGCTGCGGAAGAAGAAAAGATTAATTTATTAGTGTGGTGCTTTGCCATGACCTTAATTAAAGTAATGAGGCCACCTACATTATTATCAAAATAATCGTTTGGTTTTTTCAGCGATTCAGGAATCTGAATATAAGCACAAAAATGGAAAACTGCTTCGACATCTTCTTCTGAAAACACGCGATTCATAAACTCTTCATCGCGCACATCTCCCTGATAGAACACCGCATTTTCATTAACTGCTGCTCGATGACCACGGCTTAAATTATCAACAACGACAACTCTTTCATTTTTTTGAACTAATAGATCAACCATATGAGAGCCAATGTATCCGGCACCACCTAAAACTAATAAACTCATCTTTTCCTCCTAATCGATAACTAACGGTTTTATTTTAACATTAAACAAGTATTTTAACTGCTCTGAAGTGGTTCGATTCAAAGACAATGGCGGTAAATTATCCAAAGTAAAATATTTCACCTGATCGGTTTCATTATTTTCTTTAAAACTGCCGGACTCTGGCGTACAAGCAAAAATCATCTTATAAAACTGATAAATCTGAGGAATATCTGGTCTTTTTTCCGTATCGTACAGCGCAATCAATCCATCAACTTTTACTTTTAAGCCGGTTTCTTCAAAGACCTCTTTCGCTGCATTTTCACTCGGACTATAACCGATATCTGCAAACCCGCCTGGCAGTGACCACAGTTGAGTAGCGTGATCTTGAACCAGTAATACTTCTTGACCCCGCCGAATAAAGGCACGTACCTCAGCTTTTGGAGTTGCATAACCTTGATCAAGTGCGACATATTTCTCAATTGTCGCAAGTGGTACTTCTGTGTTAGCGCTCATTAGCAGCTCTACAATCTTTTTTATTTCTTCATAACGTTCAATATCAAACGGATCTTTTGCATACGCCAGCCCACTTTCAGCTAGTGCTAACATCCGTCGATACTTTGCTAAATAATCTATCGTCATAATCTGCCTCTTTTCTTAATTCATCATAAGACGAAAAATTTCATTTCTCCAGTTTTTCAAAGCAATTTTAGTATTTTTTAATTTTGCTATAATAACATCCATGCGTTCAGGAATTATTATTAATTTACAAGTGACTGGCAAGACTTTGGCTTATGCCGAAAATTTCTTGCCGCTATATTGGGAAATGATTTTAAAAGCAGGAGATTTTGATTTTACATCTGCTGAAGATTCTTTAGCTGCTGCGATAGAAGTTAGTGACGTTGACTACATTTTAGAAAAAAACGAGTTCAGTGATGCTGGATTTCAAGATTTTCTGATCTGGCTCCGTAAATTTCCAGTCAATATTAAAATTTTAGGACTTAAAACAATGTTTTATGAACAAAGATATGATATTGGCGACAACATTGCAGGAGACGAGGCATATTCAGGTAAACTTAGTAATCTTGATCTTTTGAATCAAATCATCGACTTTGGCTTTGAAGAACCACATAGTGAGCCTCACAATCTTGATGAATGCATCGCTCGTTTTGGGGTGGTTTCGATTGATTATCAAAAAGGCGACTATCTCAAGTTCAGCAAAATTGAAACTCCGCCTAAATATAAAGAGAAATTAAAATTGACTCGCTCAAAACGTAACGACACCTTTTTTAAGTTACTCCCCGCATTATTTGTTTTGATCCTCTGTGTGATATTTATCGTTCATATTGATGTTCATAATTTTCAAAATCATTTTTTAAAAAATCCCTTTGCGGGATCCTTTGTCGTCTTATTTTTGGCTGCGCTAACTATTGGCTCTTTTTCAATCATCACCCAGATTGTGCGGCTTTCTAGAGAAATTCATGAAATTAAAGTCGATCTTAAGAAGCTGAAATAACATCGTTTAACATTTTGATCTGACGTTTGGCACGCTCCATTTGCCACCACCAGATCAAGGCATAAATAATAACGAATTCAATGACTGCGCTAATAATTCCGCCTGCTGTGAAGGAAAACCAATCGGCAAAAATTGCCAGAGGCAAGAAAAAAACGATCGTAACTAAGAAATGAGTGAACGTTTGACGAGTAATGCTCCAATTTTCTTGCTCAAAAATTAAATAGCTGGCTCCAAATAAGGCACCCATTAACGCCCAAATACCTGCTGAGACAGTAACTGCTATTAAATTTGAAGAAAATCTTGCATTGAATTGGGGTTTCGATGGTAAAAATTTACCACCTGAATTTACCCAAGAAAACAAAAGTGCAATTAAAAATCCGGCAGCTACTCCAACAATTGATCCAATGAAAGAATATTTAAGTATTTTTTTCATGAGAAGTACTCCTTTTTTATTTTTTGCATATAACGTCTTGAAGCGTAGGTAATTTTGCCATTTTTAAAATTAACCTGATAAATCCCATTCTTGGTCAGCGAAAAATTTGCAATTTGACTGATGTTGACAATTTCACTGCTTGAAATCTGCAGAAACAAGCGCTCAGACAGTAAATGACGCAATTCATAGATCCGCTCTTTTACTTGAAAAGTTCCGCTAATCGTTTCACAGACAACATGTTTACCGAGAGTATGAACTCTGATAATCTGATAAATCGGAATAATTTTTTGCGCTCCTCGGTCTGATCCAGCTAGATTTTGTTCGTTGACAAACTCCCGGATTGCATCTGCGAGCACATGCAGTTCAACGCTATCTTTTTGAGCATTCACACTAATAAAAGCCTCTTGGTAGGCCTCATTAATTTCAGTTTTGACTAACATCTTACCTCCTTTAAATCTAATTTAAAGGAGTTGGAAGTTAAAATAAAGTTCTACCGATAAACGGTCGATGAACAGAGACAAGTGGTAAAATTTTTTCACTCTAAATACTAGCGCCACCACCACCAGACGATCCTCCGCCGCCTGAGAAGCCTCCACCAGAAGAACTTCCCCCCGACGAGCCACCGCCAAAGAAACCGCCAGAAGAACTGCCTCCCGAATAACCGCTACCGCCGCTGCTTTGATTAAACCATAAATAAATCAAAGGAATTAACCAGAGAATTTTAGAAATTCTCATTGACAGAATCAAAAACAAAATCGAAATCAAAATAAGAACTACGTGACGTTTACGGTCATATTTAAACTTATCAAAGGCTATCAGAATTAGATAAACTAGTAGTAAAATTATCAGCAAAATAGCCTTTGAATTAATCCTATTTCTGGGTCTCGTTATCACCTTACTATCAGCTGTCTGATAGCCATTAGATCGGTCTACTACACCAGCAACAGCCTTAAAAACCTTCTGTAGTCCTTGATTAACTTTTTCATCATTTTCTGATTTTAGATTGCCTTTATTTTCATTAAGAATTTGGGCGGCAAGATTATCTGTCAGATCTCCTTCTAATCCGTAACCAACCTCAATTCTGACATTGCGTTTTCCGTTGTTAAGGGCATATAAAATCAAAACCCCGTTATCTTTACTTTTGCTTCCAATTTTCCATTTTTGAAACAAGTCTGAAGCATAACTATCAATATCTTCATCCTCGGTAGAGGAAATCACTGCGACAACAATTTGAGGAGCATTTTTCTTATTCTGGTAATAAGAATTCTTTTGCTCCACTAATCCCTTTGTGGTTGTACTTAGAACATTAATTTGGTCATAGTAAAAAGTATCGGGAACATCAGGAAAATTAACTATCGCTACAACTTGATTGCTTCCAAAAAATAAACTAGTAAATACGATCAACAAGACGGTCAGGTACTTTTTATATCTATCTGTTCTCATTTATTCACTCTATATACTAGCTCCGCCGCCACCAGACGATCCTCCGCCACCTGAGAAACCTCCACCAGAAGAACTGCTGCCGCCAGAATATCCTCCTCCGTTAGAAGATCTGCCTCTTCTTCTAATGGGTTTTTGATTGAAATCAAATTCAAACACAAGATAAATCAACAAAACGATACTGATTTTTATCGCTTGCAGCATTAAAAAAAGCATGTATAGATATGAAAAAAACAAAAACCAGCTGTATCTGTTTTGTGTTTTTTGATCGACTGAAACAACTTGGCCTGGATGCCACTTTTGTTTTTTTCGCTCCAGCTGAACTTTGTGATGATAATCTCGGAATATCAAAAATGCCAAAATGATGTAGATGATGATTGAAACTTTAACAGCATTTTTCTTAAACTTGTTCAGATCTTTTTTAAATTTCATCTGCTTAAGGTATGTTTCACCAGTCTTTCGATCTGAGGTCTGATACCCACTAGAATAATCAACAACCCCAGAAACAGCATTAAAAACATGCTGCAGACCGCGATTGACTTTTTCTTGAGAACTCGATTTTAAATCAGACTTATTATCTTTTAGAATTTTACCCGCCAAGGCATCAGTTAAATCGCCTTCTAAGCCATAACCAACTTCAATTCGGACATTGCGCTTCCCCTGATTGACGGCATACAAAATCAATACTCCGTTATTCTTAGCTTTACTGCCAATCTTCCACTTTTGAAATAAATAAGACGCATAAACATCAATTCCTTCATCACCAGTAGAATTAACTGCAGCAACTATTACTTGCGGTGAATTTTTCTTCTTCATATAGTAAAGATTTTTTTGTTCAACTAGGCTTTCGATATCTTGATCCAGCGTACCCGTTTCATCATAATAAAAAGTTCTCGGTGCATCCGGCAGAGATTCCGCGGCAAACACTTTTTGAGCTCCAAAAACCAATGCCAAAAACAGCCCGAGTAATATCCAATATTTTTGCTTTTTCATAATTGCTTTTTCCTATAATTTTAAGATATCACAACATTAAGCAAGGTTATATTAAATTCTAAAGCAAAAACTAAAAAGAGGCTTATATCACAGCCTCTATTTTTGAGATTTCAAATACTTTCTTATTTTCTTTAACGCCCAGTCATAGTGACTGGAAGTACTCGATACAATGTAGGCTCCAAGAGTGTTATTGCCAGTCCATGGGAAAACACCTTTAGAAAAAAGTTCTTCATTGCTAAACGAATCAATCAGCTTCATTACTTTCTGGTGGGTATCTTTTAGATCTTCAAGAGCTTCATCGTAAGGAGTATTTTGGTGCTTCCTCCATAATTCAAGATTCATTTCACCATAGTTGCGCCAATTGTATCCGTCGGGCAAGAAATCTTTTGCAACGCCTTTTTGATTATTCTTCACCCAATTTAGCAATAGAACTTGCCACTCATACAAGTGAATTAGGACATCTCTGATATTTTGATCTCTTTTCCAGTGTGCCCCCTTTTCTTTCTCAAGATCAAAATGAAATTTGCCATTCTTTTCTTCTTCAGTTAAAGAATCGAGTAATTTGATTAATTTTTCAAAATTTTCAGTGCTGGCTGCAATTAAATCTTCTTTTGTTGTTGGTCTTGCCATTTGTTAGGCCTCCTTTTTTATATTATTATATAGACTAACCTTAGGTGAGAGTACAGGGGAATTTATGTTTAAAATTGGTGATTTTTCTAAGCTGACAAATTTGACGGTTCGAGCCCTTCATCATTATGAGAAGCTGGGACTTTTAACGCCTGAAACAACCGATCCGCTAACCAATTATCGTTACTACTCAGCTCGCCAGATTATAACAGCAAATCAGATCAAGGCATTTCAACAAGTAGGTTTTTCGCTAAAAGAAATCAAAAAGATGCTTGAGAATCCAGACTTAATGGAAGATTACTACTCAACGCTGGAAATGGAGTTGAAGGCTGAACGAGAAAAGGTCAAAAAAAAGCAGGCGATGCTGAATTTATTGCAGCAAAACCCGCTGACAGCAGAATATCATATTGAATTAAAAGAGATTCCTGAAAGAAAAGTAGTTTCAATTAGAAAAATTGTTGCATCTGAAGATCAAGAATTTCAACTGTGGAATGAGTTAATGAGCAAGATTGAAAAACAAAATGACAAAATAACTGATTCTCCTCAAGCCATGACTATTTATCACGACCCAGAATATCGCCAAACTGATGTTGACCTTGAAGTTCAAATGAACGTCATCGGAAATTCTTCCGACTTTAAAACAATCTCTAGTTTTATGATGCCGACAGTGACTTTTAGTGGCAGTTATGAACAAATGCCGCAAGTTACGACGGCTCTTGCTTTATGGACTGAAAATAATGGCTATTCAATTTCAGGTCCAATGATTAATATTTTTCACGTTTCGCCGGCTCAAAGCTCTAATCCTGACGATTGGGTAACTGAAGCAGGTTATAAGGTGCGACCAAATAAATAATGATGAATTCATCGAATACTGACGGTGTAGTTGAGGAAAATGATTTGTTTTAATTTCCTCAAATTGATAATATACATCCACGACAACATCAATAATATTCCTATAAAAATTAAGTATTCGTGGAATTAGAGAACATTTGATATAGAATATATTTTGTCAATTAAATGAAAGACTAAGAATCTGACCCTCAGGGTATGTTCACACTTGTAACAAATAGTTATTTCACAGACATCAAGTCAAGAGCCATACATACCAATTGAAATTTTATAAATACACTTATTTTTTGATATGCCGGACAGTGATACTTCAGAATAAAGAGACCTTAACAATGAAAAATCAAAACAGCAATATCGACCAGTTTGGATCTAGCTTCCCAGTTTTTTATCAACTGAGCAAGAGCGCTCAAGAACTACTTTCCAAGAATTTAAACCTTCATAAAGTCACGCTTGAAACTGCTAAAACTATCGCACCTGGCGAAATCAATCATTATATGTATTTCTTATTATCTGGCTCCGCAAAAATTTTTCAGGTTACAGAAGAAGGAAAAGAATACCTTCTATATCGGTTATACCCTGGTGAAGTTTGCGTTTTAAGTGCCGAAAGTATTCTTAAAGGAAAGGCTTTTCCTGCTTTCCTAAATTTAGAACAAGAAGCTCATGTTGTTGCAATTCCAGAAGAAATTTTCCGTGAATTGTTTAATACAGAGAACGCTTGGAAGGAATTTATTTTAAGCGAAATGGCAGATAAAATATTGCTTTTATTTGATTTAGTTGAGAATCATTTATTTAAAAATAACGAGCAAAGACTGCTTCTTTACCTGAAGGAAAATGTAAATTCCAAAACATTAATATTGGAGATGACCCACAATGAGCTCGCCGCAGAACTAGGAACAGCACGTGAAGTCGTCAGTCGTCTACTCAAAAAAATTGAACAGCAAGGTATCATTAAGCTAGCACGCAAGCGGATTACTATTCTTGATTATGACAAATTAAACAACACCTAGTGTGACAAAAGTCACGGAAATCCTCTTTTTTAGTTTGCTAAAATCAACTAACGGGAAGGGGGTTACTCATGAAAAAAAATGTTGGAACTATTGATTCTATAATACGAATAATTATTGGACTAGCTCTACTTAGTTTATTCTACTTTTTAAAAGGGAATCTACGGTTTATTGCACTTATTGGATTCTTTCCGCTGATTACTGGCTTAACGAGACGGTGTCTACTTTATAAATTGTTTGGAATCAGTTCATGTAAAACAAAATAACTCTCATAAGAGAGCCAATGACTCGGAAATACATTCTTGTTATTGGCTTTTTTTCTACGATTAGTCAAGTAATTTTGATATTTTATTTGATTGTATTAGCTTAATCCTATCTTAAGTGCACAACAAAAAGCCATTCATCTTGGCGTATCCAACACCAAATTGATATACCTACATTAAGCATATAATAGGAAATCCAATGTTCTTAACAAGATGTTCATTCATTCCTATGTTTAAAATTGGTGATTGTTTAAGCTGTACAATTAGAATAAGCCGTCAGGTTCATCGTTTATTCCCTTAATTTCAGTCATTTTAAAAAGTTGCTCTAAAGTCTTTTGACTATCATCTTTAGTGTAAAACTTTAAGCCGCTGATTCTAACGTTCTTTTCATCGTCCTGAAATTCCATTTTATCTTGATTATCTGTTAAATAAAGCAATAAGTCTTGCTTCCATAATTCACTCACAAATCTTTCACCGCTCATACCCTTAGGCTCAATAAAAATTTGAAAATAAAATTCACTATCCTCAAGAAATAAAATAAAATCAGGCTGAAATCCTTGTAAATGTACATCAACTTTTTCACCAGCACGATTGATTCGCAAACCATACTGATGGAGTTTAAGTTTTTCGCTCTTTATCGATTCGCGGTGCATGTTCTCATCCATACGAAACAAATAAACGGCTTTATTATATTTATGTTTAAGTTCACTCACATGGGCTTTTATTCGCTCAATAAGTTCAAATTCTAGCTTGTTAACAATTGCACGGTCATAAACATAAAAATCTTCTGCCATATCATACACGGCTACTTTTTGAGTTGATTCATTCGACAAAGCTGCAGTGTCATATTCTGGTATCCGCTTATTATAATTCGACAAATATTCACTAATTGGATAACCAACAAACTTGTTTGTGCCGCGTTTCTTAACATATCCAGATTTAAATTTCACCTCATATTCTTTCAAGAGATCAATCGTAACTTTCAAGATTTCATCAGCTGTTATATCCCTTGACTTATATTCTTTTGGTATGGTCAAAAAAAGTTTCAGATTTCCAGCATTCAGCCAATTTTTTCCATAAATAAAATCTTTCATCGACCTTAGAAGTGGAAGATATTTTTTTAAATTATCGAATTGATAAAACTCTAATCGTTGGATTGCTTTCTTAATATACCGATCATTAAACTGCTCAATTCCGATAGTTTTAGTTTCTACAGTTTCAACACTTGCTTGATAGGATACTTCACGGCTGCCGTAATTCAAACTTCTATAAATATCAGTTTTATGATTAATGCCATATTTTTCAATAGAGTCAAACCACTCATCTGCAACGTCCTCGGCTTCGTTATAATAAATTTTGCCGGTTTTATAAACATCTGTTTTCTTAAAAGCGGATTTAACCTTAATTTCAATAGGCGGATTCTTCTTATCCTGACCTGTCGGCAAGTCCATTTGTTTCAATGCCCCCACCAGCTGTTTCAAGTATTGGGGTTCATTCATTGTATGATAATGCAAAGTTTCTAAGAGCAGCTGCTTATTCGAAGTTTCACCATCAAATCTTCGTTTGTAACTTTTTTGCCCATTCAATTCAAATGGATAGTACCTTGCACCACGTCCAATCAACTGAGCTTCTATCATCGTAGCTTTTTTATTTGCAAGCGCTTCTTGCTCAATGCGTACAATATCATAAAGATTTAAAACATCCCAACCCTCAGTCAATTTAGCTACAGCAAATACTACACGATACAAACTATTTGGACTCTCAAGCGTATTCAATGCTTTATATTGTCCTTTTTCAAGAATATTTCCGCTTGTATCATTTGCGTTTAATACGTTTCTCGGATCGAAATCATGCTTTATTTCACGAACGATATTTGCAAGTTTATCTTCATTTTGTAAATAATAGTTATATGCTAATTGCAAAGCTGAACTATCGTTGCTGTCTAACAACTGCTGATGTTTGATAAATGATATTAAATCCCCAACGTTAAGATTCAAAATAAGTTCATTAAATGTCTTGTTAGCTTCTAAAGACACTGCAACTTTTGGAGACTTAAACATAATTACGGGTTTGAATACTCCAGTAACTCCCTGAGCATAGGCAAAATATTTTCGATACTGAGATAAAAGAATCACGTTCAACATTTTATCTTTATCATTTGCTGACGTTTCAATTCGTTTCACTTGCTTAGAGTAGCCATCGTACATAAACTTATTAAGCGGATAGAGATAGACAACTTTATCTCGGTACTTGTTATAAATTGTTTCTTTATCAAAATCCACAGTAGCCGTAAATTCAAGAAGGAGATTTTTTTGTTCCTTATCATCTCGTGCTCTGAGAATCTTATTGATTGCTGACTCCCATGTATTCTCAGCTTCCTTTTCTGACTTTGTGCTTGCTGAATAATGGTGCGCTTCATCTGCCAGAACTGCCACAGGCTGGTTTTCATAATCAGCCAAGCCCATCGTATTCTCTTTCAAAACAAATAAATCATCTGAAACTTTCTGAACAGAAGAAAGTTTGATATAAATAGTATTTGCTTCTTGAATCCGCGGAAACCGTTCAACTTCTTTGATAAAGATCCGTTTTCCATCAATTTCAATCTTATCTTGAAAAAGATACTTATCACTACTTTTGCTGACTAAATTATCTTTTGTTTTCATTAAAACCGAGTTAGTGTTGACGGTGAATAAAAAATTCCGATAGTTATGTTCTTGATAGAGATAGAGAATAAGTCCTGCCATCAAGTCTGTTTTTCCTGAACCGGTGGCCATATTAAAAAGAACATGCTGGGGACTTGGTTTAAGATGTGTTTGAGTATAATGGTAATTTCCAATTGCCTGGTTTTGATAATTGCGCAAAGTGTGAATAAGGTTTGCATCAATATATTCTGGAATGACATATCCTTGATGCTGACTAAATAAATCAACTTCTGCTTGTTCAGCTTGGTCTACGAGGGGAAATTGACGGACGTTAGCAGAAATTTTATTTACTTTAGACATCCTATTCTCCTTTCGCATAAAAATATTTGTTGAAGGTGTAATCTTTATCAGAGATCATATCACGGACATTGGCATCATCAATTTCTGAATAATTATAGTAAAGTCCATTTTTATCAAGCAGTTTTACAAGCAGCCGTTTATTTTCATCAAATCCTTCATCCCAATCAATCTTATTCAAATCAGCACGAAATGAAATATCGGCAGTACCTTGAATCATTCGTTCATAGACTAACTTTAATTCTTCAATTTCATTGGCATTGATGATATCCTGCAAGTATTCCATGTTTTTAGGAAAAAGCTCTGCATAAACAAACGAGCCTCCACCCTGCCAATTAACATCACTTGAAATGCCAGTCTTATCTCCATTAATCACATTATTAAGACGTTTTACAACTAGATTTTTAATGTAATCCATTTGCTCAATACCAATAAATCTACGATGAAGTTTCATTGCTGCTGCAGCTGTACTGCCGCTTCCTAAATGAAAATCTAAAACTAAATCATTTTCATTAGTAGCCATATCGATAATCATTTTGAGCATTTTCTCTGGCTTTTTACCAGAGTTAAATGCTGTTCCACCCTCATGCCTAATATTACCGACTTGGGGGCTAAAATCATAATAGTTTACGATCGGAACTTCTTTGTAATATGTTCCCGATTTAATGCCTTCAAGTTTAGCCGTCGGAATTTTATTGTACATTTTTCCTTTTGCTGCCCCTATTTTTTTAGGGCCTGTCATATATCTATAACCCAGCCCGTCTTCTCCAAGTCCATCTATTTTATATAGAACGCCATAACCGTCTTCATTCAATCTAGGTTCAACTACTTTTTGATACATTTGACCGTGTCCAGTTCCGGAATAAATGGATCCAGTTACCCAAGTTTCTTTAAAGTAAGAAAGAGAGTTGGTCTCTTCATCAGATACTTTTTTAATCTCATAACTTGAGGGCAAAAAAATATCAACCTTTCTGCCATTTACTTCGATCGTCTTATCAGGAGACTTCAATTCCTTAATGTCTAGATTGAATTTCGTCGTATCATAAGCAACAGTTGGTTTATTTGGCTTAAAATTATTTTTATCTTTTGCATAAGCAAGACAATACTCAATTACCGGTTGAAAATTATCACGCTCGTTCAATGATTTATTTGTATAGCGGACTTGGAAATGGAAAGTCTCTAAATGATTGCTTTCTCCAAATATGTTATCGCACAGTACTCGAAGATAAGCGTACTGTTTATCATCAATCGAGATAAAAATTGAGCCGTCATCGCTCAAAAGTTCACGAGCAGTTTCTAATCGATTTTTCATGAAAGTTAACCATGTTGAGCGGCTAAATTTATCATTATACAAAAAAGAGTCTTTACCCGTATTGTAAGGTGGATCGATATAAATAAGTTTTACTTGGTCTTTATAATTCTCTTTAAGTGTATGAAGTGCCAGCAAATTATTTCCTTTAATAATCAGATTATCTTTCTCCTTATCAAAAGAAACAATCCTATTATCTTTCGCTTCGCTGCTCTGTGTAATTTTACTATTGTCAAAACGTTCTGTATTTACGAATATTTTTTTATCAAATAATCGATCAATTTCGTCCTTTTCAATAACTTCATTCAAAAACGCTTCATCATATCCATCATCATTATCCTCTTTGGTCATAGAAGCAGTGAGGACACAATCTTTAAAGGGAAAATCTAGAACAACATCTTGACTGTCTTGAAGAAATTTTCCCCCTGAACTCAGGCCCACACGATTTTCATATTTCGTGTAGCTGGTATCCCAGTAGGAATTATAAAGTACCGCTTCCTCGAACTGCTCAATTTGAAAGATTGTTTGACCTGCAGCTTTCTTGATAAAATGTTCCTTGATAAAATCCATCTCAAACATTTTGTTCAAAAGGGCTTCGTCATAATTACGTAAATCATCTGTGAGCTTAGGACGATTCAATTCTTCACCGATAAAATATTTTTCACCAAAAGAAGAAAGCACATTTTTTAATTCATCAAAAATCGCCGGTTCAATATTAGCCATTATGTTTATCTCCTATCCCGATATCTCGTCAATTATATCATTGAATATTTTGGACAAAATAAATCCTCCCACCGATATCACTTCATTCAGTGAGAGGATTTTTAGCTATTTAAATTTATTCCCATTCAATTGTCGCAGGCGGTTTACTCGTTACATCGTAAACTACACGATTGACGTGTGGTGTTTCATTAACAATTCTAGTTGAAATCTTTTGCATTAGATCCCAATCCATGCGGTAAAAATCAGCGGTCATGCCGTCAATTGATGTAATTGCCCGAATTGCAATCGTGTAATCAAACGTTCTACCGTCTCCCATGACCCCAACACTGCGCACACCTGTTAAAACAGTGAAGTATTGCCAGATTTCACTTTCTAATCCTGCATTTTTTACTTCTTCTCTTAAAATAGCGTCGCTAACTCGAACAATTTCAAGCTTTTCAGCGGTGATCTCACCTAAAATGCGAATTGCGAGTCCGGGACCTGGAAATGGCTGACGCCAAACAAGATCATGCGGTAAGCCTAACTTTTCGCCCAGCTCACGGGCTTCGTCTTTAAACAGTGTCCGCAATGGTTCGATTAACTTAAACTGCATATCCTCTGGTAAGCCACCGACATTATGATGTGACTTAATCGTCTGCGCATTACTTGTGCCCGATTCAATCACGTCAGTGTAAAGCGTCCCTTGCGCCAAGAATTTGATGCCTTTAAGTTTTGAAGCTTCTGCATCAAAAGTATCAATAAATTCTTTTCCGATAATTTTACGTTTTTGTTCGGGATCAGTGACCCCTTTTAATTTATTTAAAAAGGATTGAGATGCGTCAACCTTGATAATGTTAAGCCCAAATCGATCACTCAAACTTGCCATTACTTGATCTGCTTCACCTTGTCTTAAAAGACCGTGATCGACGAAAATACAAGTTAGCTGATCCCCAATTGCTCGGTGCAAAAGCATTGCAACTACACTTGAATCAACACCCCCCGATAATCCTAAGAGAACTTTTTCACTGCCTACCTCTTGGCGAATTTTTTCTACCTGTGTATCGATAAAATCTTCCATCGTCCAATTGGCTTTTGCCTGACAAACATCAAAAGCAAAGTGACGCAGCATGTCCATCCCGTATTTAGTATGACGAACTTCTGCGTGGAACTGAACCCCATAAAACTTCTTACGAGGATTTTCCATTGCAGCAAACGGAGTATTGGGACTTTCTGCCAATTTGGTAAAACCTGCTGGAAGCTCCCGAACCAAATCGCCATGACTCATCCAAACTGGCTCTTCTTCAGGTAAATCTTTAAAGAGGAGCGACTCCGAATTTAAAACCTTGATATCAGCATGTCCATATTCTCGGTCTTCACTTGGAATCACTGAACCGCCAAGATTATAAACCATTAATTGCATTCCGTAACAGATCCCCAGGATTGGAATACCCATTTCATAAATTTCACGGTCAACCTTATATGCTCCTTCGTCATAAACGCTCATTGGGCCGCCAGAAAAAATAATCCCTTTCGGGGATAACTCGCGGATTTGATCAACCGAAACTGTATGATCTAGTAACTCTGAATAAATTCCCATTTCCCGAATTCGGCGAGTAATCAATTGATTGTACTGACTGCCGAAATCAAGAACAATAATTTTATCTACGTCTTTTACCATTTCTTCCTCATCTATTTATTGCTATTATAATAGTAATGTAAATTGACTGATTTGACGATAGTCAAAAGGAGGTTTTTATGAAATTTTTTATCATTGGAGCTAATGGAAGAATCGGCAAAGAACTATGTAACGATTTACTCGAAAAAGGGCACGTTGTAACTGCCGCTGCTCGTCACTTTGAACAGCTTGATGATCTCAAAGGACTTACAAAAGTTAAGCTGGACCTAAATGACAACGCCCAAGCAATTGCCAAAACAATGACAGCAAATCCCGATGTCATCTACTTTGTTGCTGGTTCCCGCGGAAATGATTTACTAAATATCGACACTTATGGTGCAGTAAAATCCATGCAGGCTGCTGAAATTAATCACATTAAACGTTTTGTGATGCTTAGCGGCTACGGTTCTTTAACTCCAAGTTTTTGGGAACAAACCTCGTTAAAAGAATATTACACGGCAAAATATTTTGCCGACAACTGGTTAATTTCTAATACGAACCTTGACTACACGATCCTGCAGCCTGGAACCTTAACCGAAAAACCACTAACTGGTAAAGTTTCATTAAATACCTCAGAGGCAGGAGAAAACTCAATTAAAGATGTTGCTGCAGTTTTAGCAGCGATTCCGGAACATAAAAATACAAACAAGAAAATTATTTCAATGCATGATGGATCGACTCCGATCGATGAAGCGTTAAAAGAAGTTTAAATAAAAAGAAACCCTAAAAGGTTCCTTTTTTTGTTATCCTAAAATCATTTTTTTATATTCAGTTAACCGTTTCACTGCTTCTTTTAAATCTTCCATGCTCGCAGCATAACTAAGTCTCACATATCCTTCACCACCAGGGCCAAACGAAGCGCCTGGAATTAAAGCTAACTTCACGCGATCTGCCATGTCATAACATAACTTAAAGCTATCTTGTTCCATCCCATCAGGAATTTTAACAAATAGATAGAAAGCCCCGGATGGTTTTGCACACTCAAATCCTAGCTGAGCCATTGAATCAACTAAATAATCCCGGCGTTTTTCGTATTCTTTTTTCATCTCAGCGCCATCATCATAGCCATTTTTAAAAGCTTCTTCAGCGGCTGCCATATTCATGGTTCCAGCAGCTGTAACTGTAAATTGATGAATTTTTCCTAATTCACGGGTAATTTCAGCGGGTGCATTAATGGTTCCAATCCGCCAACCTGTCATTGCATGAGACTTTGACACCCCATTAATTAAAATTGTCTTTTCCGGGAGGAATTCCGCAATCGACGTATGTGCTTCCCCGTAAGTAATTTCAGCGTAAATTTCATCAGCGATCACAAAGATATCTTTATCCTTAAGATAATCGGCGATTTCTTTAACTTCTTCACGGGTATAAGTGACCCCGGTCGGATTACTGGGATAATTAAGCATTATTGCTTTAACATTGGAATGGCTTTTAAAGGCTTGATCTAATAATTCAGGAGTTACAACAAATCCATTATGAGATGTATCAATAAAAATCGGCTTTCCGCCACTGACAGAAATATCAGCAAAATAAAGCGGAAAAGTTGGAGTTGGAACTAAAACTTCGTCTCCTTCATTAATAATTGAAGCAAAAACCGTATAAAGAGATTCAGTAGCACCGACCGTAATGATAGTTTCATCCGGCGTATAGTGTAAGTTATAATGCTTATTAATAAAATCAGCCGCTGCTTCTTTTAATCCTTGTGTTCCATTAGATGGTGCATAATGAGACATATTATTTTTAATTGCTTTAATACCTGCTTCTTTTATGTGTTCTGGCGTATTAAAATCTGGTTCCCCTAAAGTTAGTTTAAGCATGCCAGGAACTGGCGATACTTTTTCATCAAAAGCTCTAATATCTGATGGTTTAATATCTGCTAGTCTTCGATTCATTTTCCCTAATAGTGGATTTGTCATAAAATCACCCCTTTTCAAATTTGTGTTTAATTATACAACATAAATTAGAGGAACTTCACTTTTTTCCCCATAATGTGATATAATCTCAAAGATATTATAAATTCAAAGAGGAGTAATTATGTCTCACAATATTCATAAATCAGTTAATGATAACCGTCGTCCGGTCAATCAGACAAATCTCAAAAAAAGTCAAAAAAACATTGATAAAGTACATGCAACTTTAGCAGAACTAGCAGCTAAAGATAAATAAAATTACTTTGAGATCAAAGTCAGGTTAAATACCTGGCTTTTTTGTTGCCCAAAAAAATATTTATTCCATTTTTTGTATAATATTTAATTAAGATCTGGTAAGATAGTGGGAACTCGAGGGGGAGAAAAATTATGAAATATTCAGAAAGTACACCAGTAAAAGATTTTCTTTTAAATATTTTAAACGGAGTCAGCATTGGAATTGTTGCAATGTTAATTCCTTCAGCAATTCTAGGAACATTTTCTAGCCTTTTTATGAATATCCCATTTTTCAAAACAATTTATGAAATGACAAATTTCGTAATGATTTTAATGCCAGCCGTTTCCGGTTACATTGTTGGACATATGTTTGAATTTACGCCAATTCAAAGTTCTTCGGTCGCTTTAGCCGCTGCCGTCGGAGCCGGTAATTGGAGCTTCAAAAATGGAGCATTCATTGTTAAAGGTGTTGGAGACGTTATTAACCTTCTAATCGTTATTGCGATAGCCGTTTTATTTGTCCATTTTATTGGATCACACCTGGGAAGCTTCACAATTTTATTACTGCCATCACTTTCAGTATTGATTCCTGGAGGAATTGGATACTTAATCCTTCCTTACGTACATTACGTAACAACATTGATCGGAGAAGGAGTTAATGCGATTACTAAGTTACAGCCAATTCCAATGGCAATTTTACTTGCCGTTATCTTTGCTGCCATGATCGTTACACCAATTTCAACAGTCGGAATATCTACTGCCATTGGCTTAGCTGGTCTTGGTGCAGGTGCTGCCGGTGTGGGAATTACCAGTTTAGGATTTGCTCTTTGTTTCTATGGTTGGAAGGTAAATGGCGTTGGCACTAGTCTTGCTCATTTTCTTGGATCACCTAAATTTCAAATGGCTAATATGATGTCAAAACCCAAACTTTTAATTCCTCCTTGCATTAATGCTGCAATTATGGGTTTTGTCGCATCTTTACTTAATATTAAAGGAACTCCTGTTTCTGCTGGTTTTGGAGTTTCCGGTGGAGTTAGTTTTTTAGCAGCTTATAAATTTATGACCCCAGGTATCACTTCAATCCTTATTTTGCTCTTAGTTTTTATAGTTCTCCCATTGATTTTAGGAATTGTCAGTAAAATTGTTTTTATCGATATTCTTCATTTTATGAGACCTGATGATTTTAAAGTGGACGTTAAATAATTTATTTGCGTAATGTATTTATGTACCAGGATTTTTGGTATAAAAAATTAGAACAAAAGGAGTTTTTATGTTAGAATTATTACTCGAGTCAAAAAGTAAACTGGCTCCTTGCTCTATGATTTTCAAAATAGAGCCTCAAGACCAAAAGGAGGTAAATAAATGAGCTTAAGTAAGTATGAAATTACTTATATCATCCGTCCTGATTTAGAAGAATCAGCTAAATCTGAATTAATCGAACGTTTCGATGCAATTCTTAAAGACAACGGTGGTGAAATCATTGATTCCAAAGATTGGAAAAAGCGTCGTTTAGCTTATGAGATCAGCGGTTATCTTGAAGGCGTATATCACATTATTAACGTTAACGCATCTTCTGAAGCAGTTGACGAGTTCGAGCGTCTCGCAAGAATTAATGATGGAATCTTACGTTCAATGGTAATTCGCATGGATGATAAGACTGATTTCCCTAGTCACCTTGCTGAAGCAGCAGCTAAGGCTAAAGCTGAAGCTAGAGCTAAACGCGAAGCTGAATCTCGAGCAGCGGCTAACACTGAAAATCACAGTGAATCCGCTCAGAGTGAAGAATAAGGGGGTTTAAATGATCAATAACGTCGTTTTAGTTGGTCGTTTAACCAAAGATCCTGATTTACGTTATACCAGTAATGGAACTGCTGTAGCTTCATTCACCGTTGCGGTGGATCGAAACTTTACTAATGCACAAGGTGCTAGAGAAGCAGATTTTATTAACTGCGTTGTGTGGCGTAAACAGGCTGAAACTTTTAGTAACTATATGCATAAAGGTTCTCTTGTCGGGATCGAGGGACGAATTCAAACTCGTAACTACGAAGGTAATGATGGCAAAAGAGTTTATGTTACTGAAGTAATGGTTAATAATTTCTCATTCTTGGAAGCAAAAGGTTCTGGAGGTGGGAGTTATAATAACCCTCCTTCCAGCGCCAATTCAGGCAATCAGGATTCAGAGGCTGGCGAAATGCCTTTTAAAGGCACCGATGTCACTGATAAAAGTGAAAATCCATTTGCCTCAAATGATGATAAGAATGGATTTGATCCAGATACCCCATTAGATATATCTGATGATGATTTACCATTTTAAATAATAATTATTGAAAGGAGAGTCCATGCAAAATCAACGTGGTGGTTTCCGTCGTCGTCGTAAAGTTGACTATATTGCGGCTAACCATATTAAATACATCGATTACAAGGACGAAGAATTACTTCGCCGATTCATTTCTGAACGTGGTAAGATTTTGCCTCGTCGAGTTACGGGTACTAGTGCTTTAAATCAGCGTAAGTTAACTCGTGCAATCAAGCGAGCTCGTATCATGGCAATTTTGCCATTCGTCAATAAAGATGAATAAATTTACTAAAAACGTTTCTCTTGGGAGGAACGTTTTTTGTTTCCTAGTCTTATGAAAAACAACCAACAAGAATTTTTAAAAAATAAAGCTCATTCATTACCTGAAACACCAGGTATTTATAAAATGTACAACCAAAACCGTGAGATCATTTATATAGGCAAAGCGGTCAATCTTAAACGACGGGTGACCAGTTACTTTTTGAATCTTGCTGATCGCGAACCTCGAAAAAAAGCCTTAGTTTATCAAATTCATAATTTTGAAATTGAAAATGTCGACACTGAGCTGGATGCTTTATTGTTAGAGTGTCAGATGATCCATAAACACCGACCCTTTTATAATGTATTATTAAACCATTTTGAAAAATATTGTTATTTTACAATTAAAGAACGACTGCATTTAACAACTGATCTTGATCAAAAACTGCTTTTTGGGCCTTACAATCGACATGGGTTGGTAGAAAAAGTACTCAATATTCTCAACAACTTATATTTTAAAGATCTCAATTCATGGTATTATCAAATTAGAGTTTTTAATCCTAGTAATATTAGAATTCCTCCATCTGCTGCCCAAAAAGAACTAATAGATTTTTTTAACGGTGATGGTGAAGGATGTCTCAATCGAATGATTGAAAACCGCGATTATGCTTCTCAACATGAAAATTTTGAACCAGCCCAGCATTGGCAGGAAGAAATCAATAAACTAATCGAATTTACCAAAATAAATCAACGCTTTCAATCGTTTCTTCAAAAGCGTTTAATTGCTGTTATCCCTTTAAATTCAAAAAAAGACAAAGCCTATTATATTAATCAGGGTAAACTCGAAAAAACTGCAGTTATTTTAAATGGTCAGTCTCTTGATGCAGAAAATTTTCAAAAACTCCCAGCTAAAAATAATTTTGTTAAACGAGCACAGCTTGATGAAATTAAAATTTTAGAAAGTTATTTAACAACTAAGAGAATCAAGACAATTTTGTTCAATTAATTTGCATATTTTTGTAAACTTGCGCATAATTGCACTTAACTAAAGGAGATAAATTAAATTTAAAAAATGAAATCTTTAGCTAACTATTTTATAAGAAGTGCTCTATGGCGAGACCTAAGAATTAGAACTTCTTTGATTATGGCTTTTTTAATTTCAATAATCGGCATAATCATTGCTTTTTTGTCTGATATCTATCTTGGGATTACGTTAACAATCATTTTAGCAGTAATTTTAGGAATCATTTTATATATCTTTTTAATTTTAAGCTCCGATTCTCATGAATATATTTCAGATCTTAGCGACCGAATTGGTGACACCGAGCAGGAAGCTTTACTCAAAATGCCAATCGGAATTTTGCTTTACACGGATGAACACAAAATTGAATGGATTAATCCTTATTTAGCTCATTATCTTAAAGATCCTAATATTTTAGGCCATCCGGTAACTGAAATATCCAATGTGATTGAAGACATCATTTCGGGCAAAAAAGATGTCTCTTCTCTCCCCTATATTAAATGGAGTGATCATTATTTCGAAGTCGTTAACCAAAAAAGCCTGAACGCTTTTTACATGTTAGAAGTTACCCGTTACGCCAAAATTGAAATTAATGCCAGCGATCGTGAATTAGTCTTTGGACATATTGCGGTCAATAATTATGACGAAATCAGTGATTCAATGGATGATCTGACACTTTCTAATATTAACAATCTTTTAACCCGTGAATTAAATACTTGGGCCAATAAATATAATATTTATGTTAAAAAGACTTCAGAAGATCACTATATATTTATGTGCTTTGCCCGCGATATTGTTGAAGCTAAAAAGAATAATTTTAAAATCTTAGATTTGATTCGGGTCCAGAGTTCCCAGCTTAATGCTCCTTTAACTCTTAGTATGGGAATTTATTACAGCAATGAGCCAATCAATGTTTTAGCCAAACAAGCCCAAAGTAATCTTGATCTAGCCCAAAACAGAGGTGGCGATCAAGTTGTCTTAAAAGGTGATCAAGATCCAATTGAATACTTTGGCGGTAAAACTGATCCGCTTGGTAAAAGGACCCACGTGCGAGCTCGCTCAATTTCTTTTGCAATTCAAGAACAAATGACCCGCCATCGCAATATTTTTGTAATGGGGCATGCACGACCTGATTTAGATGTCCTTGGGGCTTCTCTTGGGATTAGAAAAATTGCAGCCATGAACGGAGTTCGCTGTTATATTGTTGTTGATGCTGATAAAGTCCATACTGACGTTAAACGGCTTTTAAACGTTGCAGACGGCTATGAAGAAATTAAAGATGATATCATTACACCGCAAAAAGCACTCAGTATTGCTGAAGAGGATGATCTTTTATTCCTGGTTGACCATTCTAAACCAAGTATGAGTGTCAGTACAAAGCTATACGATAAACTTAGTCAAAACGTCATTATTATTGATCATCATCGTCAAGGCGAAGATTTCCCGGCTGACCCAATTTTGGTCTACATTGAACCTTATGCTTCTTCGACTTGTGAATTAGTGGCTGAACTTTTCGAATATCAGCCAACTAATCTTGCTACAATCAGTAAATTAGATGCAACGGCAATGCTGGCTGGTATTTCTGTTGATACCCAGTCGTTTAAATTCCATACGGGAACTAGAACTTTCGATGCAGCGAGCTACCTACGTTCAAACGGAGCTGATGAAAAATTAATCCATAATTTATTAAAAGAAGACGTCAATAATTATTTGGCGATGACTAAATTAATTGGAACGATGGATCTGCGACCCGATGGTCTCGCTATTGCCCATGGGGAAGAAAATGAAAGCTATGACCCCGTAATCGGCGCACAGGCTGCCGATACGATGATGACCCTTGATGGTATTTCTGCTTCTTTTGTAATTATCAAAAGAGAAGATGGTACAATAGGAATATCTGCCCGAAGCATGGGCGACTTTAATGTTCAGCTTATCATGGAAAAATTAGGCGGCGGCGGTCATTTAGGAAATGCTGCAACTCAATTTAAAAACTCTACAATTGCTGAGGTTGAAAAGCAATTAATCGATACCCTTGATGAAGCTGAAAAAAGTAAACGAAAGGATCAAAAATGAAAGTAATTTTTACGCAAAACGTCCCCGGAAAAGGAAAAATAGGCGAAGTTAAGAATGTTGCCGATGGTTACGCTCAAAACTATTTGATCAAAAATAATCTTGCTAAACAGGCAACACCTCAAGCTTTGAAACAAGAAGAACTTCGAAAAAAGAATCTCGAAGCTCAAAAAGCAGAGCTAAAAGCTGAAGCTGAAAAACTAAAGGCGCAATTAGAAGCTGATGACACAATTGTCAAAATTGGATCAAAAGCGGGAACTGATTCACGTCTTTTTGGCTCCGTTACCAGTAAACAAATTGGCGATGCTTTAAACGAACAATTTAAAATTAAGATTGACCGTCGAAAACTAGAAATGACTGATGCTTTAAGGACTTTAGGATTTCACAATGTCCCAATCGAACTATTTCCTGGAGTTAAATCACGTGTTCGAGTACAAATTTACAAACTGTAATGGATAACAAACTTACAACTTTACCAAATAGCCTAGAGGCTGAACAAGGGGTCTTAGGTGGTATTTTTATTGATCCTAACCGCCTTGGCGATGTTATTTCCATTTTAGAACCGGCCGACTTTTATGATCGAAAAAATCAGATTATTTTCCAAACAATGATTGATCTGGTTCAAGAAGATAAGACAATTGATGTTTTAGTAATAAGTGATCGACTGAATTCTCTTCATCAGCTTGATGCTATTGGAGGTCCTGCTTACTTAGCTCAATTGGCTGAAAAAACACCAATTGCTAGAAACGTCCAGTATTATGCCGGAATCGTTGCTGATAAGTCACGCTTAAGAAATTTGATCAAAACTGCTCGTGACATCATTTCTCAAGCCTATCAAGATAGTGATCAAGTTCAAGAAGTAATTGAAACCGCGCAAAACAACATTTTAGAAATTGGCTCCAATCGTAATGGTGCTGGTTTCAAAAAGATTAGTGATATTTTGGAAACCTCGCTGCGTGAAATTGAAGAAATGTCACAAAATAAGAATAGTGTCACTGGCCTTGCCACTGGGTATCACTATCTTGATCAACTTACCAATGGACTGCACCCCGATCAATTAATCATCATTGCTGCCCGCCCTAGTATGGGTAAGACTGCATTTGTTCTTAACATTGCCCAAAATGTTGCAGTTCAGTCAAAAGTTAACGTTGCAATTTTCAGTTTGGAAATGTCAGCTGAATCCTTAGTTAACCGCATGCTTTGTGCTGAAGGAAATATCAGTGCCAGCAATCTGCAGACTGGTAATTTAACAAAAGACGAATGGGACAAACTTTCGATTGCGATGAACACATTAAGCCAAACTAACATTTATATCGATGATACAGCCGGCAATCGAATCGCCGAAATCCGCAGCAAATGTAAAAAACTCGCCCAAGAAGTCGGCGAGATTGGTTTAATTGTTGTAGATTATCTGCAGTTAATTGAAGGCCGTGCTGAAAACCGGCAACAGGAAATTTCCCAGATTTCCCGCCAGCTTAAAAAACTTTCTAAAGAGTTAAGTGTGCCGGTTATTGCCTTATCCCAGCTATCTCGTAGTGTCGAACAAAGACAGGATAAACGCCCAATTCTTTCTGATATTCGTGAATCTGGCTCAATTGAACAAGATGCTGATATTGTCGCTTTTCTCTACCGTGATGATTACTATGATCATGGAGAGGGAGAGGATAACGATAACAATCCTGATAACGTCGTTTTTAATCAGCAGGACGTCGTTAAAACCGAAGTTATCATCAGTAAAAACCGTGCTGGCGCTCTTGGCACAGTGAACCTAATGTTTAAAAAGTCATATAACAAATTCTTAAGTCTTTCAAATCAAGAAGAATCAGCGTAAATACAATTTTAAATCTTGAGTTTTTAAAAATTGAACTGTTTTAGCTTTTAAATCTAAAGTCAGGACTAAACCTGGCTTTTTTGTTTTGGCAAAATAATCCCGATCAAAATCAACTTTAAAATGAAAATCATCAGCCGTTAAATCTTTTGGAACCCATAGATTTATTTTATTTGTGATTACATTAGATCGATCATACTGATTTTTGAAAGTTAAACAGGCCCTTTTTACGTTTTTATTTGTATTCGGATCAATCCTAACTAAATGATAATTCTGCTTAAATTGCTGTAAATAATCCTTTGTCTGCTGAAATCGCGATTCGTTAGAATTTGAATTAAGAACTACTGAAGTAATTAAATTGTCTCCTTCTTTCATCGTCCCAACAAAACTATATCCTTGATCATTAGTTCCCGTCTTTAAACCCACGATTTCTAAATTGGGATCGGCTAGCGCTCCCCCTTTTACCAGCAGATTGGTGTTTTCTAACTTTTGTTCTTCAGCTGTACCGCTTTTAAAAGTGTAATTATATTGTTCTGAGACTTTTAACACCTCTGGAAAATCATTGACTAATTTAGCAGCGACGGTTGCTACAGAAGCTGCCGACATTTGATTATCCGCCTTCATGTCAGTTTCAGGATTTTGAAGACTTCCCAGCATGTCATTAGGAAGTCCATTTACGTTAACAATCACAAAATCATTAATCCCTAAATTTTTCAAAAAGCTTTGCTCGCGCTGATTAATCTCTGGAAGCGGCGCAAGATGCTCAGATAACGCCATTATTCCAGCATTAGCTGAACTTAAAAGAGTTGCGTATATTAAATCCTGCACCGAATAAGTGGAACTGGCACTTAATTTAACATTAGAAAGGCCTGCTTGAGTGCTTAAGGCGGCGACCTTCGGATCAACCTTAACTTGATCATCCATGTGAATCTGACCTTTTTTTAGAGCTTCAAAAGCAAAATAGGTGGGAATTATTTTGGAAATTGAGGCAATCGGTAAACTTTGGTGAGAATTTTTTTGATAAATTATTTGCCCGGTCTGACTATCAGCAACCAAAAATGCTTTTGCCTCAAGCTCAATATTTTTAGTTAAAACTGGAATTTCTTTTTTAGTCTGCTTAAACTGCAGGTTCAGATCACTAGTAGGCTGAATTTCAAAAGTGATCAATAGAATTGGAATTAAAAATACACCTACAATGTTAATAAAATGGGAAAAAAATCGGTGTTGTGAACGCCTTCTGACGGGTCTTCTTACCATTTATGCAGCACCTGTTTTCCCTTTAGGCAAAATCACTTCAAAAGACGTCAGATCATGAGTTGAGACAGCTCTAACTTCTCCCCCTTGCCCTTCAATAAGATTCCTGACAATAGCTAGACCTAACCCACTTCCGCTCGTACCAGACCTTGATTCATCAACTCGGTAGAAACGTTCAAAAATTTTGTTTAACGAAGCGGCCGGAATTTTTGGCCCATCATTTTGAACTTTAATATCAACATTATCTCCTTCATCTTCTAAAACAACTCGAATAAAAGTTCCCTTTTTTCCATACTTTAAAGCATTACTTACTAAATTAGACAAGGCCCGGCCAATCTTTTCTGAATCCAGTTTGACCATTGTCGGTTCACTAGGAACGTCATTAATTAGCTCTAAACCAGCTTTTTCAGCTTCTAATTCAAAATCAGCAGTTAATTGTTCAATTAAATCATTCATATTAAAAGTGGTGTAATTATAGTTAATCTCGCGAGTAGTCAATTTTGTGTAAGCAAATAAATCATCTGTTAAATACTTCATCTGCCCTGCCTTGACAAAAGCAACATGAACATATTTACGAATCGTTGCTAAATCTAAATTGGGATCATCTTCAATTAAATTAAGATAGCCAATGATGCTTGTAAGCGGCGTTCTTAAATCGTGAGAAACATTGGTGATTAATTCATCTTTACTTTTTTCAATCCGCCGTTCTTCTTTCATCGAATGAACTGCACTATCAACCAAGGCATTGATTGAATCGACAACTCCCTGAAGTTCACGGTTAACCTGATAATCAATCCTTTTTTCTAAATGTCCATCGGCAATTTCCTGCATTGCAGTAATTACATGGCGCATTTCCATTAGATGATATCGTCTAAGTAACCGCCAAACGACAACCAAAACATCAAAAACTCCAAAAAAGAGATAAAAAAAATTAGGAAAGCTTAAAAGATTCGCACCAAACGAAGGTGCCAAAAAACCATGAAAAAGCGAATAAAGTCCTCGATGAAGAATCTCATCTTCTTCGTTAAACAAAAGCATAATAATCAATAAAGCAAAATTCACTAACAGCATAATGCCGACAGTAATAAAGCCTTCAATGATCAGTTCAAAAATTTCTTTGCGGGATAATTTAATTTTTTTATTATTCATTTTGATTATTTTTTTCTAAAATTTAAGTCCACTGCTAGATTAAATAGCTAGAATATTATTATGGATAAATTAAAACGTTTATACAAAAAAAGAAAAGAGTTAATTGACTACTTAGTTTTCGGAGTATTAACCACTGCAGTTAATTATATCGTCTTTTTTATACTATTACTGATTATTCCTTCAATGAAGGCAGTGACAGCTAATACGCTAGCTTGGATTGTTGCCTTTTTATTTGCCTACTTCACTAACCGCCGGTGGGTTTTCCATACTAAAGCTGTTGGATTGAAAGACAATTTAATTGAATTCTGGTGGTTTTTTGTAGCGCGGCTTTTTTCTCTAATCGTCGACGATGTGATTGTTTATCTCGGAATTGATTTAATGGGACAAAACAAGCTTTTAGTGAAACTGATTAGTCAAGTAGTCATTGTCATTATTAATTATTCACTTTCCAAATGGATCTTTAAAGATAAAAATAAAACCGCTTAGTGAGCGGCTATTTTTTTAATCTAAATTAACTAAATGATCAACACCCTCGCCTTTTAAGAATTTATAGCTATCCTCTAAGCAATACTCAACCATATTTTGAACTGCCGGTTCAGTATAAAAGGCAATGTGGGGAGTTACTGAAACATTAGGCATTTCAATAAGCTCTTTAAGCATCGGATTATCATAACCATTTTGGCGATCAACGCCAAATATTCCTGCTTCATCTTCAATCGTATCGATTGCAGCTCCGGCAATTTCATGATTTTTTAATGCTTCAATTAAATCTTTAGTATTAACAATGCCCCCACGAGCCATATTTAGGAATAATGCTGAATTTTTCATTTGTTTAAAAGTATTTTGATCAATCATATGTTTAGTATCATCGGTCAACTGCATATGCACTGTTATAATATCGGCATTTTTAATTAATTCATCATAACTGACATACTTAACAGGATCTTCAGGATTAGGCTTTTTATACGGGTCATAGCCAATTACTTCTGAACCCAAAGCTTTAAATAAACTCGCAACGGTCATTCCAATTCTACCAACACCAATTACGCCAACTGTCAGCTGGTGAATCTCTTTAGATTCAAGACCTTCAAATGAGAAATCTCCCCGGCTTTCACGATCTTCAACAATTCCAATATGTCTTAGTAAGTGCATTGCTTGAGTTAAAACTAACTCGCCAATTGAACGGGTGGAATATCCGGGCACGTTTGATACTGCCAGATGATATTTCTTTGCTAAAGCAAGGTTCACTGTGTCATATCCGGTTGATCGAAGAGAGATAATTTTAATCCCAAAATCTGCCAGTTTCTGATAGATTACTTCTGAATCAATTGGTGCCTGCTGTAAGACGCTGATTCCATCATAACCTTTGACATCATCAACGGTGTTTTCAGTTAGAAGTTCTGGACGGGTAGTAATTTCAACTTGATTTTCTTTTCCCCACTTTTCAGCCCATTCTATTTCATCTTGTCTTGTACCAAACATCAAAAATTTCATCTAAATTACCACTCCTTTTTTATTTAATTATAAGAAAAAAGACACTAACAATATAGTGTCTTTGAGAAGTCTTAAAAATTAGTTTTAGTATTTGATTGCAACATCAGTTCCTTTTACCCACTGATAATTGCCAACGCTATACCATTTATTACCGTCAACTGTAGTTACAATTGTCTTATATTTCCAAGCACTCTTCCTTGGTAAAACTTTTGGACTGTTAACATTAACGTTATTTCCATCTGGATAAGCATACAATGGAGCACCTTTTGGATTGTTAACTACAACAACGCCTGCCTGTTTAGACATTTCTTTTGTGTAAATGCCACCAATAAAATGAATTGTTGAACTAGGAACATAGCCAATCGTATCAAACCCATTAACACTTAGATTAGCATACAATTCACCTTTGATTGCTTTAGTTCCTAAGCAGTAAACTACTGATCCCTCACGAGTAAAGTTGCCATTTTTCGTTAAACCTGATTCCAAAAGCCAAGAGGTTGGAGAAGATTCATTAACCGTTACTGATGCCGGAATTTGTTCTCCTTTTTTATCAGGGACAGCTGGTCTGCCTTTAATGGTGGAAATCTGTTGAGCATCGAGGCTGTTTTTTAAGGAAGCGTGTGTATTTTCAACCCACATGAACGGCTTACCGTTCTTATTATCATTAAGTAAATAGAAAATCCGACCACTTGTTGTTTTAGCAATTGTTCTGATGCTGTATGAATAAGGTCCACTAATATCGCTGGCTTTAAACCCATTATTCATTAAGTAGTATAAAGGTGCATTGTCATTAAGATAAGCAATGTTTTGAACAGGAGTTTGAATTGCCACCGAATCATTTCCCGCTAATGACAACTGACCGGCCTTAACCCAAGCCATTGCGCTGCCATTGTTGCTTAATAAAGTATAAATACCATTATTAGCTGTCTTCACAATTGAAGTTGCCTGATAAGTATTTCCTACGTACTGATTAGCACTGCCGCCAGGTACGATTCCTGCGTTAGTTTTGTAATAAAATTGTTGGTTGCTTGCTTTAGCTGTTACAGTGTCTGTTTCTGAAATACTTGCTTGACTAGCAACTTTTTCAGCAGTCTGACCTTTGTTAGCACCCAAATTATTATATTTGTGTTGAACTAATTGGAAGAACTGATCCATTGAATAGCCCCAAGAGCTAAAGTATCCAGTCGGATCACTATGATTAGTTCCACCTAAAAGGTTAGAAACCGCATTATGTGACCAAACAGTTCCTGATCCAGTATGGGTTGCATTAGTAACAGGTAGGTTATATTTTTTAAGTAAATAAGCTACATAATATGCGTCGTTGTTAACTGAACGAGCAAAATTATCCAGTGTTTTCTCACGGCATAATTCAATTGAAATATAACGTGCATTGGCAACTGGTCCTGCTCCCCAGCAAGTTAAATCAGTGCTCGCTGTATTTATGATTTGTGAATGATCAACGAAAGCATGAACATATGCTTCTCGACCAGGAACATTCCAATTATTCGATTCATAAGCAATTTCATTTAGAATCGTAGAATTATTATTAGCTGTTTCATGAACTACGATTCCTTCTGGCTTACCAACCCCTTTGCGGTAAGCAGAGCCAACGCCCCAAAATGGAGTTTTACGAGTTTGGATTGTTGGATTAGAAAAATTGTGCTGCATGATGTATGTGTTGATATCAACTCCGGCTGCCTGAGTCCGCTCTTCACTCTTATTAGCAACTGGAAACAAAATTGTTGCCATGATGATCAGCGCAGAAAAAACAGCGGTTGTCTTGGTAATAATCTTTTTGTGCATTAAAAATATAACTCCTTTTTCCCTATCCAAATTAAACATTTAACTTAATTCTATCAATTTTCAAAAAAAATTCCTTATTTGTAACCAAATAGTAATAGTGAGATTTAGAAAAAAGTTTTTTAAATAATGAAATTTACTTTTGCCAGCCCCAGTTTTGAAAATCAATCTCTCCTTTTTTTATTTTCCCAACATAAGGGTTGCCTGCAACATAAAAACGCCATTCCCTGCTCCCGCTTGAACCGTTTAGATTAACCCCAATGCGAGGAGTTGAAATAATATTTAAAGGAATCCGTGCATCTTCAAGATCAATAGTAAGATCTGAACATTTTGAAATTAGTTCGAAATTTCGACTCCGATCTTGAATGCCATATGCCTGCATCAATTTAGCTGGACCGTTGGTTAGTTCAAACTCATTTTTAATCGGCCGGTTCATCTTCATTAATTCAATTCCCTCAGCAGGTTCAACGGCCCGCACCAAAATCCCTTCTGGCTCCTCCTTGTCTTGAGTGACAACATCAAAGAGAAAGTGTTGACGTCTTTGATAAATGTAAATTACGCCCGCTTCATGATAAAGCGGCTCATTAAAAGAACTTCTTCTTCCTTGATAGGCGTGAGCAGCTGAATCATTTTCTCCCAAATAACTTTCTGCCTCCACAATCCAGCCTGAAATAACTCCGGTTGGAGAATTATAAACCAATTTTTTGCCCAAAAGTTCTTTCGTAATTTTTGTCGTTGGGCGGCCCTTAAAAAAAGATGCATTAATTCGTTGCATAAAATTCTATTTTTCCTTATGATTGCTATATTAATTTGATAGGAATATGGTACTACTAATGACAAAAATCAAGCTAGTCGCAATTGATATTGATGACACTTTATTAAATTCTAAACATCATGTTTTGGCTTCAACCAAAGAAGCAGTTAAAAAAGCAGCCGGACTTGGGGTGAAGGTTGTTTTATGTTCAGGACGCGCCTTAGCAGGTGTGATGCCATTTTTAAAAGAACTTGGCTTAACTAAGCCAGATCAGCTGGTCGCTACGTGCAACGGTGGAATTATTATGAACTTAGCCGGTGAAATAATTAGTAAACACGTTTTACAAACTAGCGATTTTGACAAAATCAGATCATTTTGTGATAACCATCACGTCAACTACAATGCACTTGATGACCAAAGTATGCTTTATACAACCAACCATCAAATCAATTGGTACACCATAACTCAAGCAGATGAGAATAAAGACGGAATTGTAATTCTAGACGAGAAAGATCTGCCAATTAACTTTACTTTAGTTAAAGTTGTCATGACGGGTGTTCCTGATCTCTTGGACCAAGTCGAAGTTGATTTAAGAAAAGAATTTTCAAACGGTTATTATATCGTTAGATCAATGAGACCATTTTTAGAAATCGCCAACCCTAATGCAAACAAAGGAACTGCCGTATCAGACCTAACTGATTACTTAAATTTAGCGCCTGAAGAAGTAATGGTAATCGGAGATGAGTTAAACGATCTGCCGATGTTTAAATTTGCGGGAACTGCAGTCGCAATGGGAAATGCTAACCCAGATTTAAAAGAACATGCGACTTATGTGACTTCTGACAATGATCATGACGGAATTGCCCAGGCTTTTGAGAAATTTATTTTAAACGCTGAGAATTAATGCTAAAGAAATTACGACTAGAAATAAAGTTGTGATCCAATTTTTATCTAAAGACATTGTCAAAGTTCTTAATGATTACACCGCCTTTTATATTGTAGTTAAAAATCGTTTTTATAATTTAATTGATGAAGATATTTTCTATGAAATAGAGCGTGATATTTCTTCAATCGAAGCTCTTGAACAGTGTAAAAAAAGAGGCATTGAATATCTGATGAAAACAGACGATGAATCAATGGACTCGATTATTGAAATTTTATTTTATGCTCAAAAGCATCAAATTTTTGATGACCATGCAATCACTGATGAAAAGCGAGAAGCTAAAATGACAATTTGTCGTAAAATCAGAAAACCACAACCTAATAATATTATTGAATTTAAACCAAAGTAAATACCGATATAGTAAAATGAAAAAGAAATTAAGGGAGGATTTTATGAAACAACATACATCTTGTACAACAATTTTAGTCGGAAAAAAAGCTAGTTATGACGGATCAACCATGATTGCCCGCACTGAAGACAGCGGACCGGGCAGTTACACTCACAAAAAATTTGTAGTTGTAAATCCCGAAGATCAGCCTCGTCACTACACTGCAAAAAATTCTAAAGTTAAGATTGATCTGCCAGACGATCCAATGCGTTATACTTCCGTGCCTAATGCCGATCCAGAAATTGAAGGGATCTGGGGTGAAGCAGGCGTCAATTCAGATAATGTTGCAATGAGTGCAACTGAGACTATTACAACTAATGAGCGCGTCCTTGGTGCTGATCCAATGGTTGAAGATGGAATTGGGGAAGAAGACCTCTTAACGATTGTTCTACCTTATATTCATTCTGCGCGCGAAGGTGTTGAACGAACTGGCAAACTTTTAGAAGAATTCGGTACTTATGAACATAATGGAATAGCATTTTCAGACGTTGATGAAGTTTGGTTCTTAGAAACTGTCGGCGGTCACCATTGGATCGCTCAACGTGTGCCGGATGATGCTTATGCAACAGTTCCTAACCAATTAGGCATTCAAGTGATTAAATTTGATGATCCAGATAACTTTATGTATAGCAAGGACTTGCCTGAATGGATTGAAGAAAATCACTTAAATTTAGGTCATGATGATCAGTTAAATGCTCGTTTAGCATTTGGCTCTCACTCTGATTCAGATCATCATTACAATACACCGCGTGCTTGGTTTATTCAGCGATTTTTAACACCAAGTATGCAGCAATATCCAATGAGTGATACGATTCCTTTTTGCAATAAGCCATTTCGTAAAATTACCGTTGAAGATATTAAGTATGTTTTAAGCAGTCATTACCAAGACACTGCTTACGATCCTTACGGCACTTTTGGCGCTTCTGATTTAAAACATGAATTTCGACCAATTGGAATTAACCGGACCAACGAGATGAGTATTTTGCAGATTCGCCCGGATGTCGACGAAGAATATCGTTCAATTCAGTGGCTCTCATTTGGTTCAATGCCGTTTAATACAATGATCCCTCTCTACACTAATGTCACAACTCAACCAGAAAGTCTCGCAAATACAACTGAAACACCTACGACTGAGAATTTCTACTGGATTAATCGGATTATGGCTGTAATTGCTGATCCACATTTTAAAGAAACTAGCCAAGATATTGCTAATTACCAAGAAAAAACAGTTGGCTTAGGTCATCAGATGATCAATTCTACTGATCAAAAAGCAAGCGAACATCAAGATGATCTGCAAGAGTTTTTGGCTTCGGCTAATCAAAAAATAGCTGATCAGGTCATGGACGAATCTCACAAACTGTTAGATCAATTGATCTTTACTGCCAGCAACCAAATGATCAACAAATTCTCAATGAGTGATTAATATGACTAAAAAAGTCGTTTTAATCACTGGCGCATCTTCTGGGATGGGCTTAGCTGCTGCCAAACTTTTTGCCAAAAAAGGCTGGATCGTCTATGCGGGTGCGCGCCGCGTTGAAAGAATGCAAGAATTAGAAGATTTCGGAATTAATGTGATGGCTCTTGACGTTACTAATAAAGAATCAGCTCGGATATTCGTTAACACCGCCAAAACTGAGCAGCAGCGCATTGATGTTTTAATCAATAATGCAGGATATGGCGAGTTTGGACCCATTGAAGATGTGTCGATCGAAAAAGCTCAAAGTCAATTTGATGTCAATTTATTCGGTCTTGCTCAACTTACCCACTTTGTGCTGCCAATCATGCGACGTCAGCACGCTGGCAGAATCATTAACGTTTCTTCGATCGCTGCCGATGTCTATTCTCCTTTTGGCGGTTGGTACTATAGTTCAAAAGCCGCTCTTAATCAGTGGAGTGATGTTCTAGATAGTGAATCTGAGCGTTTCGGCATTCGCAGTATCGTTATCCAGCCAGGAACTACTCGTTCGCAGTGGTCGACAATTGCTTTTCAAAACGGATTTGATAATTTACAAAAGGACTCGCCTTATAGTCCGATAGGAAAAAGAGTTCAGAAAGTTTTTGATAAATTCATCAATTTAACACAAGCAACCGCTGAAGATGTAGCTCATGTGTTCTATCACGCTGCAACTGATCCAAGACCAAAATATCGCTATTATACCCATTTTAGCGATCACGCAGTAGTATCTTTTGTCCGTCACTTTCCTCGTACTTATCACTACATTGTCAAAAATCTATTTTAACGAAAAACCGAAGATGCATAAGTCTTCGGTTTTTTTGTGTTGTTTAAAATAACCTTATATTAAAAAAGGATTAATGATTATTTGATCATTTAATATTTTTCCCTTATGCTTAGCGACAAAAATGGCTTGTCAATTTTTTTACATTTTTTGTAAATAGAAAGGATCTGAAATGACAAAATACCACATTAAAGACGTTAGTGAAACTATGGGAATCAGTGTCTATACCTTACGATATTATGAGAAGATTGGCGTTCTATCATTTGTTAAACGTGACGAAAACGGAGTAAGAGAATTTGAACCTCGTGATTTAGTCACCTTAAACACTATTGAATGTCTGAAAAAAACTGATATGCCGTTAAAAGATATCAAAAACTATCTTAATTTAATCGATGATGGAATAAGCTCAGCCGATGAACGACTTCAAATGTTTGTTGACCAAAAATAAAAAGTTACTGAAAAAATTAAAGACTTAGAAAACTCGCTCAAAACAATTAATATGAAGATTAACTACTATACGGAGGTCATCAAAAAAGGAACCCTAGATGTCTGTCAAGAAGAGCGAAGTAATTTCGCCAAAGAACTGATTTCCTGCAAAAATAAATAAAAATTTAAAATAATCCCTTGCGCTAGACTAAACTCTAGCGCTTATTATTTTTTTGGAAGGAAAAATAATAGACAAGAGGGTGATAAAAATAGAAATTATATTTGTTAATGCCAGTCAGAATAAATCTGGTAATACTAGCCGGATGGGAGAAAAATACCTCCAAGGCAAAGCTTACGAACAGATGAATCTGGTTGATTACAAAATCTATCAACTTAATCAAAATTATTCCGACGATCAATTCGAACAAGCTTTTTCACAACTAAACAAAGCAGACTGGATTGTTCTTGGAACGCCAGTTTATTGGCATGATATGAGTGCTTACCTAAAGACACTTTTAGAACGACTTTCACAAGACTCTCATTTTGATGATTTAAGCGGTAAACGCATTTCAGTGTTAATTCAAGGAAGCGATCCAAGCGATACGATTAAACCTGTTACAAACATTATTAAAAGATTTGCAAATTCTGCAAGAATGGAATTTGTTGATGCAATGGAGGATTTTTAACTATGACCACAAATAAATTTGGTTTAGTCTATGAAGATGCAATAACTGAAAACAAACCCGGTAAAGTTAACATTCATCCCGTTAATTATCTTGCTAATGGAGTAAAAGCTGCAGCAAACGTTTATACTCCAGCAGATTACGATGAATCATCAGAAAAATTATATCCAGCTGTTACCGTTGCCCACCCAAATGGTGGAGTTAAAGAACAAGTAGCCGGACTTTTCGCTCAAAAGTTGGCAGAAAACGGCTATATTGCTATTGCTGCAGATGCTTCTTATCAAGGAGCTAGCGACGGATTACCTCGTAATACCGATCGTCCTAGTAATCGAATCGAAGACATTAGAGCAATGGCTGACTTTTTAGATACATTCCCTGGCGTTGACCCTAAACGAATCGGTACTTTAGGGATCTGCGGAGGAGGTGGTTATACCATTGAAGCAGCAAAAACCGATAAACGACTAAAAGCTGTTGCAACAATCAGTATGTTCAATTCTGGAAGAGTTCGCCGCAACGGCTTTAAAGATTCACAGCTTGATTCAGTACAAGAACGGCTTAGACAAGCAGCTGATGCTAGAATCCAGGAAATATTAGGAAACGATGTTCAATATACCGGTGAAATGGCAAAAATGACTGACGAAGAGCTAGCTGCTCTACCGTTTGATCTTTATCGTGATGGTTATGACTACTATCAAGTAACTCATAAACACCCAAATTCAACGGGCCGTTATCCGGTCAGTAATTTAATTTATTTAGCTGAATTTGATGCTGAAGATCACGCCGATTTAATTGACCAGCCTTTATTAATGATGGCAGGTGATCAGGCTGATACTCTTTATATGACAGAAGCAGTTTATGATAAAGCCACTGGAACTGATAACAAAGAACTGTTTTTAATCAAAGGTGCAAAACATATTGATACTTATTGGAAGCACCCTTATGTCGATCAAGAAGCTGACAAATTAATCGAATTTTACGAAAAAAATCTTTAGGAGAATTATAAAATGAAAAAAAGTTAATTACTTTAACTCTAGTACTAGGAATTTTAATTGGAATTTCTGGCAGCTGGGCGGCAAATGCCAGAACTGTTTCAGCTGCACCTCAAACATTTGCTGAACCACACCACACTAATGCAAGTGACAGACGAGTTTTTCTTAACGCAAGTCAAAACGTAAACGGAAATACTTCTGCTTTAGCTAAAAATTTATTTGGTAATTTAACATATAAACAAGTAAATCTAGCTAGTTATAACATTCCCCAAGTAGGTCAAGGCGACGGTGATTTCAGCAAAGTATGGGATCAACTAAAGGATGCTGATGTAATTGTAATTGGGACGCCTGTTTATTGGTCTAACATGTCTGGTTACCTTAAAACATTTATTGATCATTTACAAATTAATAATGATCTGGCAAACCGTGATTTATATATGATCGTTCAAAGTTCAGACTCAGATCAAACTCTTGCCATTAACTCAGTTTATGGAACTATGAACCGTGTTGCAATCCGCTTTAACATGAATTTCGTAGGAATTGGTCAAACTACTGAACAGATTAACCAGCTCCATAATAAAATGATTGGAAATGCACCAAGTAATCCTACTACTCCAACCACTCCTACTACTCCAACCAATCCTACTACCCCAAGCGAGCCAACTACTCCAAGTAATCCAACCACCCCTAGTGTGCCAAGTACTCCTAGCACTCCTGATAGCTGGACGATTACTGACAAAAAAGGTGTGGGTAGAGTTTACTACACACCGGGATATGGGATTAATGTTTGGACGAACCCGGATGGATCTACTTTTACCAAAAGAATAAACCATGGTACTTCATGGAAATATTTCAAAATTGCTAAAAAAGCTAATAAAACTATGTACAACCTTAGTGGAAACCAATGGGTTGACGGAGCATATTTCAGATAGTTAGTTAATTTTTATTTAATCCAGATAATTTTCATACTTATTAGCCCGTTGAACCCTCCCCACGATCAACACATTTCCGCTTATGAAACAAGATGAAGCCGTCACTTCTAGTTGTTTTAGAAAATGGAATAAAATCTGAGTTTAAAAAATATAAATCTACTATTATATATAATCAAAAAGCAGGAATTCATTACTAATTCGTAATTCTCTTCAATCTTTCAATTTCTCCCCTAATAAAAACGAATGTACAGAAATTATTTTAGTTATCATAAATGTAGAATTAAAATAAACCCTTTAAAATTATGGATTGAATTCCTGCTTTGGATGTATTTAACTAAAAGAGGCAACCTGCTAGTTGCTTCTTTTTTTTTGACTTAATAAATATAAGGGAGTGTGACTAATTTTTGTTTAAGAGCCAATCAACAACATTTATCACCGGAATCCCATCGATTTCCTTAAATTCATAGTAGTGCTGAGTAATCACGAAACTATCAGTCTCATCATGTTTTGTTCAACAAAAACACTTTATATATTTTGTCGGCATCAATTAGATAATTACTAAATTTTTAATATTTCTGACAAAAACATTATTAGATTTTTTTATTTATCATTCATAAATCTTGAGCTTTTTTTAATACTAATTGTATTGTTTTATAATAATCTCATATCAAAAAAAGACTAATGACTATAACTCATTAACCCAATTTTGTACCCTTGATTTTTAGACTATTTTAAGAGATCCCTTAAAGTGTTTAGATAAAAATGTGTATACTTCATCAAAAGAAGTAACGAATTCAAAATCTATATATGAATTCTCCCCCTTTTCAAACCTTACATTAATAAATCCACTCTTACTAGGCTTTTTATAAATAATAACCTTACTAAATCTCTTGTACTCGCTTCCAGAACCGATCGATGAAAATGTTATTAATCGATCAACCGATAGCCCCTCTTTAAAAAATGACACACCAATCAAAAGGAAAGCTACTAAAATAACATTTACTTGTTGCACAAAAGTTTTAGGCCACATTAAAATAATTAGAGCCATTCCAATTACAACAGCTATAATAATTCTAGAAATCTTCTGACGAGCATAAATTTTAATTTTTTTCTGTTGTTCAAATTCTAGTACCAGCAAAACTAAAATTAAAGAAATTACAATTATTGTGCTGATCACCTAACTATCACCATTCAGCAATCGTTCCATCATAATTCTTCCATTTTGGATTTGTCCAAACTAGGCCTTGTTGAGCAACTTCTTTAATTTTATCTTCGTCCATTTCAATACCTAGACCTGGTTTAGTTGGAATCTCAACATAACCTTCTTCATAATCAAAAATTTCTTTATTAGATACAAAATCTAAAAGATCAAATCCTTGATTATAGTGAATCCCTAAACTTTGTTCCTGGATAAAGACATTCGGGGTACAAACGTCTAACTGAAGAGTTGCTGCTAAGGCAACTGGACCATAAGGTGCATGGGGTGCTACAGCTAAATCAAATGCTTCCGCCATTGCTGCAATCTTACGAGACTCTAAAATACCACCACACATTGCAACATCCGGCTGAACTATATCAACAGCACCTTGTGTAAATAATTGTTTAAATTCCCAACGAGAATATAGTCTTTCACCTGTTGCAAGAGGAACTGCCACTTCTCTAGCAATATCATCAAAAGAGTCATAATTTTCAGGTAAGACAACTTCTTCTAAAAACATTGGATGATAAGGTTCTAATGCTTTAGCTAATACCTTTGCCATTGGACGATGAACTCGACCATGAAAATCAATTCCAATCTCTAAATTATTACCAACTGCTTCACGAATAGAATCTACTCTCTCTACCACTTCAGCTACCTTTTGATAAGAATCAATATAATGTAATTCAGAAGTTGCATTCATTTTTATTGCTGAAAAACCTAGATCTAATCTTTTCTGAGCTTGCTCAGCTACGTCACTAGGACGATCTCCACCGATCCATGAATACACGCGAATTCTATCTCTTGCTGGACCACCCAACAATTGATAAACAGGTACTCCCAATGCTTTACCTTTAATATCCCATAAAGCCATTTCTAATCCCGAAATAATTGTCCCATTAATAGGTCCTCCTCTAAAGAAAGAACGGTGCATCTCTTGCCATAGTTGTTCAATATTTCTTGGATCTCTGCCAATAAGTTTTTTTCCAACTTCATTAGCACCGCTGACAACTGTTTCAGTCTTTGTACCAGAAATCATTTCTCCCCAGCCATCGATCCCCTCATCAGTAGAAACTTTAACAAAAATCCATCGTGGTTTTACTTTATATATAGTAATGTTAGAAATCTTCAATTTTATTAATTACTCCTTTTTGAATATTAAGCTTCCGCTGATACTTCTTCTGAACTTGATCCATTAATCTTCTTTACTCCATCAAAGTAATACCAAATTAAACCAAAGACAATTAATAAGACTGGAATTAAGATTACCTGATTCCAAGTAAATGCTAAGTAAACGATAAAGCTTTGAATCATTGATGTAGCAGCAAATGATGAAATCAATAACGAATTTGCCCCAAGTTTAATGCCTACTGATTTAGCGATTGCAGTTAAAACTGGTGCTGTTGCAGTACCACACCATAAAAGAGAGGCCGTAACGACTAAACCAATAATAATATTTTTAAGTAAATTCCCATTTGTTAATGCAACAACCATCGCAACTCTAAAAGGTACAACAGCTAAATCTGCGAAAGGCAAAACACTATTGCCTGGTAATACCAATGCCATTGCAATTGTTAATGGAATGATAATTAAAGCAGTTGTAATTACATCCTGATTACCAACAACAACTGCAGCATCAAGACCGATAAATAATTTACGACCTTTAAATTTCTTCTGAGACCATTTTTGTGCAGCATCAGAAATTGGCATTAAACCTTCCATAAATAGAGAAGTCATCTTTGGAATTAAAACTAAGACGGCTGACATACTAACACCTAGTTGAAGAATTTTAACGAAATCATAACCAGCTAAAGCACCGATTGCCATTCCAATTATTAATCCCATAATCATTGAATCACCAAAAAATCCTAAATATTTTTGGGCATCTCGAATTGAAAATTTTGACTTTCTAAAAAGCGGAATCTTATTTAATAACCAATTTAGCGGCCATGCAATTACTAATGAAGACAGTGCCGAAACTGTTGGCAAAGAAACGCCAGGAATCTTGAAAAACTTCTCAACAACTGGTTGAGACCAATCGGCTAGTTTGAATGTTATAACAGCCATTACAACAGTAGCTCCTAAACCAAGCCACATATTGTGAGTGACAAAATAAACCATAACTCCAACTATAGCAATATGGTGATAATTCCAAATATCCACATCAAGTGTATTAGTTCTCTTAAGAACTAATAGAACAATATTTACAATCAAAATAGCAAAGATTAAGATTGCAATTATCGGGGAAGCCCACGTAACTGCGGCAATTGAACCCCATCCAACGTCTAGTGCTGTTAAATGAACTCCTGTTCGTTCAACCATTGCTTTGGCTGCGGGTCCAACATTAGTTGTCATAAAGTCAAGAATCAATTTAATTCCAGCAAAACCTATTCCTAAAGTTAAACCTGATTTAAAACCTCGCCCAATATTTAAGCCAAAAATTAATCCGATAACTGTAATAATAACGGGAAGCATAACAGTTGGACCAGCGGCGATTAACCATTTAAAAATATCCATTATAAAATTCATTAGTACTCTCCTCGTATAAAAAACATTTAATTAGTGATGACTCGATAAATTTCTTCGAGCGTCTCATCAGCACCAATCCCAGTTAATAGAGGCATTCCCTTTACGTATGGGACCCCATTAGTTTGTCCATCAAATTCACCTGTAGTAACTAAAAGATCATAATCTTGAACTTTACCGGGAACTTCCATTAATTTAGTCTGAGTTGTTTCGACTTGTTCTCCTTTTTCTTCCATGTAATTTCTAATTTTTGTTGCAACAACTGTTGATGTTGCGATCCCATTACCACAAGCCACTAATATTCTTTTCATCGTTAACTCCTTTATTTATTTATTACATCTTGAATTAAAGACAACAATTCTGTTGATTTACTTGCCTTAAAAATTTTATTTCTTAAGTTATCATCCTGGATAATTCCAACAATTTTCTGCAGCATTTCTACTTGTCCGTGTGGTTCTTTGATTGCCATCATTATGACAATTTGGACAGGAACAGTTTTTTTAACTGCTTCCATGTTATAAAACATTACCGGTTCTTTAAGTGTTGCAACTGCAATCGTTGTTTTGTTTACTAATTGATAATCAGCATGAGGAATCGCAACACCAGGTTCCCGTGAAGGCAATCCAGTAGGATATTCTCTTTCTCGTTTAACAATTGCTTCAGAGTAACCTGATTTTACATACCCATTTTTTGTTAACTCATTGCTCAGAAACTTGATTGTTTCTATTGAGTCTCTACAATCTAATTTTGCAAAAAATAAACTTTGATCAAGTATTAAATCCATAATTTTCTTAATTTCTCATTTCTAGTGAATTAATTTAATATATTGTTCCAGCGACGTTCTTAACCCCATCTTATTTAAACTATTGAGATCATTGGAAGTAAACATTGAAGATCCAATTCCTAAATAGTCAGCGCCCGAATTTAAAAAATCTTTTGCATTAGAAGCTGAAACACCACCAACTGCCATCAATCTAAGTTTTCCTAAAGGTGCTTGAACAGCTTTAAAAAAATCTGGCCTAACGGTAGTCGCTGGAAACACTTTAACAATATCAGCTCCAAGACCTATTTGTCTTACTATTTCCGTTGGCGTCATACCGGCTGGAACTGTTACAACATGATGTTCCTTTGCTAATGAAAAAATGTCGGACGTAAATTCTTTCGGGCCCAATAAAAATTGAGCTCCATTTTTAATAGCTTCTTTAGCATCATCTAATGTGATAACTGTCCCTGCTCCCACTTTTAAATCTGTCCCATGTTGCTCAACTAAATCATGAATCATTTTAGTTGCCCCGGTTGTATTTAAAGTGACTTCAATTGCAAAGTATTTTTCAAATCCTTCTATCGCTTGAGCAATTGCAATGACTTGCTCGAACGAATAATTACGCATAATCACCGTAAACGGTGGATATTCATTAACTTTCATTTATCTACTCTTTACCTTTAATTTCTGAATAAATTGTTTTAATAATTGAGTTAGAATCATTCATATATAACAATCTTTGAAGTAACGTTGGATTTTCAGCAATTCTAGATAATTGATTAATTGCTTTTAGGTGTTTAGTTTCATCAAACACAGCAATTGGAACAATAAAATGAACAAAATGATTCCCGGGAAAAGCAATTGACTCTTTACTAATTAAAAGGCCAAAACCATCAGCGTGTACACCATCATCAAAAGAGGCGTGAGGTATTGCCATCGATTTACCTAAAAAGCTATAACCAATTGGAGTGTCATTTTGTGCAATCATCTGAGAAACATAATTTTCGCTAATCGTTCCGTCATCTACTAATGATTGAGATGATAAAATAATTGCTTGCTTCCAATTGATAGACTTACTAGTAAGTTTTACATTGCTTTGCTTTAAATAATGACTTAAATCAGGTAATTTAGATGTCGATTCAACATCCCCATTATCACTAGATTCCAAAAGATATTTTCGCATTTTATTTCGTAAATCTTTTTCATTAGTTATTACTGCATGCTGCTTAACTGCTGTAAGTAAATTACCCAAAGTAGTATCAATTTTATGAATTCCTATATCACATAAAACATTAGACCTAAGGGTTAATTTTTCTTCGTTATCCATAATTGGGTTAATTACGTATTGTTTAATCTCTGTTTTTAAAGGGATTGTGGTAAAAACTAAATCATAATCCTGTTGAAAGTTTTCAAACTCTCTGACAGATGATGAAGAAATAAAATTTATTTCCGGAAACAATTCGCATAGTGTGTTTAACATTAACTTGGAAACTATTTGACCATTTGAACAAACTACTGCTGCTCGCTTTTTTTTGTTAAAAATAGAATTTTTTCGATTACTAAACTCAAATCCAAAATAAAACGATATTAACTCTAATTCATCAAGGGAAATTTGACTCCCTACTAATGATTCCAAAGGGTCGATTACTTTTTTCATTGTTGCCAGCAGTTCTCGATGTTCTTGATCATCACTTACAACTTGTTCAATTCCAATGCTTCCAAGTGATAAATCATATTTCATTCGAAAATAAGCTGGTCTAATATGGGCGAAAAGTCTTGCTTCAAAAGATTTACGATCACTAATTTTCACATAAGTAAGATCTTGAAATATGTCGACCATTTGGCTAACTGCAGTTTTTAATTGTTCATTAGTATCTTGGCTCATTCCTCGTAAAATGTTTGAAGATAAAAATATAAGGGTAATCCAGCTTAAATCATCGGATTGTTTTAACCACTTAGGATAAATATTATCTTTTATAATTTCATATTCTTTAGTGTCAGATACATCACCTAAAAAATAAGGATTAATCTCGTAACTTCTACTGAAATTTCTACTGATAATTAACTGCAAATCACGTACCAAAAAATTAAACGCATTATCTGAATATACTATTTTTAATTTCTTTTCTACTTTGTGTACAAAATGAATTATCGGTTCAATCGAAATTTGAGCTAACTGATCAATTTCATTAAGTCCATTGGGAAAGTGTAAAACCCTTTTTACTAAATCATTAATCAAAATTCTAATTTGTAATTCTGAACCATTAATTTGGTATCCATCAGATCTGGTATATTCTAAGCGTAAATTATAGGATGAAAGCAAAGATGTTACCTTTTTTAAATCACTGATGGCTGTATTACGACTAACGTTCAAATAATCATAAATATGGACTAATGACAAAATTTCAGTCGATGTTAGGATATAAAGTACCAATAAAGGAATTCGTTCATTCTGATTGTGATATGAATAAGTACCATTACTCTTATAGACGATATCTTTATCATATTTTTCTCGCGAAACAAAATATTGCAAAGATTTTTGATCTAAATTAAAAGTTCCGTTTTTGTTCCTTTGAATCAAACTTAAATTAGATTCGTGTAATTCTTCATTGATTTTGTTAATTGAATAATCAATCTGTCTCTTACTCAAAGATAATTTTTTCTGTAAATCACCACTTTTTACTTTTGGATTTCGAATGATTTCGCTCACAATTTGTAATTCACGCTTAGATGTCATCCACTTGCTCACCTCTCATCCTAATTTTAGTATAACTACAAATTAGTTTTAATGAACGCGCTTTCAGTTCGACTTTTGTTTCATCACTTCTATAAAGTTTGTTGCGTATTGGACTGTATTTTGATGATTAATTTTAAATATTTTTTGACAAAATAAAACATCGCATATTTTTTTGCGATGCTTTTGGTTTTTCTGGTTATTTTCTAATATGAATAATGGATGGTATTTTTGTACTTAACATATAGTTCCTGATTTTTCTTATCCCCTCCGTCAAGATTAGCAGAATAAAAAATGGGTGGATATTCAACTCCGTTTTTTATTAATTCCTTACATACTTCTACAACAATTGAATTCAAAATAGCAGCTCCAACAACTGTCGATGTTGGTCCAACTTTTTGATTAAGATTGGGAATATTGCAAGTTGCATCTCCTATATCCCCGTGATTATCAATTACAATATCTGAAACCTCAAATAATCTTTTTCCTGTTGAATGTCTGCTAGAAACACTTTTCGAATATGAAAGATTAGTTAATGATATAATTTTAACCCCTTGTTTTTTAGCAGAGATGGCCAAGTCAATAATAACCGGATTTCTACCAGACACTGAATGTAAAATTAAAACATCGTCTTTTGTAAAAGGCTCCGCGGCAGCCAATTCTTTACCATACCCCTCCAACCGTTCCATCTTACTCGTAAAAGTAATCGGTTCTCGATCTAACATAACTTCACGACCAAAAATTGCATTGATATTCATCAAACCTCCAGCACGGTAATACATTTCTTGTGCAAGGATCCCTGCATGGCTGGCACCAAAAACGTATATAGATTTTTTATTAATGGTGGTTTTGGTTAATAAATCAACGGCCCTATTGATTGAATCTTTTTCCTGATCGTTTACTTTGGACATAATATTTTTAATATGTTCCATATATTCCAGCATCATAATCCTCCTAACAAATTTCCAAGAAATCTACTAATCATTCCCCAAAGGGACAAATCATTACCACCAAATACCAAAATCCAACTTTGAATCGTATGATTAAATAATGCTGCTGAAAAGCCAACTAGAACTATCATTAAAATAGAAGCAACGGAAGTTCCAATTATTGCTCCCCGCATACCTCCTTGACCTTCTCCAATAACTGCAGCCCCTCCACATTCAAAAAATGAAGTGATAACCATTGGAACTAATAAAACTCCAAAAAGATTCGTCATATTAGCAATAATAACCAATATTGTTGAAGTGATCATTGCAACCAAAAATCCAATAATAACCGCGTTAGGTCGATAATTAAATAAGATTGGAACATCAAAAGCTGGCTTAGCTCCTGGCACTACCTTTTCGGAAATTCCTTGAAACGCTGGAACTATTTGATTAATTAATAATCTTACCCCATAAAGTAATATCAATAGACCTGCACCAAAGTTTAACCCTGCAGTTACAGAAAACATGAATAGATTCCCTCCTGCTGGAACTAATTCAGGAGCAATTAAACCAACCATTAAGTTAACAATAAACATCACTAATGCACCTGTTATTGAAATCTCCTTAAAAAATGATAATCCTTCTGGAACTTTAATATCCTCAGTTGAATGTTTCTTATTACCCAAATGTTTAGCCACAAAACCAGATAGTAGTGATAAAACTCCCGTTGGATGTCCTATTAAAAACGATTCGTCTTCTGTAGCTGCCCATACATATTTTCGCATAACCCATGGTGCAAAAGACCAATAACTGGCAGATAATATTGCACTAAATCCAATTAAAATTGGACCTTTCAAACCAGCCTCGACTCCGCCAGCAACAATTACAAATGGAAACCACCAAAGCATATGCCCTGTTAAAAATATTGTTTTAACCGGTGTAAATCTAGCAATTAAAAGGTGAATAATTAAACCAAAAAACATTGCTAAACCTACAGCACCACCATAATTAGCTGTGAAAGTCGCATCTGACAATCCTTTTGCAACCTTAATTCCCATATGAGTTTGCATTGCAGTGTTAATTGGAGAGATCGTTCCAGTTAACATATTGACTCCAGCCGTAAGAATTGTCATCCCAAATGCAGCAGTTAAAGTTCCTTTAACAACATCAGAAAAAGATTTTTTCTGCAGGATCATGCCTAACATGGCAATTAAACCAAGTAAAACTGGCGGATTTTTTAAAATATAATTTGTAATAAAATCCACAATTTATACCTCCTTTTCTGCTAAAAATTTTTCTAATTGATTTTTAACTTCTTCTGTATCCATATATTTTTTTACAGTAAAAACCGGTCCTTTAACTGAATGTGACAAATCAGAATACAATTCTTCGCTTGTAAAATAAGCATCTGCCGGTGTTGCTTTAGCCGTTGATAAATCTGTATTCTCAATTTCTGCATCAAGCCCAATTTGTTTAACTACTTTCTGTAATGTCATTTTCAATACCATCGAACTTCCTACCCCGAATCCGCAAACAGCAAGTAATTTCATCACTAATCCTCCAACTTTTTATTAAAAAGAGAAATTATTTTCTCTCTATTTCCACTCAAAATAATTGAAAATTTTCTACTATCCATTAAAATATCTACAATTTCTTGTAAAGCTTTTATATGGCTATTACTAGCCTTAGCAGCAAGAACCAAAAAAATTTTTACTGGTTTTCCTGCTAAATCAATATCTTGCTCACTGACCAACATACTCATTGCCTGTTTAATTACACCTTCTCCAGGTTTAGCATGCATTAAAGCAAATTTATCAGTCAAAACCATATAAAGACCATTTTTATATACACTTTCAATCATGTTTTTTACATATTGTTCAGTAATTGCACCTTGATCTAATAATGGTTCACTTGCTTTTTTTATTGCTGACTGCCAATCACTGATATTATTAATAATTTGAATATTTTCTTTTGGTAAAACAGAACCCATACTTTATTTAATTTCCTCCGATATCTTAGAAATAAACCACTGCTTATGTTCGATTCCCTGCATTACAAAATTCATAAAGGGTTCAATAGAAGGGCGATCTTTTTGTGCAATCATTAGCATAATAATGACGTCTGCCTTATACATTCCCCATTGAACTGGATGTTTTAGTATTAAGACGGAAATACTTGTTCTATCTAATATTTTGAATCTCCATGAGGGATCGCAAACCCGTTATCTAAATATGTCGTTTGCATTTCTTCTCTTTCAAATACAGAGCTTTGATAGTTTTTCTTTACTTCAAAATTAGACCAATTGTACTGATCTAATAAAAAGTTAATGCTCTCCTCCTGATTGTTAATAGATTTAAAATAAACATTCTTGTTTAAGAATTTTAAAGCTTTGCTTAGATCTTTGTTTCGATCTTCAAATTCATTATTTTTATCTATAGAAATATTTAAATATTGATTAATAACATTATGCATATCGTTATTTGTAATCATGGGAGATATTTTTACTACCGGAATGTTTTTGAGTTTTGGTAAAGAGACTGTTGTAATAATTAATTGGACATTATTTAAATCTGTTGAAGGAATATTTTTAGCTGAAACCACTTCAATTATTTCTGATTCAGGCAAAATTTGTTTTAATTTAGCAGAAATAAATGTACTCATTCCAATCCCATTTGGACAAACAAATAAAATTCGATTTAATTTATGAATTCTTTCTTTTGCTGCTTGAAAATGAATTGTTACAAAACCAACTTCATCATCGGAAATATGAATGTGTTCTTCAGCAGCTAAATTATTCAAGTTATACCAAATTACACCATATAGTGCAGAATATTGTTTCTTAATATCTTTTAAGAGGGGATTAACTACAGTTGTCCCTCCCTGAAGCCGTAAAATCATTTGATATATATGAACTAATAAATCATTTTTTAATATTAGATCATTACTAAAATCAATTTGAATATCACCGCTAATTTGATTCATTAATTTTTTTACTAGAAGTTTTATTGAGGAGGGAATAACATTATCTTTTATAAAAAATTTAAATCCATTTCCTAAAATTACATATGAAAGATAATTGATCTCGTTCTTTGTAAAAGAATAAAAATTCTTTTTTTCAAGGGTTTCCAATAAATCAAAAACTATCGGATATTTTTCATACTGAAAAAGTAAATTTTCAATTTGGTTATGTAACGCGTTTTTTACATGTTTGCCCTCATAACCGCGTTGAATCAAAATCGTAATTGTTGCAATAATATCTTCTAAATTATTCTCAGGAATAATAATATGTTTATTCTTCAATTCAGCAGTAATTGCATCACTGATTTTGTAGAATAGGTTCAAATTGATTAAATTTTCTAATACGGGATTATTACCTTTTTTTGAACTTTCAGTAAGCAGAATTCTTTTCAATACTCTTTGAGCATCAATTTCAGTTCCAGTAAAGTAAGTTCCTGAATTATCAAAATTGAGCTGTAACCACTCTGAAGCTAAGATATTTTTTATATACGAGATATCGTTAGCAATACTGCTTCTCGAAACGAAGTACTGATCAGATAATTGCTGGTAGCTTAAATGTTTCCCTGTTAATAAATCGTTAAGAATTAAAATCCTCCTCTCTTTATTAGATAGATTTATTTTGCCCTTCAAGTTCTCACCTCCCATCCTCATTTTTAGTATAGAAAACGTTTTTATTTTTGAGTAGAACAAACTATTTATCAAAAATTTTTAAAAAAATTGAACACCGTTCTAAAGTATAACCACATGGGTCTTATGTTTAACGGTAAAAGAAAAAGCTAACGTTGTCTGATCCGTTAACTTTGCCTGATTATATATTTGAAAAAATGAACATTGTTAATTTCAAAAACAATTTGAATTTTATTAATCTACAAGATTTAGAATTATCAAAACTATTTAACTTTTTAACCGCTCTTCAATAGTTTTTTACGGCTTATATCCAGCCCTTTTTTGTGCTTTTAAATAAATAATATTCATTTTTATTGGCCAAAACATTATTTCTCACTTAAAAGTATTTATTTTATGATAAAGTGTATTAATACAAAAAAGTTACTATTAAGTTCAATAAATAGAGGGATAAATTGAATAACACGCCTACAATTGATTATTCATGGGATTTTAAAGGAATTAAAAAAGAAGGGGTTCATACCTTAGGTCATTACCCCGCAACAATGGTTGCTCCCATGCAACTTCGTCTGTTAGAAAAATGGAAAACAAACGATGAACAGATTATGCTGGACCCATTTATGGGATCAGGCACTGCCCTTATTGAGGCTCAAAAACTCGGTTTACAAACAATTGGTATTGATATTAATCCCTATGCAGTTCTTTTGTCACAAGTTAAAACCCATAACTATCAACAAATTTCTTGGAAAACTGTAATTAAAAGAATCACTAAAAAATTAAATTCTGATGAGTACGCCCGTCCTTTATGGAACTTTGAAAAAATAGAAAAATGGTTCCGTCCAGATATAATTGAATCCCTAAGCCATGTAAGAAATGTTATAGCGTCTGAAAAAGATCGCTGGGTTAGAAAATTTCTCTGGATCTGCATGTCAGATATCATCTATACCCACAGCAATGACCGAACATCTACTTTTAAACTTCATGTAAAAGAACCCCCTCAAATTGAACGCATTTCAAACAACGTAACCGAAGCTTTTCTTAACTTAGCAGCAAAAAAGCAAAAATATTTAAATAATGAATTCCTTCCCAAATGTACTATTTATTCTGGCGATGCAAAAAAAATATGTTTTAAATTACCCGCAGAATCAGTTGACATTATCTGCTCTTCCCCACCTTATGGAGAAAATGCAACAACCGTTACTTACGGACAGGCCTCGATTCTTTTTCTAAAATGGATTGATCCGCGTGACCTTGAAGATAGCGACAATTTGCTGGAGAACTTTTCTAAAATTGATTCCAAAAGTCTTGGTGGAAATTCAGCCAGTGACAGCGAATATTCCTCTAAAGCATTAAACGATTTTCTATCATCAATAAATGTTTCAAAGCAGCGAAAAGTAAGACGCTTTTTTTCAGATTATTGGCTAATATCTAAGGAATTGGCAAGGCTTTTAAAACCTTCAGGCGTCCTTTTATATACAGTCGGGAACCGCAAAGTTGATGACATTAGACAACCCTTAGACAAAATTACAGTTGAAATGTTTGAAAGTCTCGGACTTGAAGAAGTTGAACAACACACGAGAAATATTTTCTCAAAGAAGATGCCGTCTCAACTTTCAAGAGTTCATGATTCTAAACCCGTAAAGTCAATGCATAAAGAAAATATTTTAGTTTTCAGAAAGAGTTGAAGATAGCGATGGCAAAAATCCTTGTTGCAGGCCAAATAATAAAAGAATTATCGAAAAGCATCCCTACGGCTCAACTAGCTTTAATAGAGCTGATAAAAAACGCATACGAAGCTGGCGCTAATACCTCTACGATCAAAGTGTCCAATGATGAAATTATCATAAAAGATGATGGACTTGGAATGTCCTTAAAAGACATCAACACTTTGTTAAATATTAGCCATAGCGAAAAAATCTTCGGATCAAAAATTGATGGAAGATACGTTTCAGGCGAGAAAGGGCTTGGATTTTTTTCAGTATTTAAATTTGGCTCTTTTATTAACGTTAAAACGATCGATTCCCAAAGAAGTAATTTTATTTATTATTTTAATCTTGATCTAAAAAAGCTAGTACAGCAGTCAGACGTTTCATCATTTGAAGTTCCAATTAACCACACTCCTAGTAATGATTTTAAAGGTACAGAAATTAAGATTACGGGATTAGATTCCGACTCGATTCATCATTTAAGAGAAGCACTCAATAAAAACGGCGAGTCATCTAGATTATCCAATGTTATTAATGATCCTGGTTTTAAAATCAACATCTTTCTTGATGGAATCAAAACTGCAGATAATACTAACGAAAATCAAAAATTTCAAAAAGCAAAAATTGCCACAATTCAATATTTATCTAAAAGAAATAACGAAATTATCCCTTTCGTGAAATTAAATGTTCAAGGAATTGAACAAGATCTTCGGCTTCCAGATGAATTTGTACAATTCTTAAAAACTCCCGGGCTAACTCTTGCTATTAATCTATCTGTATATTCTCTCAAAGGTACTAAAAAAGAGGATGCACCTAGTATTTATTATTTTGAAGATAAAAGAAAAATCTCTCCCCTTACTTATATTAATGATTCACTATTTGAAAATTCACATCTTTATAATTTAGAAGTTAATGCTGCTGGAAAAAATAAAAATGTTTTTCGTCAACAGATCGGAAAAATCTTACTCTATCTAAACGAACCCGATATCATAAAATTCAATTCAGATCGAACTCAAATTATTGAATCTTATAATTACACAATGCTTAAAGAGATTACTAAATTCATCTCTAGTAACACTCAGAAACAAATTCGTGAAATATTAGACAGTGAAAAAAATGTTAACAACCAAAGTGAATCAAATGATAATTCACCTTGGCAGCAAAGCAGTATTTTTGAAGATGATCCGAAACAATCGATTAAACAAACTGTCCAAAATGACGATCCGACGATCACTCAGCTAGTTAAAGAAATTATTGTTCTAAAAGAATATAAATTTGAAGAGTTGTTTGAATTTAAAGATGCCAAAGGTCATGATGCTATTAAGCCCTCAAGACCAGTTTTTGAACCAAGTAACGCTGTCTGTGTCAATACTAAGAACAATACTGTTACGTTTTCTAGAACGGGAACTATTAATTTTAGTATTACCATTACTGATAAAACAACGAATAAAGAGAAAATAATTAATACGCAATTGAAAATTATTTCTAAATATAAATCTCTTCAAAACATTAGTGATGATTGGATAATTCCTTTTAATGAAACAGAACCAGCATCAATCGACCATAGTATTATTAATTTCAAAAAAAATATTAATTCAATCAAAAGCATGAATCGATTTGATGATGTTTTGGTCTCTTCTCTAAGGACATTTGTTGAATTAATTATTAAAAAAATAGCCGAATACATCGGCATAGAAACTGAAAATAAATTACTTAGCAAGCTGTACAGTGAGGTCATTGATTGGCCTAAAGTAGAGGATAATTTTATTAAAAACATCAAAGACCTTAGAACTCAAAAAGCTTATAAGACTGTCTACAATGAATATTTTTTATATGAAAAAGATACTAGTTTAATTGATTTTTTAAATCTAACAACCCATACGGCTACCCAAATAGTTTCTTTAGCAAGTGTTGACCGCAAGTTACCCTTTTTTAATTTTTTATATACATATCTCGTAGTCGTCACTTCTGCACACTCTCAATTTAAATGACAGAATCACTTGCTCAAGTGGTTTTGAAGTTTTGATTTTCCTATTTATCTTCATTAGTGAGCCAATCAACAACATTTATCACCGGAATCCCATCGATTTCCTTAAATTCATAGTAGTGCTGAGTAATCACAATCTTTCGATAGTTATCGTTAATCTTTAGAAGATTGTCTGTTTCGTGCTTATTCGCCGGCAATTCATAAGCTACTTGAACATACATCAATTCATCAGACTTGCGGGCAATAAAATCAATTTCTTTAGAATCAAATTTTCCAACGTCGACGATATATTTTCTTCTCAACAATTCCACATAAACGATATTTTCCAATTGATTCGAATAATTACCCGGTCTTCGATCTACCGCATTGCGCCTTAAACCAGGATCAACAACATAATACTTACCAGCTGTTTTTAAATACTCACGCCCACGCAGATCATATTGCCGCGATCGATAAAACAAAAATGCATTTTCCAACAACGTTAGATAACGAGTAATTGTGTGCGGACTAACATCAATCCCCTCTGATTTCATCGTATTGGCAATTCGTGTTGGTTGAATTAGCTGACCGGTATTATCACTCAAAAATCCGGTTAACGCCCTTAAAACGGTCAGATCCCGAATATTTCCTCGCATCGAAACGTCATTAAGGAGAACTGTATCATAGATTCCTTTAAGAATTTGATCTTTAACCTGCTCATTTGCAATTACTACTGCAGGAAATCCACCATATTTTTCATACTCAATAAAAGCTTGATCCACTTGACGTGAATCTGTGCTGATTTTTTTGGCGGTTAAAAATTCACTAAACGACAAAGGATAGATTGGAATTTCAACATATCGACCTGCCAAAAGAGTCGCTAACTCACCTGAAAGCATTTGAGCGTTTGATCCGGTAATTGTAAGATCGCAATCAAAGCTAACCCGCAAGCCGTTAACTACTCGCTGCCAACCCGCTACATTTTGAATTTCATCAAGTAAAATGTAAAAACGACCTTTAAGTTCATTTAATTTTTGATCAAAAATCGCTCTTAACTGCTCCTCATCTTGAACCATCTGCAGCTCGTAATCTTCAAAATTAAGATAAATGATGTTATCAGCAGATATCCCTTGATTGATAAGCCAATCGCGATACATCATTAAAAGAACCGATTTACCCGATCGACGAACACCCGTGATAATCTTGATTAAATCATGATCTTTAAATTCAATTAGCTGTTTGAGAAGTGCTGGTCGCTCAATTACTTCAAATTGTGCCATTGTTTTCTCCTGAATATTTCTTCAAAATGTATTATACTGCATTTTAAATGAAATTCGTCAGTAAAATGTAGTATAATGCATTAAGTGCAATATTTGTACCGATAATAGTTAACGCTAAACGAACGATCATCAATTGTTTGATAACCATCTTTAGTCAAATACAATGGAAGTAGAGCAGTGGCTTGACCATCTAAAACTAACTGTGAGATGTTCTCTAAAGAATCAATTTCGACCAAGCGTGCTGGGTCCTCGATTAATTGAATCGTGAGTTTTCGAAGTGGGCATAAATGATCGCTGTTAATTAAGACTGGTAAGTCATTAATGTTTTCTTTTCTGGAAAGAAAACTGACAGGAAGGTCTTCGGTCGCAACCAATTTAAAATCATTTCGATTTAACTTGTTGAAGGTAACAACATAATCGTAATGATTTTTATTTAATTCAGAGGCGATTTTGCTGGTCTTTTTGCAGGTAATTTTAGTTGAAACAATCGAGAATTCTTGGTCATCAACGACGAGGCACTTAAATAAAAGCTCTGACGTTAGTAATTCTGGTATTTTTTTGGAAAAAGAATTTTTTAATTCGTCAAATTGGGACAAGGTTTGACGTACAAAAGAGTAAAACTTCTCTCCATTTTCAGTCGCCGAGACGCCATTATAACTGCGAACAAAAAAGCTTGTATTGCATTCATTTTCAAGGGCATGCAGCCGAGCAGTTAAATTAGATTGGGTATATCCCAATTCTTTTGCAGCTTTGTTAATTGTTTTTTTCTCATAAATAGTCTTGAAGACGATTAGATCGTTAAAGTTCATTTGTGACCTGCCTTATCATTAATAGTGATAAGCATATCACAAACTAGGATTATGCTATAGGTGCACGCGAATCTATACTAGCTTCATACCAAACAAAGGAGAACAACAAATGCAAGCAATGCAATATAAAGTGGGATTACCCGCTGACTACGACATGGAAATTATCAGGAATCGCATCCGCAACAATGGAAATAAGACAGATGGATTTACTGATCTGCTTTTCAAGGCATATTTAATAAATGACAAATCTGCAGGAGATCTCGAAAACAGCTACTCACCTCTATATGTTTGGAAACAGACTGAGGGAATGACTAAATTCATTTTTGACGGCTTCTTCGACAACATCATCGGATCATTTGGTTGGCAAAATATTGAAATTGGCGTAACTCAAACGGTTAATTTAAGCGAATCATTTCCTAAGAGCAAATATATTCTTGAAGAATATCACGATATTACAGAAGCTGCATCATTGAATGGATTTGAATTCAAGTCTGAAAGCTATGATGATCTGCTTGGGCAAGTAACGATCTATAATCCAGATAAATGGAAATACGTAACCTTCTCATTTTTTGAAAATCGACCTCAAAACACTAATAAAAAAATATATACAATTTTACATTTGTCATTAGACAAATAATTTAAAAAGCTGACCGTTGAGTCGGCTTTTCGGTGTTCAGATGTTTACAATGATAGAATGGAAAATACTAAAACGAAAACTCCTTTTACCCTCACCTGGGCCGTCCACTCAAATCACTACCGAATTAATTGAAAGAAGCATCCATTCGCTCACCTTTCCTGATCCATGAGCCAGTAACTGTGGACTCCTGCAAGTCTTAGGTGACTTTGCTGAAGAAGCGAAAGTCCAACAAATGTTTCTCAATTTGTGACACAACGGCAAATTGCCTGACACTAGAGACTGGGAAGATGCGGCTGAGGAAAACGATACTGGCTTTAACGATTTTTTAAATAAAATTATGAAATAAAGGAACGTGGATAATTATAGTTTTTCGTCAATTTAAGAAGCTTCTTTTTTAAATTATTTTTTTAGATCCGATGTGATCAAATTTTAATTTTTGGCGTAACTTATTATAGGGGGCTAAAAAAGGCTCCCAAAAATAAAAACGAGTTTTTAAAGCAGAAGAAACAAATTTTATACCATTAAACTAAAGGAGCAAATAATTATGATTGTAGAACTTGAAGGATTTCCTGTCTATGCCTCTAAAATTGAAAAGGCCAAAGAATGGATGCAATTTTTGAAAAATCATCAAGCAGAGGTCGACCAAACTTTATTCGCCGAACATATGCAACTAGAACATATTTTTTCAATTACCATTAACAAACAGTTCTATCTCTGTTGGTACTCCAATCAAACGGAAACTGGCCCCGACGTTGCACAAAGTTTAAATCCGATTGACCAGATGCACGTTAAGTATTGGGATGAGTGTATCGATATGAGCAAACCATCATTGAAATTTAAATTAGAAAATACTTTTCAATTACCAAAAAAGGAAGATTAAGTAGGAATTTTGTTTCTTTTGCTAGATAAATGTTTTTAGACAAAATCTTCAACCAAGATATAAAAACAAAAGAATAAATGCAAATTCTAAATTATTGAAATCTTCTAAGGAAGAACCTTTAATCCTGTTTATTCATTGAAAATTAAAAAGCAGCGATCAATGCCGTCCTACAAGACTTGATTCGCAAAGCTTATAAAAATAGTAGCACGGGTTATCCACCACGAAAGAAAAATCGGGGTTATATTAAGTCCAGCCATCCCTTTATCTTAAACCTTTTAGTCCGGGATAAAACCCGAAGTAAGCGCAATTGAAAAGCAACAAACCAGTGACGTTTATTTTTTGAAACCCAAAAAGAGGCCTAAATAAAAAGCATGATTCGGCTTTAACTAAATTTCTTTCACCGATCTAATAAAACTTGGAGGATTCCATTTTTAAATAGTTATGAGTTAACATGGATGACCGCGATTCCCCTATTGCCATTTGAAGAACCTGATTTTTAAAATTATTTTTTAGCTCCGATATGATCAAATTTTAATTTTTTTTTGCGTAATGTATTATAAGGAGCTAAAAAAGGCTCCCAAAAATAAAAAGGAGTTTTAAAAAATGACTAAACGAAAATATTCAATGCTCAACCCCTACATGATGAAAAAGGTTTTTGCCAACCCTGAACATCCCAATATTTTTGCCGGATTTGTAAAAGACATGGCTGGCCTAAATGTTGTTAATGCTGAATTTGAAGATCCTTACGATCAAAGCAAGCCTTCATTAAAACATGAGTACATTCAGGCGATTGCCGAACTCGACAATGGGGAGAAATGCCTCATCAGGATTCAATCGATTTTTAAATACAATATCCCAGACGAAGGATACCTCCCGACCTATTTTATAAGGACCGTTAAAGACATTTTAGATAATGGTGCCCAAAAAGAAAACGGCGAATTCTACCCAATCTATCAAATTAATGTTGTAAGTTTTAACCTCTTTGAAAATGATTCGACTGCATTTCGGGTCGCAACTGTTAATGATGAGATTTTAAGAGAAATTTGTGATTCAGATCAACTCCCGTCAGTTAAATTCATCTTTTTAGAAATTAAAAAAAATCTCTGATTAGACCCAAACTTATAAAATTAATATTATATTCAATCAAAAAGCCATTGAAATGAACGGAATACCGCTTTTTCAATGGACTATTTTAAATTTAACATCTGTTTCTTTTTCGCAGAGAATTCTTCCTCGGTGAGAATCCCTTCGTCTACTAAAGATTTCAATTCTCTCAGTTGTGAGACTAGATCTTTATCAGCACCATGACTTTGTTGGTGTACTTTAGCCATTTCGGTCTTAATTCGATCAACCATAATGGGAGCCGAAGATTTGCTGACATCATCGACACTAGTTGTAATTGCACCATTGGTGATACTGATTTTTCCAAGCAGCATACCCGTAGAATATGAAACACTATTAACCATGTTTAATGGAATTTCAGTTGATTTAAATCCATACACTAGACCTTTATCAACAAATAGAATCCTGCTGTCCGTCAGTACCATTAAAACCGTTCCGCCTGCAATTACTCCACTCGTCGCATATTTAACAACTTCGTTTGACTGTAAAATGTCAGGCAAAGCTTTTACTTCCTTCTTAGTTCCGAACAAATCGGAAACCTGAGCCGCTTCAAACTGCGCCTTAATTTCGTCCATCCGGGAACTTTTATCCCCTTCAATCGCCTCTTTTAAATTGACATTACTTAAAAGAGCTCTTTGTAATTCATCAAATGAAAATCGATCGATATTCTTCAAAGCATCGTTCGCGTTTTTGAAACCCGCTTGCTTTAAATGGGACTCGCAAACCCACATTCCATTGATCTGAACTTTGTTGGTCATCATTCCAATTTCGGTATTACAAATTGCACACAGTTTGCTCATTTATTTTTGCCTCTCATAATCTGTAAAATAACTATACTACTTTTTGTTGGGCAAAATCAGATTTATTTAATCTTACTGTTTCTTTGAAGATAATAAATGCACAAACAAATTAACAATAACTCTTGTTTTAATAAGTTATGTCCATTAAAATAGCTACAGAATTGGGGTGTTCCTCTGCGGAGGGCACTTGGAGTGGTCGATTTTCTCTTTGAGAGATTGACCACTTTTTTAGTTTTAGAGGGTGAGGCCTTGCTACGAGCGGAAGTCCCGTTTTGGGACTTCCGTAGTATTACTGAACTTTTAGTAATTTTGAATCCCAAAATCAAACGACATTTGAATTAGTTGAACTACTTTGTAATATGTATCTTGTCGTAACTTTTCAATATATTCAATACTACGATTACTGCAAGAACTAACGTCAAGAGAATAAATTTGAGTAGTAACTACCTGTCCTTTAGTTTTTTGAGACGTAAAATATCAACATAAACGGGATTAGATCTAATTTTAGACGTAATTGGTGTAACATAACAAAACCAGTTGCTTTATTATAATCATTACTGCTAACTACTACAGCTGGATACATTTTTTGAATTTCACGACCTTTTGAAGGATCAAAATTAATCTAGACGTATCACCTTGTTTTTGTTGATACAAAACTATTCCACCTTTTTAAAATCTATGTCTGTCCACTCTTCTCCAGAATATAGAGACATTGGTTCAGCATCTTTATAAGAATTTTCAAGTTTTGGAACTAAAATAAAACCATTTCCATCGTCATTAGGAATCAAAAGCCATGTCTGCCCTGGCTTAAAACCCGCACTACTTGGTAAAGATAATGCTAATGAATTACCTCGTTTTATTGTCTTAACTTCGAACATCTCTGGCTCCATTTGGGATTATCTTAAAAAATATACATTATTAAATTTGAAACTTTCCGTGTAACTGGTAGAATGTATCCTAATAAGATAACTTGTGAAGGATAAACACTGGGTCCCAGAAAGGGGTAGGTACAATCGTACTGAGCATTCCTATGTGCCTGGGGTTATCTTTTTTTGTTTATAGTTTTAATTTAGATCGGTTGCAGAAAATCATCTAACGTAGAATGTTTTTTAGTTTCTGATGATTTATAAATCTTTTAAAATTTCTGTTCCTAAAGAGTAGTACTGTCGATAACTTGTAATCGATTTTCTAAAATCATCTTATTAACTATATTTTCTCCATGTCTGCCATCGAGCGTATTACCATAGTCCGTTAATAAATTTACAACTTTTCGAACAGCTTTTCTCTTTTCTAATTGTGCATGATCCCCAGGGTGATAATAGAATTCAAGTTTTGTTTTTGAAGAATAAATATCGCAATTGTCAAAAATTGTTTCAAAATACGAATAGTCTGCCCGCGCTAATGAATGCCCATAAATCGTAATTAAATCGATATTTTCGTAGCTCATATCATCTCTGATGATGTTAACGTTGTTATCAATCAATCTGAATGATTTGGTAAATATAATTCTTGGATCATCTTGTTTTCCGTCAGATAAAATGTCGTGGTTATCGATTCCAAAGATAGGAGCCGGGAGATGAAATCCACTAACGTAGGATATACTTTGCAACACAGCCTGCTCTGCAGCTGAATCTTTAAAAAAAGCTACGCCATGAATGTTGCTCCAGCTCAATATATGAACTTTGTCTCCATGATCTCTATTAAATTTTTCCTTGAAAGGGAGAGTCAATGAATAATTAAATGAAATTACATCAACATTTACGGGTTTCTCTTCTTCTGTTTGATCTAAATTTTTTATCAACCGTGAAAGTAAATTTGGATAAAAATCCTGAAAATTACGGTTATTTAAAACTTGTTTAACAATATAATCAGCAAATATTTCTTCAAACTGATTGAGATCGTTTAATAATTCAGTTGCAATCGTATCGGGAGAGTTGTCACCAATAGTAGATAGATAATTTATTGCCTTATAATATTTTTCTTTTTCGGTATCATCACTTTCCGAATTATGTTTAAATTCTAGATTTGATTCAAACGAAGGATCAAGTGCAATTGAGACAACATTGTAAATAATATTTTCTACACCTTGCCATTGAAGATTGTTAGTATCTTCTAAGAAAACTTGCGAAAACAAAAAGAAACAATCCCAACGAGTTATTTCAATCCCTTCTTTTTTCCGTTTAAGCTTATAGCCATGAAAGTAATCTATTTTTTTATTTAAGCCTTCATACATAAAACCGTTTTTTTCTATATAATTAGTAATTTTACACGCTGCTCTTTTACAATCTTTAAAATCATCAATATCAAATACTTCTTTAAATCGTTCACTAAAAAAATCATTGTAGTTTGATTTTAATCCACACTGTAAATCAAACCCATTTCCAATAACAAGTAATTGTTTCAAATAAAACCGCCTTTTAATCTAACATAATTTATAGAAATGAATACATAAAGAACGGCAAAACTATCCTAGATATCAATAAAACCAACAATACAATAAACGACCATATATATAATCTAGAAATCTTAGGATATTCCATATAATTAGAAAAATCATTTTCTTCAAAAAATAAATGATCGTTATAAAAAATTTTTATTTTTTTGTACTCATCTTTGAGTTCATTCATTTCCCTAACAAAAATTATCCAAATAACTATTAATGAAATAAAGAAAATAAGCAAAAACAATAGACTTTTTTCGGTTTTTGAGAAAAGAATTTTTTTCATTAAATTGCCACTAGGTTTATCTTTAATTTCACCATATATAAAAAGAGCAATGGAAGAACTCCAACCGATAAATTTTAAGTTTAACGATTGATAACTTTCTCGTTGACTTTTAGTAAAGTTAAAAAAATCATCTTTCAACATATTCACTTGTTTGAAATAATCATCAGTCTTTTCTTTTATAACTCTATTAAAAATAGACTTTGCTTTGTATAAATCTTCTTTAGTTAAATTAAACGATCGTTTTTCTATAATAAGCTTTCGAACTATTTCCAATCTAGTCTGTACATTTTCTTTACTATCAACAATCCATGAGTAAATATTAAGCAAATTAAAAGATTTAACTTGTTTAAAATCTATATGCTGTAAATACGACTCATCATCCAACTTTACTTGAAAATCAAAATTATTATCATCATATTCTGTAACATTAGATAAAAAAAGCATTATATATATTGACTGTACAAATCTAATTTTGTCATTCATCTTATATTTGCAAAAGTGACTAACTGATATACATAAGTCTTTTTTATTCAAGCCATTTATATTATTTTCAGAAATAACCTCACTATATATATTGAATTCTTTAGAAAAACATCCTGCGTCTACTATTTTTTCGTCTCTAAAGATGAGCAACGTTTTATCAAATTTTTTAATTTTAAATTTATCAACTATTTGAGAAAAAAACTCAGTTTCATTTATGTAACGTTCTTCTAAAAACAATAAACTGGGGGTGTTGTATAACTCCCCATCCTCAACATAATTACTCAAAATATCTGGAACATTACCGACAAATTTAAAAGCTGTATTTTCAAATGCTCCCTTAATTTCCATTTGTCAACTCTTTAGGTAATTTTTTTACAAATTCTCCACTTATGCGAAGATGTAGTTTGCCATCTTTATACTCTATACCCTGTTCTCTAATTAGTTTTTTATAGTTATTCGTGGTTACGCGCGTGTCTGGAGATATTTCAATGGTTTTTTTATAATTTTCTTTCAGCGCTTTTTTGGATATTCTAAAATCAGAGTCAATTTGTTCAAATTTATATGAATAAATTTTGCTTAAATCAATTTCTTCAATTAAATTATCTCTTCTTAAATGATTAGCTAATTCAACTTTATCAAATGATTCATGATCAAAAATATAATCTTCAGTTTCATCTTTTATTTTTTGGAAATTTGGAAGTTGAGATACTTCCTTAGCATATAATTCATCGCAATTTAGTAGCTCAATTAATTCCTTAGAGTTTTGGTAATCATTTCTGTTTAATGATAAATCTAAGAAATCTTCTCTCCAATACTTTGCTATAGATTGATTTTTGTCAATTATCACTATGTTACTTAGATCATCTTCTAAAATACATCCTTTATAATACTTGGATTCGGTTGTAAAAGTCGTCCTCATTTCGTAATGATGCTCCTTATCAATTATTTCCAGGTTTTCCAGTTTTAACAAGGTTAAACGATTGTTTTCTTTCTGGATAAGCAAGATTCCTTCTAAGATTTGTTTGTTCCTGGTTCCATCTTTTTTTTGCTCAGCTTTTGCTAATTTCTTTGCGAAATCTACCATCACAAAATTATTCGGATCCTTGGTATAGTCTTTAAGGATAGAAGTATCATTCGCACAACAATTAATTTTTAAATGGGTTATGCTTTTTTTTGAAAAAACTTTTTCAAAAATTTTATTTATATTTTGTTTATCTATATCATCCAGGTTCTCTTCTGTAACGACTTCACCTATAGAAAAAACATTTACTATCAATCAATTATCCTCTTATTTTAATTTTAAGATTTTTAATTTTAAATCTACTTGTATTAGCTTTTATCAAATCAAACATGTTTCTTTTTCTAGAATTTTAATTAGTTTTGCCGTATCTCTTTCTATGGAGTCGAATACGTCCTTAAATTTTATCCCTGTTTGAAATTCAACCATAGAAATAAAAATATCTTCTTTTATTTCCATTTGATCGTTATCTTTAGAGAGATTGTAGTGATAGATATTATTTCTCAAATTATTATTACTAAAAATACACTCAAATTTTTCTAACAAATCAGAAACAAATTCTATACCCATAAATGGATTTTCTTTCTCAATAAATTCCAGCTTTTTCATTGCTTGATAATAAACTAACATTTCTAATCTATATCTCAAAGAACTATTCTCACTGATTATTAAAGGTATTACATTTAATGAAAATGATAATTGACATTTTAAATTAAAAAGAAATAAGCTAAAGAATTTATCATCTGAATTCGTAAATATATTCCTTCTATCTTCATCCAAGAAAAAAAAGTCTTGATTAGAAATTTCACTATCTAATATTTTCGATTCGCACTTCTCATATTCAAACTTTTCTATTCGACTGTCTTCAAATTCTCTAACAACAAGATTAATATAGTAAGATTGATTTTTGCTAAATTGTTCAATTACTCGCTCAATAGAATTTTCTTTTTTTATTTCACTGTCAAAAGCATCAAAATAAATAGTCGTTTGATTTGTATTCGCTAAAGGAAGCCCTTTGTAATAGTAGACTCCCAGATCTTCTTGACCGAACAATGATATATATGATTTTTGTAAATCACTATAACCTTTTTGTAATTCCTTATAGAATTTTTTTTGTTGTTTCTCTACCTTTTTAATAGCTTTTCCACCTTTACTATCAGTATAAAGTTTCAGGCTTGACCTACTTTTCGCTAATAATTTGGTAAAATCTATTTGATCATTTAATCCTAAATCTTTTGAAAGTTTTAAATCTTTTTCACTAAATAAATCATCAACACCAACACATATTAATGATAAAATCGGAAAGATACATATAGATAATATACTTTGCGTCATCTTTGGTAAGTTTATTATTCTATAAATTAATTTTTCAGCTTCAATTAAATCTGATATCAGCTGCGCACGAGATAAATATAATAGATCCATATGCCTCAATTCTAAATAATTAATTTTCTTATAATCTAGTTTAAAAAATAAATTTGTTATTCAAATTAAGATCAATTTTTATTAACTTTATTCTCAACAATGAATGTATTTTTTTAGCAACAATAAAATTATACTTAAAAATTCGCTTTCAATCAAGGACTGTAACCTATATATAGTAGTATTGGTTAGAAATATATAGTCGAATGTGCCTTACCTAACTGATATATACTGTCATTTTTTAAAAAATGTTTTTTTGAATGTTATATATTGACGTTTACACTCTTTAATAACACTACTAGACGCACCCTCCATCCAAGTTATATCATTATATACATAACAAAAATTGGAGTGTGGATATGGCTTTAAGTGCTAAAGATAAGGCGACGGTGTGGCAAACCCTCAACGATACGCGGGGAAAAATCGAACCTTCCGAATACAAAAATTACGTCTTTGGCGTGATGTTTTACAAATTTCTTTCGGAAAAGGCGCAGAAATGGATTGATGGAATGCTGGGGGCTGATGAGAGCTGGACTGAAGTCTGGGCAGACGATGCCGAAAGCGCTGCTAGTGAAATGAAATCTGAGCTCGGTTACGCAATTAAACCTGGCGAGATGTTTGAAGATTGGCAAAAAGCGATCGACACCGGTGAATTTAACATCATGAAAGTCTCAGATTCGATCAATCACTTTAACCAAAGCATCGCAGAAAATGCCAAAAGCGTCTTCGGTGGAATTTTTGACGATATGGATCTCACCTCAAGTCGTTTGGGAAGCAATGCGGCAACAAGAACCTCCACCATGATGGACTGGATCAACATGATCTCCAAAATTGAAAACGATGACTCCACTGACGTACTTGGCGATCTATACGAATATCTGATCGGAATGTTTGCCGCCAACTCGGGTGCGAAGGCAGGCGAGTTCTATACGCCTCACCAAGTTTCTGACATTATGGCTCGAATTTTGACCGAAGGCCGCGAAAATCTAGACGACTACTCACTCTATGATCCAGCGCTAGGTTCTGGATCTCTTCTTTTGACAACTGCTTCTTACGTTAAAAGCGGTAAGGTCAGCTATTACGGTCAAGAAGTCATCACCACCACTTTCAACCTTGCCCGAATGAACCTCTTGATGCACGGCGTGCCTTTCTACAACGTCCACATCAAAAACGGTGACACTCTAGAAGACGATTGGCCGGACGGATCTGTCAATGGAATCGATAGTCCCCGCATGTTCGACGCTGTCATGGCAAATCCACCCTATTCGCTAAAATGGGATAATACTGGCCGCGAAGATGATCCTCGCTTTCGAGCTGGTGTTGCACCCAAATCTAAAGCTGACTACGCGTTTTTACTGCATGGACTCTATCATTTAAAGCAAAACGGCCGGATGGCGATCGTTTTGCCGCACGGAGTGCTATTTAGAGGTGCTGCCGAAGGAAAAATTCGCGAACTACTATTAAAAGAACGCCATATCAAAACCATTATCGGACTGCCTGAAAAGATTTTTACCAACACGGGAATTCCGACCATAATTATGGTCTTGGAGAAAAATCGTGAATCCGATGACGTATTATTTATTGATGCTTCGAAAGGTTTTGAAAAGCAGAAAAACAGCAACAAGCTCCGTCAAGAAGATATCGACAAAATCATCACCACTGCTTTGGAGCGCCAAGATGTCGACAAATATGCGCATGTAGCATCAATGCAAGAAATCATCGACAACGACTATAATCTAAATATTCCTCGTTACGTTGACACTTTTGAAGAGGAAGTTCCCGTCGATGCCAAGGCTCTTCTTAGCGATATGCGCGAGATTAACAAAGAAGAAGCAAAACTTACCGCTGAAATCAATCAAATGATGGAAGAACTCGTCGGTACTAACCCGGATGCTCAAGAAACTCTTGATCTGTTGAAGCAGGTACTCAAATGACGAACAAGAAAAATGTTCCTGAAATTAGGTTTGAGGGATTTAGTGGTGAGTGGGTTGAGAAGAAATTAGGAGAAGTTGCAAAAAGAATTATTAGAAAAAACAAAAATAATGAACCTTTACCGCCTTTAACAATATCCGCTCAATACGGCCTAATATCTCAACAAACTTTTTTCGATAAACAAATTGCAAGCAAAGATACAACAGGATATTTTTTGATAAAAAAAGGTGAATTTGCATATAACAAAAGCTACTCTCATGGATACCCTTGGGGAACTATAAAACGATTGGATAAATACAATAAAGGTGTTTTATCAACGCTATACATTGTTTTCAAAGCCACAAATATTTCATCTCAATTTCTAATTGCATATTACGATTCTAATTGTTGGTATAGAGAAGTTTCAAAAATCGCAACTGAAGGTGCACGAAACCATGGATTACTCAATATATCTCCATTGGATTTTTTTGATACAAAACTATATTTGTCTATTGAAGATTCTGAACAAGCCAAAATCGGTTCTTTCCTATCAAACATTGACAACCTACTCACAACCTCCAAACAAAAGACAGAAAAACTAAAGTCCCTTAAAAAAGCACTTTTGCAGAAGATGTTTCCTAGTGAAAAGCAAAGTACCCCCGACATTAGATTCGAAGGTTTTATTGATGAGTGGAATAAATACCGTTTGGGAGATGTAGTCAACTTTATTAACGGTAGAGCTTATAAACAACATGAACTACTAGATAATGGAAAATATCCTGTTCTAAGGGTCGGTAATTTTTATACCAATGAAAAGTGGTACTATTCTGATTTAGAATTACCAGAAAAAAATTATGCTGATAATGGAGATCTTTTATATACGTGGTCAGCCTCTTTTGGTCCTCATATTTGGAAAGGTAAAAAAGTTATATTTCATTACCATATTTGGAAAGTAGAATTATCAGAAAAACTCAAACTAAATTTCACATTACAAATATTGGAAGCCGATAAATCCCAGCTTTTAAATAATACAAATGGCTCAACAATGATTCATGTTACAAAAGCTGAGATGGAAAATAAAATTATTTCCATCCCCTCTATCCCCGAACAAACTCGCATTGGCCAACTATTCGCCAAAATCGACGAGCTCATCGCCATGAGCGAACACAAATCCCAAAAAATTGAAGAACTCAAAAAAGCACTTCTCCAAAAAATGTTTGTCTAATTACAGCTGACATCCATGCACCATCCACTAAAAACACCTAGAAAGGCCAAAAATGGCAGAAGAAAAATTTGAACAAGCGATCCTAACCAAACTCCAAAGCGAAGGCTGGACATACAACGAAGTCCTCTCCGGCTGCTCCGATGATAAATTGTACGACCACTGGCGTGACATTTTAAATCGCAACAATCGCACTAAATTGGACGGTACACCTCTCTCAGACCAGGAGTTCAACTCGCTTAAAATTGAACTCAATAAGAACAAGACGCCCTACGAAGCACAGCTTGTATTGGCCGGTGCCGGAAACATTGGAACTCTTCCGCTAACCCGTGACGACGGCACACAACTAGAAATTGAAATATTCTATGGCGACGAAATTGCTGGCGGCCGATCAGAGTACGAGGTCGTCAACCAGATCACTTTTAACCATCTCCCGACGACTCTCAGCCAAAAGCGACGGATCGACATTTTGCTCCTAATCAATGGCCTGCCCGTTGCTCATGTCGAAGAAAAAGACGAAGCGCTGCAAAATCAGTGGAACGCTTTTGAGCAGTTACAAAAATACGATGGAGACGGGATGTACACTGGTCTGATGAGCTTCGTGCAGGTTCAATTCATCCTCTCGCAGCATTCTGCTCACTATCTCGCTCGCCCTAAAAATTGCGATTCCTACAACCGCGATTTTGTTTTCGGCTGGCGCGATGACGAAGGAAAAGATGTCACCAACACAATGGAATTCACTCATCAGGAAATGGGCATCCCGGCACTTCATCGTCTCGTGACAACCAACATGATCCCGGATGCCGCCAACGACAACCTCATGGTCATGAGATCATATCAGATCCAAGCAACGCGCGCCATCCTTGATCGGATGCGGGAAATGGAACAAAACCATCTCGTCGAAAAAGAAGGCGGCTACATCTGGCACACCACTGGTTCTGGAAAAACGGTCACCTCGTTTAAGGTTGCCCAGTTAATCGCTGCAATGCCAAGGGTTCAGCACGTGCTTTTTATCGTGGATCGAGTCGATCTTGTTAATCAAACTTACGAAAATTTCAAAAGTTACGCTTATAAAACTTTCGAAAATCGGATTAAAATCGTTGACGGTCATCAGCTGAAAAAAGACATCAAAGATCAAATTTCTCACGTTTTTCTCATCACTGTCCAAGGTCTCGACAAAGCTGTGAAATCAGGGCTCACATCTGAGCAGCGCATGGTTATCATTATGGACGAAGCTCATCGTTCGGCTAGTGGCGATGCTGTTTCTCGCATCAAAAAAGCGCTGCCAAAGACAACCTGGTTTGGTTTTACAGGGACGCCTAACTTCTACTCCGATGAGGTCAAAGATATCAAAACGTCGCGCAACGTTTCGACCTATGATATTTTTGGCAAAAGACTCCACCGTTATACGATTAAAGACGCAATCGGTGACGGCAACGTCCTCGGATTTGACGTTAGCTATTACAAAACTGCGATTGAAGCTGAAAATAGCGATCAAAAGACCGACAAAGAGATGGAAAAAGCGGTCTACAATACCACTAGTTATCATGAATCAGTCGTTCAAGACATTATTGACCATTGGGATGACAATTCATCCGGCCCCTTAATCGGCGGCATTCGTCAGAAGAAGTATTTCCAAGCAATGTTTGCCGTTTCAGGAAAACAAGCTGCCGTCGAATACTATAATTTATTCAAAACCTTGGCTCCTCAACTCAAGGTTACAATGTCTTACTCTCGCGACGAAGACAACGGAGTTGGCACCGCAAACTTGCAGGAATCTTTGAAAACTGCGATGTCCGACTATCAAAAAATGTTCAACACAATGAACTTTCTTGATAGCCCTAATTCTGAGCGCTCTTTTCTAAATGACATCACTAAGCGTCTTGCTCGCAAAAAGCCATACAATCACAATGACCCCAACGACATTCTTGATCTGGTAATCGTCTCAGATCAGCTGCTGACCGGATTCGATTCAAAATTCGTTAACATCATCTACCTTGATAAAGTTTTAGCTGAAGGATTGCTCATCCAGGCGATGTCTCGAACTAATCGAGTTCTCAACAAAGAAGCAAAACCTTACGGCAAAGTCCGTTTTTACCGCAAAGGTGAGCTGATGGAGGAAAATGTCAGTCAGGCTCTTGTCATCTACACCAAGGGAGGTAACGACACGATCGCTGATGCCGAAAAGCCGTCATCGCCAAAAGAACAGCAAGATTTGATGAACAACGATATTTTAGCCCCTAAAATGTCAACCCAAATCGAGGATATTACGCCAAAAATTGAGGAACTCAAGAAACTGGCAGGCGATGATTTCTCTCAAGAACCAGTTGGTGAAAAAGAACAAATGAAGTTCGTTTTAACTGCTCAAGAAGTTAACAGTGCCGTTCAAAAAATGGTGCAGCAAGGTTTCCAATTCGGTACAGAAGTGGAAAAAGTAGATGAATCTGGCAACTCGACTGGCGAAACTGTTGAACTCCCGATCCAGTCAATTGATGAGCTCAGCGCTCTGCAGGCCCGAATGAATGATGTCAACGAAAAGTTGCCTAAAAAGAAACAAATGGATTTCACTGATTACAAAATTTCGGTTGAAAAATATTCAAGTGAGATCATTGACTACGATTACTTAATCGAGCTTTTGAATAACTATATGGATGAAAAAACGCCAGAAAACGAAGCTGCAATCAAAGAACACGTCGAATCATCAAAATCAATGGAGGAGTTAGATTTAAAACGCTTGCTAGAGGGTATCTTGGCGGGACATTTCCATAAGCACTTTACGTCGCAAAGTTTTAAAAATGTCATTAAGGAAATTCACAAAGAGAATCAAGAACTCGAACTTAACCGCTGGGCGTATGAAAATGGCTATAATTCAGAAGATATCTTCGAAGCCTACCAATTATTCATTCCTGGCGTCGATATCAAAAATAACCCCAGCCTAAACAGCAAGGTTAATGAAATTAATACCAAATTGGATCTATCATTTAAAAAGAAAAAAGAACTTAAAGAGAAACTAATTGAGCAGTTTGAAAAGATGGATAAGTAGCACGATAGACATTAAAAAGGCCTTATAATTCTGAAAACAACAATTCAGAAAGATGGGCCTTTTTTTTATATGACGAACAAACGTTTTGATTGTACGTTTAATTTTCTCTTCTAGCAAAAGCTCTTACAGATTTTTAACTTCTAACCAACAATAAAATTTTCTCTACACAATATTCTGTATTTTTTATTACATCTTTTGACCAAAATCGAAGAACTTTCCATTCCATCATCTTAAGCTGCTGATTAATTTCTTTATCCCTATTTATATTTTTTTCAATTTTTGGAATCCAATAATCACGGTTACTATGGATGTTATTTTTATTTTCATTCCATTTGTAACCATGCCAAAACTCACCATCTATAAATACCGCAATTTTACTTTTAGTAATAGCTATATCAGGTTTTCCAGGAAGTGTATTAAGATTTTTTCGATACCTAACTCCTCTGTTCCATAAAGCTTTTCTAAGTTTAATTTCAGGTTTTGTATTGGTAGAGCGAATTTGAGACATGTTGAAAGATCTCTGCTCTCTTGTAATAATATGATTAGACAAAATATACTCCACATAAAAATAACAGAATAAATTTTTAAAATTAGCATCAATCATCATTTAAATCAGTAAAATCACTGCTGTCTTTGCGCCCCATAAATAATTCATAAGAGCCTAACGGTGCAAAATCTATCCATAACTCCTTTTTATTATCAGGATCTTCATGCCAAATTCTTACAGAATCAAAGCCAGCTTTGTTTAAAATTGTTCTCGTGACTATTTCTTTTTTCTCAAGATGAAGTACATCGTATAAAAGCCATTTACCAAGAGCACTTTGTGGGTTTGTCTGCAGTGATTTGAAGTTTTCTTGAGCCAACCTAGCAGGATAAACTTTGCCATTCGGTAAATGAAGTTCTAATTCTATTGAAGATTTTCCCGTAATTGTTTTATATTGATCATACTTACGTATATCTACACTATCATCAAACCAATACGGGTATTTATTTCTAAATTCTGCGGGAATTGGTATATAAGCTTCTGCTTCAGGACGATCTCTATTACTGCCACGAGATTTTGGAGCACCGTTAAAAGCATTTAATCCTGACTTAGAAGGCACTTCGCCTTTACCTTGTATTGAATATAAAGGGAGATAAACCGCATCTGACTTTTCTTTTGGTTTTATATCATCATAAAGAACAATTTTATTTCTATTTTCAAAAGCTTCCTTCAAAAATTGAAAAGGATCATCAATTATACCTACATAAATTTCATCTATCAATGTACAGTCAGAAGTTTTACCGAATTTCATCCATATTTGGCTGTCTCCAAAAGTAAATTTATAGTCCTTTAGTCCATCTGTGAAGGAAAATGATGTTTTGGTCATATTGAATTCTTTTAAATTATTAATATTCACAAGCGGATAAGCAGTTTCGTGAATAACCAGCTTCCCTTCATCACGAGTTATATAATGATAAATGTTATCAGAACCATTATCACTTAATCCAAGCCTAGCATAATCAGTTTTTAATTTTTCGTTTTTTATTGAAGATATTTTATAGGCTATATCTTCCAATTTTCCACTGATTATAACTTTCTCTATCTCAGATTTATAAGCCTTTAACTGCATTACTTTTTGGTATGATTCTCTACTGTTAAGCCAAGTTTTAATTCCGATGCCTATTCTTTTAGAACCAAAAACAGAAAGCATATCATGTGGTGTATTTCCAACATCAACCTCTTTTGCGCCAAAACTTCTAGAATAAATGGTTTCTTGAAATTTTGAATCCAAATAAGGAGCACCTGTTGTACTAGACTTTTGATTAAACATTTTTGATAAAGACGCATACATTTTTATAAAACTTATATAGTCTTGCTGCTGTTCTTTGCTATAAAATTCCCAAACTGTCATTTTCAGACTCCACTAAGAGATTTAACTAAATTTTTGTGTAAATCAATATTAACCAACAATTGTTAAAAATTCGTGTTCCCCACCACTTTTGATTGTTTTATAAAAATCATCATTATCATAAATAGAATAGGAATAAGATTTCGAATCTCTTTTTAAAGATTCAACATCTTTCAAAACCTCAACTTGATATGATGACCCCGCCATTCTTCCATTCATATATGTATATATAAGAGAAAATTTATTTTCTGTATCTGGTAAACTCATATCTTCATCTGTAAGAGCCATATAAATGGAATCTGCAATTCTCTTAATTAATGGAACAACCACAGAATTTCCAGCCTGCTTATATAAATGAGAATCTGCAATTTTGGGAAGTTTAAAACTTTTTGGAAAACCTTGAGCATTAAAAGTTTCTCTTGGAGTTAATTTTCTTATTCTTCCATCAGAGGTAAGAATAAGAGGAACATTATGTCCCCCTGTCCCCATATTTGCAGTCAAAGTAGGAATTACCCCATTTTTATTTTCTCGTACATAAATTCTTCGCCACTGATACACAGAATCAGGATTTTGCATTTCTTCTGCTAATTTATTATAAAAAGGCTGTTTACCTTCCTTATAATAGTATTTTTCATCAACAGTTTTGTCATATTCTATGATGTCAGATAATGGTTTAATTAACTTTACAGGTGTAGGAAATTCAAATTTTTCAAAAGATTTTCGATCTTTAAATCCAACAACATATATACGTTCTCTATTTTGAGGTATATTTCCATAATCCTTTGCATTTAATACTTTCCACTTCACAAAGTATCCAGCATGTACTAAAAATTCTCTAATAACCTTAAAAGTATTTCCATGATCATGAGTGACTAAATTTTTGACGTTTTCAAGAAAAACCACTTTAGGTTGTTTAGCTTTTATAACCCTCAATGTTTCAAAAAACAAATCTCCTCTTTCGTCACTTAAACCTTTCCTGTACCCTGCAATACTAAATGGCTGACAAGGGAATCCTGCTATGACAATATCTGCATCAGGGATATCTTTTGTTTCGACACTATGAATATCACGTCTATCAAGTATTTTTTTACTATAATTTTGCGCGAACGTTTCCTGAGCGTATTTATCAAATTCGTTAGCATATATAGTCTCAAATTTATTCGTCATAGAAAAACCCAAATCAATTCCGCCAACTCCTGCGAAAAGACTTATTATCTTAGTTTTCATGTCACACCAACTCCTTCAAAAAAATTATACAGCACTTACGTTTAAAAAGCAGCAATGACTTACTTAAAATAAGTAATAAATAATTTGTTTTAAAATTTCTTAAACTTTTTCAAAAAGATCAAATTCTAGCAGATTATCAGGTACTTCCTGAATAAATCAGAATTGCACTCAATCAATATTAGAATCATCAAAAACTCATTTTCCTTTCTGCAGCCTTTTTATTGTTTTCTGCAGCATTCACTTCACCTACAGTAATTTCGCCATATAAATCTCATTAACGTACCGACCGTCCAGTAATATCGAACGCTGTCTAACTCCTTCAACCTCAAAGCCTTGCGCTTGATAGAGCCTTTTTGCAGCGACATTAGTCTCTACCACCGTTAGCTCTAACCTTTTAATCTGATTTAATTGCGCCCACTGATCGAGATTATGAAATAAAGCGGAACCGATTCCTCTGTTATGAAAATCAGCAATGATTCCCACCACAACTGAAGCTACATGTCGATTTCTACGATGTCTGCCTCTTTGAGCCAAAAGATACCCAATCATCTGCTCATCGCAGCTTGCTGTCTGCAAGAAATCGACTCCTCGATTGGCATTTTCGATTAACTTTTTTAAAGGTTCTAAATCATATTCTCTTTCATCTGTCTCGTACAGCGTAAATTTTGTTTCGCGATCGATTTGAGCCATTAATTGCCATAAAGATTCTGCGTCAACAACTTGCGGCGTTTCATAATTTACCAAACTCAATCCAGCTCCTGCATCGAGATCAATTCTTGTGCGACTTCCAAATTAGCATAAATCATACCCTCATCAACATATTCAAATTCACCACGCTGATTATCAACTGGATCGGCTCTAAACTGCTTTTTTTCAGGTGTAAAAGGTGCTTGAATTTCACTGTTGGCTGGCATCCGGTAAATATCTAAATTACCAAAATAGTAATTCCAACGCTCTAAATTATTGCTCCGATAAGAACTGCCGCCAAATGACAAATCAGCAAATACCCAGCCATACGGTGCAACATAGAACTGTGCCCAATCATGACAACCAGTATAAAATTTCGTAACATAAAGTCCCGACTGCCAGCGGGACGGAATTCCTGCAATCCGACATAACGTGATGAACAAAAGCGCTTGAACCCCACAGTCCCCCTTCTGATTTACAGCCGCATACTCAGAAATATTGTCAATTGTACAATACTCGCGCATATAAGAGTAATTCACCTTCGTTGTTACATAATCATAAATTCTCCGCGCCTGCTTAATTGGATTTTGTTCAGTGCCGATAATTTCTTTTTCGAGTGCTTTTAAAAACGGCGTAAATCTGATGTGCGGATCTTGTTCGCCTAAATCACTCGTAATATCAACGGGCTCTGCCTTTTTAGGATCAAGCTCGACGTAATTAACCTGATTTACATATTCATATTCAACCGAAAATTCTTGATTGCTTTCTAATTTTGTCTCAAAACAAACTGTCCGCTGTGCTGAATCAACTGGCGCAATTACTGTTGCTTCAGGCGTTGTCCGCAATATCTTAATCTCAGAAACTTGCTGGCAGTCTTTGGGAATTGGCAGATGAACCCTCACAAAATCACCGACACGTTCGTGATTCTTTTTCACCTTAATTGAAGATCTAAGTCGGATCTTAACTTTGCGAGACCCCTTCTCTTTCATTAATCGAACGTTATCGTTAAGCTCGTTTTGCCGCTCTTCGTTATTTTCTTGCTGCTTTAAACGTGCTTTGTATTTCGGATCCGTGCTGGATAGATTTAAAAAGAATCGACGCTGAAAATGAACATCTCCGTTTATGTACATCCAATCGACCAGCCCTTGATCCTTTAACTCCTCTAGCTCACCATTGTCATAAGAAGTCAGATTTTCCTTCATTACCTCAACTGCTTGCTTTAAATCATAAGGATACTCATTTTCCTTCATGACTTTTAAAATATCCAATTCTAAACGCAGACGTTCTTTTAAAATTTCAGAGATGTCTTTTTCTAATTTAAAATTGATCAGTTTTTCGGCACCCGCAAAGTCTCCAAAATTCTTCAGTTTTAAAACGTCTTCTGGTAATGGAACTACTAATTTTGCAATGTTTTCTGTCATCTCATCTCCTAAACTGGGTAAAATTATCCTCTTATGGCATCAAATAAAGAAATTGAATTTACTTTATCATTTTATCTCGGTTCCTGCATTGTAATAAAAATTGCGAGCTGGAATCCCCATTTTAAAAAAAATTCTTACATATTCCAAAAAATGTATTTAAAATAACCTTGTTTTTAAAAAAAGGGTAAAAAATGAAACTAAATAAAAACACTATCATTTTTTCAATCGTTCTTTCAACGTTGATGTTAGGTACTGCGATCCAACCAGTATCCGCTGCTCACAGCAATTATAACCAAACTTCGGCTAAGACTAAGCCAAAAAGTAAACCGGCCGCTCAAAACGCAAATTCAAAAGCTGTGATTGCTGAACTAAAAAGACTTCGTTCTCAAAACAAACGATCCTCTTTAACAGAAGTCAATGGATTAGATATCTCTTCACAATACCGTGCTGAACATTTAGCAGCTATTAAGAATTCAAACACCGTTGGTTGGGGAACTGTTCATCCTAATTCTTATGCAGGCGAAAACATTGTAACAGTGCCTGACAGCAAAAACGCCAAAACAAATGCCATTAACATTATTAAAAAACTATATCTCGACAAAAATGATCCGTATTTGCGTCATCGAAAAAATATGCTCAATCCATTTTATATTGCAACTGGCGTTGGAGTAGCTAAAGGCAGTGACGGCAACCTTTACGCCGTACAAACATTCTCAGGAATTCACCCTAACAGCAAGGATAAAGTTGAACAAATTCACGACTACTATAACTATTATTTCCAGAAAGGTGAGTCTGCTAAATATAAAAGTCATTATGACATGACAAAATAACACCAAAAAAACCGGCTTTTTTACAAACCGGTTTTTAATTTACCCTCAAGGCACATTAACTAAAGTAAAAGTAACAGTACTGCTATAATGCCCTGCTTCAGGAATATCTTTGGCAGCAGCTTTGAAAATTAAATTCCATGAAATTGTCTTTGAATCTTCCAAATTAGTGCTGCGAGTTCCAGAATAGATCGTCTGGGCAACAGGGGTTAGGTTATATTCATTACTGCCATCATTATAAAATAGCGGATTTCCACTAATCGTTTTGCCGGATGAATTCTGCATATCACTATTAGCAGCTTCAATCCGCCAAGCATTGCCAGATTTACCATTACGGTCATCGGTTACTGTTAAACTCTGCGCGGTACTTTCATAACTATGATGGCGTGTCGCACCTTCATGCGTCCCAAAATCAATATCGGACGTAGTGCGAATCCTTTGGCTTCCCAGCTGATCCCAAACATACGTGGTAGTTTTGCTTAAAATCTTAGAATCACTCACAATTTGAGCAGCTGTTTTATTTTCTCCCAAAGGTTCATGCGGTGTGCCAACGCCAACTTCTCGCCACATTGAATATGTACAGTAATACTTACCTGTCTCATCATTAATTTCTGTACCACGCACAGGATTTACGAGCCCAACATCATTTCCAGCTAGATCTGATAATTTTGTATCAGTTCCAAGAGTCAGCTGCCATAGCTTTGGCGTATTCGCAAACATTTGATCAACATTAGTCCCAGAATTAATCGTAAAATTAGATAAATCGAGGATTGGCAGTGAGGTGCAATTACGAAAAAGTCCCATCATATTTGTGACTTTATCGGTCTTAAAATCAGGTCCAAAGGTCACCTTCGTTAAAGCAGGATCATTAACAAACATTTCCCGCATCGACTCTAAATTGCTGGTATTAAAGTTACCAAGATTGACCTCTTTCAATGATGCGTTATTACAAAACATAAAACGCATCTCTTTAACCTTACTGGTATCAAAATTACTTACATCAACACTAATTAAAGCGTCGCACCCGCCAAACATATCCTCCATATCTTCAACGTTGCTGGTGTTAAAACCTGACACGTCAAAAGTCGTCATTTTTTTGATCGATTCGAAAAATCCGCCAATATCAGTTGCGTTATCGGTCTTAAAATTGGCCCCGTACCTAATCGACGTTACGTTCTCGCAATGTCTTAGAACTCGTGACATATCGGTAACTTGTCTGGTATCAAAACCTGAGAAATCCACCGTGCTGATCGACTTACACCATTCAAACATCGACTGAATCCCCGTCACTTGGCTCGTATCAAGATTGGTAATCCCAACAAATTCCGTCACATTTTCCAGTTGATAAAATAAATGGCTTAAATCACCAATTCCAGAAACTCCCGGCTCAATCACAACTTTAGTAATCTCATCGCGAAAAGAATACCACGGCCAGATTGGAAACCATTTCCAACTGTCCTCATCTTGAACTGTCTCGCTTGTATCAAGAGTTTTGTTCAACTGATGAGGATGAATTGTGAGAACGCCATTTTGAAAAGTCCACCAAGGCGTGGTATTGAGTTTGACCGTGCGGCTTTTTGATAAATCGAAATTGTTATTGTTATCCACAGCAACAATGTGAAGATATTGATCTGTTCCCGTAATTGAAGTTAAATTAAGTGTCGCTGAACTTGTACCCGACACATCCGGCAAAAGATTTATATTGGTCACTTCGCCAGCTGCATTTTTTACAGGAGCTGCAACCCCATTTGGATCGCTGTCAATCTGATAAACGTATCCTTTAATTCCACTGGCAGCGGTCGTCAGTTTAACCATATCCGAATATTTGTCTGCTGTTGCAGTTTTTGCTTTTACTCGGTAAAAATAATCGTTCCCGGTATCTGTTGCATTAACTCTAAAATTATTGTTGTTTTCATTCAGGGATGCTAAATAAGGGGCCTTCGGTGCTGTAAGGTCTTGATCAATTTCATGATCTTCTCCGTGTGTAGTCATGTTCAAGGTACTCGTGTAGTAGATCATGTTAGCAATGATTTTAGCTTCATCAGTCGTACAAGAACCAGTACTATGACCTGTTTGGATCATTGCATAGTTATCTTTAGTCACCAAATACCAATTGTTATCGCCAACTACATTACCACTGTCATCATTTAAATAATCCGGATTAGTCATACTTGTGCCGGTCTTTAAGTCACTTAAGGGCGGTGAAAACTGCATCCATCTCAAAGCACCACTTTTATACTTGTAAAATTGATATGACGTATGAGCGGGCATAATATTAAGAATTTGTTCTGGCGTAAATTGATAAGGATAGCTAATCAGAGATCCTTTTCTTGCAAACGCCACTTTAGAACTGGATGGAAAATGCAGACCAGTAACAGTCATGCCAGCTGGTAAAGAAGAACCAAATTCTAGCCCTAAGTTACCAGCAAAACTGCCTAAATATGGATGAGTAAGCGTAACCGTGTCATGACCAAAAATTAAAGAACGACCCGTATTGCCAAAATCGGACACCAAAGACTTTGAAGCTGCTGTCAAATCATTTACGCCCGGTGTCGTGCCGCCATTAGTGTCGCTTGAGCCAAAATAAATCCCGTCGTACTTATAATTTCCTGCAGCATCCTTTAAATACGAATTGGGATCTGCATTAAAAGTACTAAAATCAATGGCATCAACGGAAATTAGATTTTTTGAAATTGGTTGTCCCGTCTGAGGATCAGTTTGATCCAGCCACGTTTTTAAAAAGTTCCCGCCTGGTGGATAAACATTTAAAATTTTAACTTTTTTGTCGTAATTAGTCGGGAGATTTGACCACGCGCTCTCAAGATCAAGATCTCTTTCACTCTTATTTTTTTGGACAATATAACCATCAGTTGCCCCGTCTATTGAATCCCAATTTAAACTTACAACACTTTGATCATTGGTTGTCGTGATGCTTGCTTTAAAACGAAAATCCCCATTTCTCACAACTCTTCCATCAATTTTAGAAGAATCATCACGTGTTAGTTTTTGGGATTTATTGACTGATACCTCTGCTGATCTATCTTCAGCTTTAAGATCAAGGTGCCAGCTCAATGCAACTATGAAAATTAAAATTCCGATCAAAACTTCAAAAAAATATTTGAAATTTCTCCAACTTAAATTCATGCTTGCTCCTAGTTCTATTACTAAGAACAAATTTTAGCACCATTAACACTTTAATTTTGTTAGATTTTAAAAGTATTCGTTTCAAAAAAGGGATTTGACAAACTATCAGTAATTTCAACAATTCATCAGAACTTCTTTAGAAATACTTCCCAAACAAAAAAGCGAACACTACCGCTTTAATCACAGCAATTTCGCCATATGTATTGATAATTCCATCAATTATCTTCATCTATATTACTAACAGTGCCAGGTGCTGTTTTTAAATCACTCTGAGCCTTTCTTTTAAGAACGTCGACGGTCAGCTTTTGATCTGACAGAGAATTAAATGCTTCTTTAAGCGGCTTTAACACCTCACGCATTTGCTGATGGGTAAGTTTTTGCTTCTGTTTTTCATCAAATCGATAATTATCATCAATTAATTCACCTGTTTTATTAGATTTATTCACGTTATATTCCAGATCAATTTCTGCCCGCGACTCAACCCCTTCGCCACCAGGGCCATCTTCATAGGAAAATGTAACGGTTGGCGTTTCAAAAGAGACCGTGAACCATCTCATGAATTTATAATTCTCTAAATAAAATCTCATATAAGTGGGGACCATTTTCCCATCAACGTTGTAGCCCACTGTGATGATCGAATATTTGTAATTCTTACCAGAAACCTTAATGTTTAACGGCTTTAGATAGCCGATGCTCCAGCGAGTACTCGATTCTCTTGAAAAGCCCGCACTAACTGGTTCTAAATCAGAATTGAGCTGTCAATAAGGCCATTCGTGCCAAACGTACACACAAAAAGCAGCAGCAAAAATCACTAAAACGATTCCAATTTTTGTTTTCTTTTTCATTCCATCAGCTTTTAAATTCCATTACTTTTAATTTAGTTATTATTTTTCCCTTTCCTGCTTGCATCGTCAATAATTTTAAAAATTGCAGTTTCGTTCGACTCATAATTGTAAAGTAAATAATTGATTTGCATTTTAGCTAGTACCTCAGCAATTATATGTTTAGGAGCTGCGTCAGAAATAGCGTCATAAGGTCCCTTAATTAAAACTTCTGTCTCCGTAATGATTTCAAGACATTCTGAATAATCGGTAACCTTCCTTATTGTCTCAAGAGGAATCTTTAACGTCTTTTTCTCTTCCGTTAACAGATCTTTAACCCGCAGCTGAGGAATTTCAATTTTTTGATCCGTTCCATTTGTCTTTCGTAAAACGATCTGGATCAAGCTGCACCTCTTGAATAATCTGATGCATATCCGCTGAAAATAATTCAGGATCGAGATCAGGCAGCTTATCTCTCATTAACCGAATAATCCCAATAAAACCTTCATAATTAACATATTTTTGGTTCCTTCAACCCAAACACTATGATTTCCTTCTTTGCCTGCTCTAATTAATTCGATCTTTTTTTCTTTTGTCGTTGTTTATCCTTACCTTTATTTTTCTTAATTTTACGTTAGTTTTTCCCAAAAAGAAAAAGCTGCGTAATGTTTATATGGACGCGAAAAATCCAAAAAAATTTTAAGGAGTTTGCAATGACAAACAAAAGAGCTTTACCTTTAAACAATGACTTTTTAAGAAAAACTTTCTGTAACCCCATGCACCCTAATATCCTTATCGGATTTGCCAAGGACATGTTAGATCTTGACGTAGAAAACTTTACGCTGGAAAATCCTGATTACTCTAAATACAAAGGAGTAAGTGCCCTTGCTCATTTAAAAGATGGCGCCGATGTAATCATCCGGGTCCAAGTCCTAAAGAGTGAAGATCTCTCTTCAGAAAGCGAGGTTGAATATTACTGCTTAACCGAATTAACTAAAAACTTTGAAGAACGAGGCGCCGAAGACGTTTCAGAACTACGACCAACTTTTCAAGTTAATATTTTAGATTACCGACTTTTTAAAAGTGACTCCCAGCATCTTCATTCTTTTGCAATCGATCATAAAGATTCATCTCAAAAGTATGCTCCGCTAACGACCTCCTTCTTTGAAGTTGTGAATAAATAACAGAATTTGAATTCAAAAAATCTTGCTTTTATTTAGTAAGCGTGTTAAATTTCTTAATATTACACACTAAAGAAAACGAGATCGAACTCAGCTAAGTGAAAACTGACTTAGGTGTTTTTGGTCTCGTTTTTTTTACAAAGGAGAAAGTGATCTTGGATTATCAAAAAACTGCACAACAAATTTTAGATGATGTGGGTGGCAAAGAAAACGTCTCTGAGCTGACCCATTGTTTTACCCGACTGCGATTCGTCTTAAAAGATAAAAGCAAAGCCAACAAAGACGCAATTTCTAACATTGAAGGAGTCATCCAGGTCGTAGAAGCCAGCGGTCAATTTCAAGTCGTCCTCGGCAACAAGGTAGATGCAGTTGCTGAAGCGATCATGCCGTTATTAGGTGAACTCCAAAATGATCAGCCTGACAAAGAAGAAAAGGTCAGCATCTGGACTAAAATCTTAAACGTTATTGCGGCGATTTTCACCCCAACAATTCCCGCCATTGCCGCTTCTGGCATGCTTAAAGGAATTCTCGCCGTTGCTGCGATTATCGGCACCAACATGTACCATACTGACATCAAAACATTCAATACTTATATCATTTTAAATGCGGCTTCTGATGCTCTTTTCTACTTCATGCCAATTATCTTAGCCCGCTCAGCGGCCAAAGTGTTCAAAACTAATGATTACATCGCCATGATTATCGGCGCCACGCTTTGCTATCCGACAATCGTGACTTTAATGACCGGCAAATCCGCCGTAACTCTATTTGGGATTGGCATCACAAAAGCTAACTACACCTCTTCTGTTATTCCAATTATTATCGCGGTCTTCATTCTTTCTTACGTTGAACGCTTTATTACCAAAATCATGCCGGAAGTCTTAAAGATCATCATGGTGCCAACGCTTTCTCTGATTATCATGATTCCTCTAACCTTAATGGTCTTTGGCCCAATCGGAATTTACCTCGGTAACTTCGTCAACTGGCTTTATTATTTCATCATGCATATTAGTCCAATTCTGCTTGGTGCTTTCATCGGAGGAATCTGGTGCGTCTTGGTTATCTTCGGAGCTCATCGAGCAATTATTCCCATTGGAATTAACGATGTTGCCAAAACGGGGCGGCAGAACTTGTTAGCTTTTGCGGGAGCTGCAAACTTTTCACAAGCTGGCGCTGCTTTAGGAGTATTTTTCAAAACCAAAAATAAAAATTTGAAAACTGTCGCAGCCTCAGCTACCGTCACTGCCCTCTTTGGAATTACCGAACCGGCAATTTACGGAGCTAACTTACGGCTTAAAAAGCCAATGGTCTATGCGGTAATCAGCGGTGCTATCGGCGGTGGTTTAATGGGCTGGGGCGGATCTTTCGGAAATGCTTTTGCCAATCAGGGTGTTTTGACGATCCCCGTCTATGCGAGTGCAGGAGCCAAAGGATTTATTACGTATATTCTGGGATGTATGATTGCCTTTTTTGGTGCCTGTGCAATGACAATGATTTTGGGATTTAAAGATTTACCTGAAGAAAATGAAACCAGGTCAATTGCAGCCCAAGACGTCGTTGATGATCAAGTCGCGCCTACCGAAAGTGACATTCAAATTCTCTCACCCGTTGCCGGAAAAGTTATCCCGCTGGAAGAAGTGAACGACGAAGTTTTTGCGAGCGGCGCCATGGGTAAAGGCATCGCCGTTGATCCCACAATTGGCGAAGTTGCAGCCCCGATGGACTGTACAGTAAATGTGCTTTATCCAACGATGCACGCAATTGGCTTGACCTTAGATAACGGCGTAGAAATGTTAATCCATATCGGCATTGATACCGTCGAACTAAAAGGCAAGTATTTTAAAAAAGCAGTCGACGTCGATCAGCACCTTAAACAGGGTGAACAGATCGTCAGCTTTGATTCTTCAGCGATCAAAAAAGAAGGATTTGACCTGACCACTTCAATTATTATTACCAACTCAAAAGACTATGCAGCAATTGGCGCAACTGCTGCTAAAGAAGTTAATCAAAATGACGAACTTTTATTCATCAAAAAGGAGAACTAATGAAAAAATTTAAAGAAGATTTCTTGTGGGGCGCTTCTTCCTCGGCTTTTCAAATTGAAGGAGCATGGAATGAGGATGGCAAAGGCGAAAGTGTTGCCGACTTCAATTCGTTTAAGCTCTCTAATAAGCAGGCTGATACTACTGTGGCCAGTGATTTTTATCACCACTATGAAGATGACATCAAGTTAATGAAGAAAATGGGGATGAAGGCTTACCGCTTTTCAATTGCTTGGAGCCGAATAATTCCTGACGGAGATGGCGAAATTAACCAAAAAGGAATTGACTTCTATAATCGAGTTATCGATTGTCTCATTAAAGAAGGCATGATCCCTTTGGTCACGCTTTATCACTTTGATCTGCCACTGGCTTTAGCGAAAAAGTATAACGGCTGGGAAAACCGCGCTTGCGTTCATGCTTTTAGTCGTTATGCCCAAACTTGTTTTCAAGCGTTTGGTGATCGGGTCAAATACTGGCAGCCAATTAATGAACAAAACTTGATGATTCGCGTGGACGAACGGATGAATATGTGGGACACACCAAAAGAAGACTGTGAAAGAGTTCGGGCTCAAATGGACTACCATATGTTTTTAGCAAGCGCTCAAGCCATTAACAACTGCCACGAAATGATTTCAGATGCAAAAATTGGTCCCGCGGTATCTTCAACGATGACCTATCCTGCAACAAGTCGCCCAATGGACGTCTGGGCTGCTAAGATGAATGATAATTTTAAAACCAACTACGCGCTGGAGATGTATTGTTACGGGGAGTATCCGGGTTATTACAAAGAATATTTAAATAAAATGGACATCGCGCCAAAAACCGAACCAACCGATACTGACATCCTTAAGAATGCTAAACCTGATTTTATCGCTGTGAATTACTACCGAACCTTAATGGCAGGATATTTCCCGATTGATGAAGAGCATCCATTCGGCACTAGAGTTAGAGATATTGATTTTGACCTGGCCGGCTATTTTAAGATCATGCCAAATCCTGAACTTAAAGCAAGCGAGTATGGAGCACAAATTGACCCGACAGGCCTAAGAATTTTACTTAATGAATATCACCGTCAATTTCGCCTGCCAATGATCATTACCGAAAACGGTCTTGGTACTGCTGACAAGCTGACTAGTGATGGCGAGGTCAAAGACCCTTACCGAATTAGCTATCTTCATGACCACATTGAAGCATGCTATGATGCCATTCAAGACGGCGTCGAGCTCTTTGGCTATTGTCCTTGGTCAGCAATGGATTTACTAAGTTCTCACCAAGGATTTAAAAAGCGTTATGGTTTTATATACGTTGATCGTACTGATTTCGATCTTAAGGATTTAAAGAGAATCCCTAAAGACAGTTTTTACTGGTATAGGAAAGTGATTAAAAATAATGGGTTGAGTGACTAGTGGTTTAATTTTTATCATTTGATATTTTTTTAGGGTCATCAGCAGATCCTTTAACTTTGTTTGAAGATTTATCTTTACCATTTGCCAGTTTTGTTTCAGAATTTAAATCCTCTTTTTCTCCAGATTCACTTTCAACCTGGTCCTTAATTTTTTGATAGTAATAAAAATAAATAGTTAAAAGGTCAATTACGTCTGATTCTTTTGCTAAATTGGGAATAAAAATTTTTTCCAATAACACCGGATCTGAGTAAACAAGAGTGAAAAAGAGTATTCCCAAAAGTATACTTGAAATAATAAGAATAAATACTTGTACTTCGATATGTTTTAACTTATTAAAAATATCAAGAAACATGGGTATTAATATTATGGAAATTATTATCCATCCCGCATATCGAAAATTCTTATTTCTTTTAGCACTTCTTGAAAAATAATTAGAAAAAATTTCTATATAACTTTTGGGATCATCAATATTAATTTTTATCGTAAAGTTACTTTGTTTTATTGAATTATACGTAAATCTTAATAATGTTTTGAACTCATAAGCATTTCCTTCACCCCTATTAATTGCTGAATTTAATAACTTGTAATAATTATCTCGTTTATCTGAATTACGCAAATTTTTTATATCTTTAAAAATAAAAAATATAAAAAGAATTGTAAATATTAAAAACATTACAATTAATGTATCTAGCCAAAAATTAACTGAAAAAAAGATATTTTTGTTCAATTTAAATGGAAAATAAGGAAATTTAAAAGATTTAGAGTTTTTTTCTACTGTAATTTTATTTGAAAATAGGCCTAACAAAATAAACAAAGCTACATAACAAATGATCATTGCGTAATAAAAAATAAGGGAAGTTGAAAAAGCTTTTACACTAAGTTTTTCTTTCTTTAATTTTTTATAGATCTTATTTATCAATTGATATAATTCTTCGTCATAATTTAATCCATATTGTTCTCTCACTTCTAGCATTTTTGTGATGTCTGTATGATCATGTGGTCCATTACCATCTGACGTACCCATTAATTTTCCCCTTCAAAAATTAAAAATTCCTTTTATTATTTCATAAATCGTAATTAAATTTAAAGTAATTTTTTTAAATAAATTTTAATTTTTTGAGATTAAGATCTCATTGAACCGATTTAATTTATACTTGATTAATAATATAAATGATCTAAAGTCCGATTTAATTAATTATATATTAGATAGCTACTATTACATTTTCACGAACATCAAAGAAGATAGGCAAACGAAACATTGTCCTAACTTCAATAAAACCATTTCTAACGTTTATTTAAACCCTCTTGAAATTAAATGGTCATTGGGGCAAAATATCTAAGAGCTAAATTAGAATGATTCGTGTCAAGAATAATTATAATTGTGAATCAATTTTTTGTTATTACTTGGTTTAAAATTATAATTGAACGAATATAACTCAAGCTATAGAAATTACTAACTTAATTTAGATAATATTTACCTAGTTAGTAGTGGATTGTTAAATGCTCAAGTTAATCTTGCTTTAAAACAGAAACTAAGGAGCTTACGAATGACAACCCCAAAATATCAAGAAATATCAAACCATTTAATTAATGAAATTAATAATGGTACTTTTAGTTTTATAGTGAAGCCGAGATATGTAATCGTTATCACGTTAGTTCAACCACAGCGGTAAAAGTTTTAAATTTACTACAAGAGAAAAAATACGTTGTAAGACTTCAAGGAAAAGGCACTTTTGTTTCAAAAGAAGATCACCAGCAGCTAGTGCAAATTAGTAAATTAAACGTGAATAATAAAATACCTGAAAGCACAAAAGTATTATCAGTAAAAGAAAAGAACAGTAACGACATTCAAGCTAAGCTTCACTTAACGTCGAACGAGAAGTATATAGAAATTAAACAGCTCTGTTCAGTTGGCAATAACATAACTGAATACATAATTAGTTATATCAATGGCAAACATTTAAAAATGCGCCCTCATGCTCCTCTTGACTACTATGCTTCAATATATCAGCGAATTATTGAAGATTGTGACCTTGATCCATATAAGATGCATTACTCTCAGATCTGTAAAGCAATTGTTGTAGAAGATTCTCAAATTTTAAATTACTTTAACTGCGATCAAAAAAGCAAATTATTTATTCGCAACAAAAAAACTACTTTTCTTCCCACAAGCCATACAGAAGGTTTAGAATACTCTATAACTTATAAAGATCCGCTGTATTGGGGAGTCAAAATTGAATCAATCAATTCATAGAAAAGCCCTTCTTTTTCGATTTTTGAAAAGGAAGGGTTTCGTTTTACTTCAACTGAAAAATAACTTACGAGATAAGATCCCGAATATCCTCCAATAACAATACTTATTAATGTTATTTTTTTATTTCTATAATACAGATATTTTTACTGATATAATATAAATGCTTAAGCATTGCCAAAATGGAGGAAATCAAAATGAGGAATGTAACTGATTATGCCAAATTCTTTTTAAAAAATGGTTTTGATTCTCACCCTGATACTTTTGATGGAAATATGAAACTACAAAAGCTTCTTTTTTTCGCAAATTTTATTAATTATGCCGAAAACAAAGAATTGTTGTTTCCTGAAAAAATGTGTGCTTTCGAAAACGGTACCGTAATTGAAGAAGTTCGCCAAAAATACAAAAATGACTATAATTCTTTCAAACAAGATTCAATAAATTTTGATCCTGATTTTTCTCAAAAAGAGTACGATGTTTTAAATAAAACTATTGATATCTTTGGAAATTTAACTGCTAGAGAACTTTCTGAATTAAACCATCAATTCAATTTTTGGAAAAAGCGTTATCAAGCGTCAACAAACGAAAATGGTTATCATCATAAAGAATTAGCTGAAATAACAAATAAGGATTTAGATTTAGAAGTTGATAAAATGAAAGAAGTTTTAAATACTTATCAAAATAACCGGCAAATTAACCAAACTAAAGAACTAATTAATGGTGTAACCTTCTTTTACGATCCAAAAGAGATCAATATTGATGAAATTCTCCCTCAACTAGATTCATTTGAAGCAGATGAAGAATCATATACGGTTTCGATTGATGACGGACATTTGGTGATTATGTAATAGAAGCTTATTGGGGTAAAACTTGTTTTGCTGACGGTAGTATGCCTGCATATAGCCGACCATACCTAATAGTTAAAGTTTTAGAAAATGGCGTTCACGTACTGAACGTTTCCTCTAGTGCGGGGAAAGAAAATAAATTAATATTTAAAAGTAACTACTTATTGAGTAACAACTATCCTCCATTCCCGAAATCTAGTTTTGTCAAACTGGATTCTAGAAAACTTATCTTATACGATGAATTTCAGACTTTTAATTTAATGTGTAAAGGACAAAAGCTCAATCCAAAAGATTTGGATTATATTTTAAACAATTACTTAAAATGGTGTTAAAACGTTTAATGCCATATCTTGATGTTTAAGTGCTCCCCCAATAGAAAACGCCAATGAAATCAGATCTTGAATTCATTAGCGTTTTTTCTATTCGTCTAAAGCTTCACCATTGGTTTCAACAACATGTTTCATCCACTGATAAAATTTCTTTAGAGTTCTATTTAAGGTACCGTGTCCTAGATCGTCCATATCTACATAAAAAAAGCCGTAGCGTTTCTTCATTTCGCCTGTTGATAATGACACTAACTCGATTGGACCCCACATCGTATAGCCTAAACAAGGAATATGATCAATATTAATTGCATCCGCCATTGCTGAAAGATGATCTTTTAAATAATCGATTCGATAATCAGCAGTTGATCTCCAGTCAATCCCTGTAATTTTTACTGAAATGCTGCTCAATATCATTTACGAAAGTTCGAGATAATTACAAAAGAATCCAGATAAACTGAATTCCTTTTAGTCGAAATGATATTGAATTTTTAAGTCATTTAAGTGTCTGTAATCTAGATACTTCTCTCTTTGTAATCTACCTACTACAACTCCCGGATGAATTTGAATACCTTCAGAAAATTCTAATACTGCTCGACGAGAAAAATCATTTTCTTTAATGAAAGCTTTATAATCTGCAGGATTAATCAAATGATTTTGAGCAAATTGATCTGCTTCTTTTTCTAAACGATCTAAATCCAAATTATTAGTAATCCCATTATCTCCAATCGGCGTTACGATCATGTGTCCTTTTTTTCTCTGAAAAACATGTTTTATTTCATGAAATAATGTAAACCAAAATTGATCCGCATATTTACTACGATCATTAACTGCCAACAAAATCCGATCTTTGCCAATCCATTTAACAGCTCCATTAATACCACAATTTTTTAAATTTGGGAGAATTACAAAAGCCACACCAGAATTTTCGAAAATACGATTAAGTTCAGGCAAAAAAACTTCTGGATTTTGTTTCGTCATTTTCCTTATATCCGGTAACTTTGTTTTTAAATAATCTAGATCTATTGAAGATACATTTTTTTGAACAGCGATATTTAATGCCGTTTGTACCCAAGCATTAGAATTAATAATATTCTTGGATTCAACCTCTTTGACAGAAGTCCGATACTGAACCAAAAAATTTTTTTTACTAAGAACCTTTAAAGTAGAGATTCTAAAATGTCTCTTTAATTCTTCGACTTTTTCTTTAAAATCTCTCGTGTTTTTTACGCAATCTAGTTTAACCCAATAGGAATAATCCATTTGTTCTAAAATTGGGCGTTCACTTTCTAGATTTCTTTCGGCATCGATTTTGGCTTTTACCTCTTTGTACTTATTATTGAGATTACGCCAAACAGTTTCTGATGTCCCTAAGGCTAGTGATAAATTTGTAATTAATTCATCATCTAGATTAATTTTGCCATTTACTAATTCACTAACTTTTTTCTTATTTGTATTTAACCTTTCTGCGAGTTCCTCTTGTGTCATTCCTTCATGATTTAAATACTCTAAAATATAATAACCCGGATGAAAGGCAATCAAATTTCCAACGCTTATTTTATTCATAATGATTTGACACCTCCTCAACTCCAATTATTTCAACTTCTCGATAAAATTCTATTAAATTATCACCTTTATTTATAAATTTAGTACCATCTATATTAATTGGTTGAATTATTAATCGATAACCGCTTCTACGACCATTTATATCCAATGCATATTTATCTTTACGATCATGAGATAATTTATGTAGATTATAAATTCTAAAAAGATTAATATCTTGTAAATTTTCAGCACTTTCTAATAAATTAACAAGAGACAAAAGACCATCTGCGTTTCTACTTCCGAATTTTTTTCTAGCACATTTTAGATCTTTGCATCGTTTCCCAATTTTTTATTTTTATACCTTACTTCGATCTTATAGGTCCATCCGTTTTTAATTAATGTTACCAAAAAAGAAACAAAATTCCAAATATTATATATAAAAATACTTTATAGTTATATTTAAATCCTTACTTCCTCCCGCAAAATCTCCGCTGCCGGTACTGGCACGCGTCCTAGTCCATCAAGTCCCACATTTAACAGGTAATTGATCCCTAAGTGGTTCAAATGATTCTTAGACTGATGAATCTCTGTCGGTGACTTCCAATTCTGATCACGATAGGAAAATCCCCACGAGTCATTCATCGTTGCCGCAGTTTCGTATAGACCGTTAGGTGATGGTTTAAACCCGCCTAACGCATTGTAATCAACATCTTTCGCTTCATTTTTACGCGCAGGAATCTCGTTATCACCAAGCGAAACGTAGTCATATTTGCCATTACCTAAACGAGAATTAATTAAGCAATTGGGCTGCAGACTCTTAACAACATCATAAATTTCCTGACTTTGCTCCAAGTTTAAAGTCATTGGAACATCGAACCACGCTGTCGCAATCTCGCCATAATTTGTCATAATTTCTTTGATCTGGGGCAAAATTTTATCGTGAAAGCATTGAGAAAAATCTTTATCATGTTGCACAAAATCCCAACTGTTATCCCAAGTAGTCCCCGCGGACTCAACATCGTTTGCTGTATAGCCTCCCCCATTAGGTTCATGCCAATCTAAATCCTGCGAATAATACACTCCAAACTTTAACCCAGCACTATCGCATGCTGAAGCAAATTCAGCAATGACATCGCGATGAAATGGTGTTGCATCATAGATATTGTAAGAATCCACCAACGAGTGATACATCGCAAAACCATCATGATGCTTGGTCGTCACTACCAAGTACTGCATTCCACAGTTCTTGGCGAGGGCAACAATCTCTCTGGCATCAAAGTAAATCGGATTAAAAATTGACGTTAACTTCTCGTATTCAGCGTTTGGAATTTGTAAGCGCGACTGAATCCACTCCGCATAATTTCCGGCTGATTTTCCTTTGTATTCACCTGCCAAAAGTGAATATAAACCCCAGTGGATCATCATGCCGTATCGAGCTTCTTTAAACCATTCAATGTTTTTATTCATGGCTTTAGAGTAAAACGTTTGCTAAATAAGTCAAGCATTAATTATTACTTAACAATATCTTTTTGCTTTAAGAATTTTTATCAATTATACTAAATAAAAAATGAAAGGGGGGTAGCTCATTGAATAAAAGAATAAGAATTCACGTAAAATGGGAAGTCATTGTCTGGGCAATTCAGCACGGTGAAAAAGATTATTCTCAATTAGAGAAAAAATATAAACTTGATCGATGGCAGAACCCTCAAAAAGAAGAAGACTACCCTACTTTGAAACAGCTTCAAAATTTTAGTAATGATACTAAAATCCCTTTGTTTACTTAATGGATGAACAAATTCCTAAAGAAGAGAATTCATTTGTCAATTTTAGAACTATCAACAACTTAGAGGTATACCCCAGCAGACGTTTAATTGACACAATCCACAGCATGCAAACACGTCAAGAATGGTTGAAAGACTACCTTATTGAACAAAACGGTGAAATCCTATTTCAATCAATTCCCAAATTTACATTCGATAATAATCCCCAAACTGTTGCAAATAAAATTACTGAACTTTTAGATTTTTCAAAAGTTTACCAACGAAGCAGAACTGATATTGATACATTTAATGTGATTCGTAAAAGCATTAGCTCCCTAGGCATTACAGTCATGCAAAATGGAATTGTTGGAAATGATACCCACCGAACACTTGATGTTAATGAATTTCGAGCTTTTGCTTTATACGACGAGATTGCTCCAATGATTTTCATTAATTCATGTGACAGCGTTCGAGGCAAAATATTTTCTTTATTGCATGAACTAATTCATATTTTAGTTGGAGAGAACGAAATTCTAAATGTCGGACCAGATTCTCAAATCAAAAAAGAACGTTGGATTAACCAAGTTACTGTGAATATCCTGATGCCAGAGAATGTTTTTAAAGATTACATTAATGACGGTATTTCTAGTCAAGAAAATCTTAAGCGCTTAAGCAATAAATTTCATACTAGCTTAGTTTCTACCGCAATCAGAGCTAAAGAACTTAATATTAGTGATAATTGCAATGAATTAATTAAATGGGCAAAAGAACAACAATCTAAAAATCTGGTTATAAAATCAGAGAAAAAGGAAAGTGAAAAAAGGGACTTCTACACTACAGCTCTTTCGAGAGTTGACCGTAGATACGCGAGTGCGGTCATTAATAGTGAATCTAGTGGTGAACTGCCGTTAAGAACTGCTGCTTCAATGTTAGGAGTTGGTTTGAAAAGTTACTATAATTTTGTAAATAAAGTTTTGGGAATTGATTATCTCTTTGATTGACGCTCACATGAAATGGTATAATCCCGAAGTTTTTTCGAAACTATGGATTGAGCTCAACAAAAGACACGAAGTTCAAATAATTGATTACGTGAACAATGAAATTGAATACCCGGATGAACTTGTAACCTGGGTAAAAGAAAAACACCAGAAAAACGAAATCGAAATTAATGAAGAAATAATTAGTGTTTATAATAAATTAATTAAGTGGGTTAGAAATTGTTCTCGCTGGTCAGAAGCAGGTTTTGCGGAATGGCAAAAACCAGAAAAAGCTGATCCGTGGTTAATTGCAATTGCAAAAGTAAATGATTTTACGATTGTTACACTAGATGGAAATTTACGAACTTCTCTTCCTGATAAAAAATCTTTCTCCAACAAAGAACCTAAAATCAGTGCAGTCGCAAATAGATACGAAGTTTCAACAATTCCGATGTACGAACTTTTAAAAGAAATGGAATTGTCATTTTAATCTTTGTTAGCAGAAAAAAATAATATTTAATAAAAGTTGACAAAACAAAAACTGATTTGATAACATGTTCTTCATGGTGGAACAGAAAACAGTTGTGCGTCGCAACGCTCGTTCTGTTCTCTACAGAGAAAGTCTCACACTGGCGTCCAGTGGCTTGAGGCTTTTTTTTCTTTATATTTTGAAATTTTTGTATACCTAATATTTCTCATAAAAAACGAAAACCCTAGATCCGATTTTCACAGATTCTAGGATTTCGTTAGTTCGGCACCTACTCCTCGGGCCCTCCGAACTTGATCTCTATAAGATATTATACTTAACTTTTCAATTATTAAAACAAAAAAGAGTGTTTCCTACCAAAAACACTCCCTAAAAACAAGTTATAGAAGTTCTAAAATAACTTGTTAGATCAACTACAAGTATAATAATTTAGCACTGCAATAAAATCAATTTTATTTTAAAACATTTTTTACTTTGATCTTCAAAAAATACCCGCTGTAATATGCGCAAAAAAAGAACCCAGAATCAACTGAGTTCTATTTCTTTAGCTCTTAGTAAGCTTTGTAACTCGCATAGTCGCCTTGGATCCACTGATCCTTACCAACCTTGTAGAAGCCATTCTGTTTACCAGATGTCTTCCACTTGCTACCATGCTGCAACTTACGTCCTGGATAGAAGCCGTTCGTTGTACCTGCACTCTTCCACAAGTTAACTCCGTATCCCTTCTTGTAGACGATCTGTACTTCGCCTCGTAGTGGGGTAATCGTGTTAATTGGCGTGAATGACACGTACTTGCCGTTAATCCACTGGTTCTTGCCTACTGCATAGTAAACTTCTCCCTTTGTATTAACTGCTCTCTGGCTGATCTTCCATGCTGTACCATGTGCTAATCTCTGACCGGTTGCTTTGCCTGCTGGTGCATTGTATACCATAATGCCATAGCCTGGTACATAATTGATGTACCCAACCATCTTATTAGGGGTTAATGTCCATTCAGCTGCATTCTCTTTAGCCAGTACGGTAATGTTTCTAACCATTGTAGTTGTTGCACCGCTGATACTTGTTGCCTTATACGTTAACTGGTAAATACCAGGCGTATGAGTATCAACATGTCCCGTAATCGTTACCTGAGGTGTTCCGTCACTGCTCTTTGCGATTCCTTCAAAGTTAGGAAGCTTCGAGTAATCTCCGCCGTAATTGTTAAAGATTGTCCATGACCCTACGACCTTGTACTCATTCTCATTAAAGCTGTCGCCAACATTAATGGTACTGTCGGTACTGCCCTGGAAGGCAAATACAGGTGCACTTGAATCAGTTACCGTAACTGGGACCGTAATGCTTGCGGTATCTTTGGCATTGCTTGGATTAGTGTAGGTATAAACTACTGGATAAGTTCCCGGTTTTGTGACATCTACTTTACTGATATCTGCACTTAAGGAGGTCATTGGAATTCCATTGATCTTTCCGCTGCCGTCAGTAAGTCTTAGATCTGCTCCGCCACGGTAGAAGTCCCCTGGGAAGCTGTTTACGGCATTGCTGTAGTCACCGGTTCCATCAACATAACCTTTCGGCCATTGTGAGTATGAGTTCTTCGTATCAGAGTTACTGATTCCAAAGCCGCCATACATGTAGAGCGGTGAACTTACACCTCGTCCTGAGTCAGTCTGCTTGAAGCTGCCGTCATTCTGCTGCCAGCTGCCTAAGAATGAACTAACTAAGATCTGCTGTAATTTATTAGCTGCTACTTTACCTGTATTGTCTACTAAGTCAGGGTTACCAGCTACTAGTGTTCTACTTAATAAGTTTTTGAAGTTCTGTGGAACGTTAGCAGTAGTTAATACTGCACCATCATCATATGTTGTGGTATATGGACGAAGACTGACATTAAATGGATCGTTTCCGCCAGATACATCTGTTGTTGAGAATGATGGTTTTGTGTCTTGTTTAGTTGGAGCTGGAACTGCTGCCTGATCATAAACTACTACGTTTACTCTGGCTTTGCCCCAATTGCTGTAAAGACGAGGAAGGGATGGAATGTAGTAGAATGCACCTGCATCTCCGCCGTTCTGCATTAACTGTTCAACTAACTTAACACGATCCCACTTATTAGAACTGTTATCTTTATCATTAGGAGTAACTTTAGCTTTATCACCATCACCACTAATATTAACATTATATGCTTTAGCTAATGTTGTGTAGCTGTCAGGATCACTGATTGCCATTCCGTTGTCATTGGCATCAACGTCCATCGTCTTGTTGATTCCTTGTTTGCCGTCAGCTGCATTTTCGGTTGATTGAACAACATTTTGATCATTAGCTTCTAAACCTTTTTTCGGATCATTTGGAACACCGCCAGTGGTTTTGAAGAATTTATCAGGAGCTTTAACAATTCCGATTGAATAATCATCAGAAGTACCGATCTTCTTTGAAGCTTCAGCATCTTTTTCTTTGTTGGAATCAGCTGAAATTTCGTTAGATTCGCCAATCCACTTATTTCCACTAACTGATGATTTATTAGCACTGATATCATCAGTATTTGAACCTTTATCAAACAGCTCTGAATCATAATGAGGATAACTCTTGTCAATACGAGTATAGGCGATCTGGTTGTTTACTGGACGAAGTTTAGCAAGCGAATCGGTTTTTGTATTAACAGCATTATAATTATTATAATATGATGAATTGGTATCAGAAGTATTTGTAAGTACACCGTCAATAGGTCTATCTGCGCTTTGTGAAGAACCTAATTTTACATCTCCTAAATACAGATTATAGTTATCGTAGTCTGTCTTAACGGTTTGTTTAATATCATAGAAATAACCGTGTGTAGGAGAAGGAGCATCAGAAGTTTGTTCGTATCTAGTATCCACAGTTTGTTCCCATGTAGTTTTAACGTTTCTAGCAACTGAAACTGGAACTAAATACTGAACGTTAAGTGAACGTTTGATTTTAACCTGCGGTAAATCTGACGAATCGTTCCAAGCCAAACCATAATGCAAGTCTGTATCTGAAGCAAATTGACCATTATCTTTATCTACTCTGACATTATTTTCATCAGGTGTAAGACCAGGTGTTTCCAAGAAAATTGGATCAGCATTAGAAGCATTCTGTAATATCGAATTATAGATGCTTCCAGCTAATGATGGACTTGCTGTACTACCTTGACTAATAAAATATAAGTTTGGATTTGGATCAGTAGCATCTGTATCAGCAGCTGTATAATGATCAATAGTCATTCCTGGCTTACTTTGGTCTCCATGAATACTCATTACCCAAGTAATCCACCACGATAGGTAAGATCATCATTTACTGGAGAAATATAAGGACGCTCAGTATCTCCGAAATCATTAGAATTTGATATATAGTTTAAATAATTATTTGAATCCGTTCCCCTTTTTCCATCAGGAATTTGATATTTAGATAACTTTCTGCTTTGAGCTTCACTCAAACCACTTGCGTTAATCAGTACATATCCAACATTCTTGGCAAACTGTTTATGGACCTCATGATGGGTTTGTGTCGCAGATTTTACCACAATATTTCCATTACCATAATAGGGTCCACTACCTGTTACTTGTTCTCCTGAAGTATTGTTTGGATTTGGTACCTCCGAACTAGGTACTACAAATCCCCTGTTTCAGCAGCATTGTTATATGAAGATCCTATCGAACCCGACCACGGTATTCCAACCAATGTACTACGAACAAATGAACCTGGTTTCAAAAATGGCTTTCCATTGTCGTCTAAATTAAACCCATCATTATTGTTAGCATCTTGAACTTGCTTCAATTCATTATCAGCTATGGTTCCATTATGGTCATGAGGATGATGAGTTCCCCCTCCCAATTTGGCACTGAATGAGCCGTATCAGCAGTGGTAAATATTTCATTATGTAATTCTTTTCCCTTTAATTTATTTCCATCTGTCTCAATCCATCTATTATATGTATTATTTTCATTAGGAGTCGAACCTGCTGGAGGTATACTTAGATCAGAAGTCACATCTACTTTCATATTTCCACTGGGCCCATATCCTTGGCTCAAAGTTGAGTCATCAACTTTTTGAACATGTTTATTTGCATTATAAATACCCATTTTTTTAGTATTAGTGTCAGTTGTATCAACAACACCATTACCATCGGTATCCAAATTCGTTTAGATTCCCAAGTAAGACCATTTAAGTGCAGAGACTTAGCCGTAGCGTTTGGAGCGCCCTGAATATTTACTTCTGCATTTCCTTGATATCAGTAATCTTGTCATTATAGTCCATACTACCAATAGTATTGGCAGTACCCCTATAATTGACATACCACGGGTTCGTATATGGGAGCGTTGATAGTAATGTATTGCCATCAGTTTCATTACTATACTCACCACTGAAACTATTAGTGGAATTATTCATATCACCAGGATGTGTTACAAGCGGTTCAGCTAATCCTGCAGGATTATCAAGTCCCCCAGTAGGGAATGTACTGCCGTCATCATACTTCCCGGTAGTAAATTCAGCATTATCTTTCGCAAAAGGCAAAGCAGTAGAGATGACCGTACTGTAAGGATTACGGTAAGACTTGAAGACCATGTTGTTTAAAGGTGCTTCATAGGTAAAGCTCTTCTTGATTGACTTACCGGTTGTGTCAGTAAATGAACCGTTAGCTGCAACCTTATCCTTAATCTGCTGTTCCGTTGTACCCGTAAAAGGAGCAGTCCCGAAGATGCCGTGAGTACTGTCCCAAGCTTCACGGACCATGAATGGAGAAGCAGCATCTTTCTTGCCGTCCTTTGGCTCAAAAGCATGAACAACATTACCAAGCTGATTTTCCGCAGATGTTGGATCTAAAGTAATTGATTCTGCATCTCCACCCCCAAACGTTGAAGCTGTGTCTGGTCCTCCAAATGGATAGGTGGGCACTTCATAGTAATTATTAGTTTTATCATATTTTGCCTGATCTTTATTAATAGCGTCATTAACACCAAGACCATTAACTCCGGCACCTAAAGAAGTATTAACATCATAAGCAGGCCAAAAGTTTACAGTATTTGGAAGTCCATGCCCGAATTTATCAGTATCCATATGACTGGCCCCGATCGGCGTATCAATCCCATCTGCACTAGTATCAGCCTGATTAGGGATCCTTTTAGCTACGGTATTGTCATAATCTTGGCCAATCCCATCATTTCCAGTAGAGTTAGTGTCAAGCGGGGTATGAAGAAGCTTGTTGCTGAAATCAGTCTTCAGCCCAGCCTGAGATCCATCTTCTTTTTGTCTCGGATCAGCGACCGCAAGGTAGTTATTAACACCTTCAGCTTTTAAAACTGTATCGCTCGAAACAGGATCAATATAGCTAAAATTATCATTGTTAACAGGCGTCAGATTATCGTTAGTTGCTGCAAATTTATCAACATCATTAGTTCCAACAGTTCCTTTAGGATTAAACTGGACGTTGTAAGAGTTATCCTTAGTAGACAAGCTGCCGGAAGGGTGAGTACTAAATTCATCGCCATGAATAGCCTTCATCGGAGCAACGTTGCGGATAGAGAAGTTGCTTTGGTATTGAAGCTGATAAATCTTCTTGGCAATGACATCAGCGCTCGTCCCGCGCGGCACGACGATCGTCCCATCACCAGATTTGGGATCAACCCAAGCAGTCGACCCACCACCGGTGAGCTGAAACTTCTGATCATCGGTCAAGCCATTTCTAAGATTGGTGGTCTGATTAAAGGCCCCGTTGGTAGAGTCCCCTAACCGCGACAAGCCTTTAGAATTAGCTTCAGCTTTCTCAGACTCAGGAATATATTTAGTGCCCCAAGTACCGGAAAATGCGGGCGACTTATCGATTCTGTTCTCTAACAAAACCTTATCAGGCAGCTGATTAAAAGTCTTGTTGTTAAGTTTAAAAACGGCAGTCGCTTTTTTACCAGTAGCTTTGCTCTGGGCAACGATCGTAATGGAAGAAGTCGTTTCGCGAATAATATTTTCCGTATTTTGCGAAACGTTATCATAGCCATTAATATAAAGCTGCGCATAGGCATCATCAGGATTGCCAAAGAAGGCAGTACCTAAAACGTCAGAGATATTAACGCCGTCTTTAGACTGCGGAATTTGGCGGATGATATCTCTCGGAGTTTCGCCAGTATCAGCGAATTTATCCTCATTAGGATCAAAATTCCCAACTTGTATTCCATCAGGCGATTCAAAGCCTTGTTTAAGATAAGCACCTTTCCAACCCGAGCATTTTTGAATGCTAGGATCTGGGAGATAAAGCCAAGAGCGAGGTTATATTTATCGTAAGTATCTTTATAACTTTGATTAGCATTATCGCCGGTAGTATCATTAAAAAGAATTTTCCGAGCGTCAGAAGTAGAGTCATTGGTAGCGATCGATAGATCGACTAATTGTTTAACTAATAGAGACGCATTAATATTTTTACTGCTGGCAAAACGCTGAGCGGGGTACCAGTCGACTGAACCGTCACTAGGTCCAGCGTTTTGAAGTAGCTGGTCATATTCACTTAAATTAGGGTTATCAACATCGTAATCCCAATTATTACCGTCAGCGTGAACATTAACTGCCTGAGCAGCAGCGGTAAAAGCACTAGAGATAGGAGACAGCAGCAGAAGAGCTGTACTCGCTACTCCAGCAAATTTGAATTTATGATTTGCTTTCATAATTCTCCCTTTCAATCTTTTTGGTCATTTATGATTATAACTCAAAATATTTTTGAGAAACCAAAATATGTACCAATATCAATACTGTAACATATTTGCAACAGTAATGGTAATTTTTATTGTAAAGGGCATATAACCACGCAAAAAAAAGATCACCTATTTCTTAGTGATCTTCAATGTTTAATTTGGAATTTAGTTTTTATAGTTAGTTTGCTGGAACGACTTCTGTTTCTGTCGTTTCAACATATTTTGCAGATACGGGTGTCTTATAAAGAAGATTTCCGTCTTTGTCCTTAAATAAATCTAGAGCAGCAAGATCTTCCATTGCTTTTGCAACGGTCTCACGAGATAAATTATCGTTCACATAAGTGAAACTCATACTTGTGTTCTTGCCAGCTTCATTTTTAAACTTCAATTGTAATACTTTTGCCATTTGACTCCTCCTTAAAATTCCTTTGTTTCAACAGCTCTAACTTGTTCGAGACTAGCGTTTGGTGAAAGACTAGCGACAACTTGTCCTAACTTTTGTGCCTTTACATCGTCAACTCCTGCAACGACATTAGAAAAAGTTTTAGTTTTTCTATCTGCTCCTTTAACCAAAGTTACCTGTAAATTAGTTTTTAAAACCTTAGACATTTCAATACTCCTTCTGTTTTATTTTCGTAAGATGACTCGGCCGCTGCCTCTTACACTATATATATCGTATGAACTACCGAAAACTTTAGCCCTAAAATAAAAAAATTCAGCTTACGCTGAACACATTTAATATGAAGAAACACGTCCGTTATTTGAATGCTTCCGAGCTTTTAATTAATCCAATCATAAAAAATAAGATTTCTAGGTTTTTGATAAATTTTTTTTTAAAAGGTAAATAAAAAGAACCCTAACGGGATGTTAGAATCGGGTTAAAGACAATTTTTCACAACTGAAAGGATTTATTAATGAATTGGAAAAAAGCAAAGCTGCCATTAATTTTCATCGTGGGATTTATGGTATTGTTTGCCTTTAGTAGTATCATGCCTAGAGAAAACAGTCGTGCTGATAATTTAACGTCATCAAATAACTCAAGCAAAACTTCAGCCAATTCAGCTAAATCTTTGTCACAAAAGGGTAAATTAATGCCTCAGGGACGAAGCGGCGTTAGTCCTCAAACTCTTGGAACAGTTGTCAAAACTAACGATTTTCGCCTCAAAGTTGATAATCAGATCAATGTTTCTAATCAGCCATTTGAGGTTTTAGACTGGGACAGTGTCCCTGATATTTCTGATGGTTACGTGATTCAACGAACTAATGACTCAACTCTGCCAACCAATGATGCTTTATGGCAAATTCCGCCCACTAATTACGGTAAACACATAACGATTCTTAATGTCTACCCCGATAACTGTAATTACCTTCAGACTTGGATGAATCAAATTGATCCTGGTACGGGGCAGCCTGTTTCGATGGGGTTAATTAACGTTGTGCCAGTGTCTTTCGCTGATTTTAACAGTAATCCCAATCAGTACTTAAAAGACGCAGCAGGAAATTATCAGTATGACGGTGTCTATTTCGGTTCTGAAGATGGTAACGGGGGGAATGGACCTAACAACGATTTGAACGCAACTTCGTATGCAGCAACAGTTGCTTACGGTCAAACTGGACGTTCAATTATCTTGGGGCACGATACAGTATATTATCCTCATACATATTTAGCTCAATTTGGTCCTAGTCTAGGATTAAAAATATTGCCAGGATATCCCAGCAGTGGGGGAAACGTTGGGTTAGGCTCAACTAAAGTTAAATTTTCAATGGATGGATTTTTAAATCAATACCCATATAAATTTACGTTAGATCAGACATTGGAAATCAAATTCTCGCATTCGTCCGGCCAATACTATTTATATCAAGGCGGGGCACAAAAGTGGATGGAATACGAACCGCCGTTTTCTTTTGCTGGAGAAGCGAAAGATATTAATTATCTTGATGAAAATAATAATCAAGTACCTGGTGATGATGGGCATCGAATTGCTGATAATAATTTCTATCTCGTTACCAAAAACAATTATGCGATGATCCAAACTGGTCATTCGATTTTCAACGGGATGAGTGCCTGTACACCTGATGAAGCAAAGATTATTGCTAATATGATTTACTATACCAGCACCCTAAATATGACCACTCATGGTGAGGACCATACAGTTAAAGACAGTGCCGCGCCGGAAAAGCCGACGACAACAGTAACAACCGATAATGATAAAGCAACTATTACGATTAAGGCCGCTGATCTGGGAACAGATTATTTTTACCGAGTAAAAGCCAAAACAGCAAGTGCCACTAAATACTCAGACGTGGTTAAATCGACGATCACCAGCGGTTTAAAAGGATATGTTTATCAAATTGACAATAATCCTAATGGTGTAGTAACTCCAATCAAAGATGTAAATGGCGAGGTCTCTAATCTTAATTTAATGCCGGATGGGACTGGGTCGGGAACGGTTAATGTAAACCGCGCCGACGGGATTAACAAGTATCTGCATGTGATCGCAGTAGACAAAAACAATAATTTTGATCCTGCTAAAATGCAGACGATTAATTTGAGTGATTATCTTTGGTGGAACGTTGATAGTAATAATGTTTTAACAATCTATCCTCACGAACTTAACTGGGATCGAGATCATGTCAATTGGGTTGATACTAGCGGTTATACTCAACAGGATTGGCCATGGTATCCAAAACATAGTGTACTCAATACAGAAATAGTTAAAGCAATAATTTCACCCGGAGTTACAGCAAGAGGATCGTTAATCAAACTGTTTTCACCATTACGCAAAATGACATCTATTGAAGGACTAGAAATGCTTGATACTAGTGAAGTAACTAATATGGCATCCATGTTTAATGGTTGTCAGTTGTTAACTAGTTTAGATGTATCTCATTTCGATACCAGTCAAGTAACTGATATGCAATATATGTTTCAAAGCTGTGATTCACTAACTTCTTTACATGTTGAACATTTTGATACCAGTAAGGTTACTAATATGGCTGGAATGTTTTATCGTGATTCATCATTAACTGGTTTAGATGTATCTAATTTTGATACCAGCCAAGTTACTAATATTGCTTCGATGTTTGCTACGTGCCAATTATTAACTAATATCGATGTAAGTCATTTTAATACCAGTAAAGTAACTAATATGGCAGGACTATTTAATGGCTGCATGAATTTATTATCAGTTAACGTAACAGGTTTTGACACTACTCACGTGACTAATATGGCTTACATGTTTGCTTATTGCAAGCAGTTTACTAATTTAGATATTTTAAACTTTGACACTAGTGAAGTAACCGATATGCAATATATGTTTTATTGGTGCGGAAAAATGACCGATTTAAAATTTGATCCGGATAAGTTTAAAACAAATAAAGTAACTAACATGGCTCAGATGTTCAGACTATGCTACGTATTAAAAAGTTTGGACGTTAGTAAGTTTGATACTAGTAAGGTGACAAATATGCAACTTATGTTTGCTGATTGTTCCGCTTTGAAAGAATTGGACGTTAGTCACTTTGACACTAGTAATTCTACAAATATTAATGGAATGTTTTCTGGTTGTGCAGGATTAACTAGTATAGATGTAAATCATTGGAACACTAATAAAGTCGATAATTTCAATAGTTTATTTCAGAGTTGTACCAAATTAACTAGTTTGGATTTAAGTAGTTTTAATATCAGGAGAACTCCCGGTTACCTTCGTACTTGGATTACTAAAAATACTCCCTCTCTTTGGAAATTAACGCTTGGACCGAATTCAGTAATTGAAGAAGCTCTACTTACCGATCCAGTTCGCGGAACTCAAATCAACGATTTGGATCAGCCAACACCAATTTACTATGCTACTAATCCACAATGGCAGGAATTAGGTACCGGAGGAACGCCTCACGATCCTAAGGGACCAACTCTTAAAGCGAGTCAAATTACGACTGATTCTGTAACCCGTCGCGACGTTAGAACTTATGTCTGGGATCAAACTGGATGGCAAACATTTTATACTTATGCATTAATTGATTTTGGATTCCAAAAACCAGCGTTTACCAATAAAGAAGTGAAAAGCACTAACCAGACTTTCACCGAAACTGATACAAGAAATGCTCGTCAAGGTAAAACTTGGAAGATTGAAGCCTCTGTTACTAAACCAATGCAATTGGATACGGACTCGACTAAATCCATTAGTGGAAACCCTCTTTGGTTTTACGATACAGACACTGGCAATAAGTACAATTTAACTTCAACTGCACAAACCGTTCACACGGGTGCTGCGGGTGCAGGTTATCAAGATAATATTTCAATACCTTGGAATTTAGCAATTAAAACTAACCCAATTGATATTCCAGCAACCGGTCACTATACTGGTCAAGTTACATTTACGCTCGTAAACGATTCTGGAATTTAATGAATTTGAGAAATTATGAGGCAAGTGGACTAAGTTGAGCTGGTGTTGCAGCACCGGCTCTTTTTGTACTTAAATTATATATCGTTCTTCAAGCACTTCTATAAAATTATCATTTTGGTATACTATTTCAGTAAGAAGTTTTGAGGGCGGTGGCTGTGAAATTTCGAAAGGTGGTGGTTTTTATGAACCTAAATCTTATGGAAAGGAAACAGCGTCTTGGATACGTTCCAGGTATTATCTTTGCTGTTCTCGTTTGGTCTACTCGTCGTAGCCATTCTAGATCAGAAAAACAGATAACGAAAAAAGCCGTCCTATACAAAAACTTTGACAAGTTTATAGGACGACTGTAAGTTTTATAAATTTAGTCACCGCCTTTGAAGCGGCTTACACTGGAGCTGGTGTTACCGCACCAGCTCTTTTTGTACTTAAATTATATAATGTAATCCATTGTTCTTCAAGTATTTCTATAGAATTATCATTTTGGTATACTAATTCAGTAAGAAGTTTTGAGGGCGGTGGCTGTGAAATTTCGAAAGGTGGTGGTTTTATGAACCTAAATCTTTGTTATTGGCGCAACGTCTTGGATACGTTCCAAGTTTTATCTTTGCTGTTCTCGTTTGGTCTACTCATCGTAGCCATTCTGGAACACAAAGAAAAATAAAAAAAACCGTCCTACCTAAACTTGGGTCAGTTTATAGGACGATTTTACTAATCTAATATAATGAGCCACCGCCTTTGAAGCGGCTTACACTGGAGCTGGTGTTTGAGCATCGGCTCTTTTTATACCTAAATTATATAATGTAATGGATTGTTCTTCAAGCGCTTCTATAAAATTATCATTTGGTATACTAATTCAGTAAGAAGTTTTGAGGGCGGTGGCTGTGAAATTTCGAAAGGTGGTGGTTTTATGAACCTAAATCTTATAGAAAGGAACAGCATTCTTGGATACGTTCCAAGTGTTAACTCTGCTGATCTCGTTTGGTCTACTTATCGTAGCCATTTTAGATCACAAAAGTAGATAACAAAAAGCCGTCCTATGTAAAACTTTGGAGAGTTTATAGGATGGCTTAATCCATTTTTATAATATCGCCACCGCCTTTGAAGCGGCTTACATTGGAGCTGATGTTAGCGCATCGGCTCTTTTTGTACTTAAATATATAATGTAAAACAAACTTATTCAAGGAATGCAAATTCCAAGTGTTAACTTTTCTATTTTTGGTCTACTCGTCGTAGCCATCCTAGAACATAAAGAAAAATAAAAAAACCATTCTATACATAAACTTTGGCAATACTAGGATAGCATAATAATATTCTATGATCAAGAATTACACTTCTATAAAAAATAGGACTCGGTATGTTGCCCCGAATCCTACTTAAACGTGTAGAGAATTTATGAAATTTAATGTATTAATATGATTTATAACTTGCGTAGTCGCCTTGAATCCATTGATCCTTACCGACTTTATAGAAGCCGTTCTGCTTACCGCTTGTCTTCCATGATGTGCCGTGTTTTAATTTACGACCAGTATAGAAGCCGCCAGTTGTTCCAGCACTCTTCCAAAGGTTAACACCGTAACCTTTCTTATAGACAATTTTAACTTCACCTTTGAGAGGAGTTATTGTATTAATTGGACTGAATGTTACGTATTTTCCATTGATCCACTGATTAGTTCCGACCTTGTAGAAAGTGTCGCCATTAGCATTAACTGCTTTTTGACTGATCTTCCATGAAGTGCCGTGAGCTAATCTCTGACCTTTTGCACCAGTTGCTGGAGCAGTGTAAACCATAATACCATATCCTGGAGTATAGTTGATATATCCAACTGCCTTCATATCATTCATCGTCCAGTCTGTTGTTGATTCTTTCGGTAAAACTGTAACGTTACGAACCATTGTTGTTACTGCACCACTAGTGCTTACTGCTTTATAGGTCAACTGATAGATCCCAGGTGTATTTGTATCAACATTTCCGCTAACTGTGACTTGTGGTGTTCCGTCACTGTTTTTAGCAATGCCTTCAAAATTAGGTAACTTGCTGTAGTCGCCGCTGTAATTGTTGAAAATTGCCCATGAGCCTACAACTTTGTAGTCATTCTGGTTAAAGCTTTCACCAACCTTAATTGTTGAATCTTTAGAATTTTGAAAGGCAAAAACTGGTGCTGATGCATCACTAACAGTAACTGGTACTGTAATGCTTGCAGTGTCTTTAGCATTGTCAGGTTAGTATATATAAACTACTGGATAAGTACCGGGTTTTGTAATATCTAATTTGCTGACGTCAGCTGTTAGAGCAGAGAAGGGGATTCCTTTGATAGTAGTCTTGCCATCTGCTGTTTTAAGGTCTGCACTTCCACGGTAAAAGTCGCCGGAAAAACTATTAATTGCGTTGTTATAATCGCCACTGTTATCAATGTAACCCATTGGCCATTGAGCGTATGAATTTTTAGTATCAGAATTACTAATTCCGAAACCGCCATACAAGTAGAGTGGGAGCTTACGCCAGAACCAGAATCAGTTTGGTTAAAGCTGCCGTCATTTTGCTGCCAGCTGCCAAGGAATGAACTAACAAGAATCTGCTGTAATTTATTTGTTGAAACTTTACCAGTTGCGTCAACTAAATCTGGATTGCCAGCAGTAAGAGTTGTGCTTAACAAGTTTTTAAAACTATCAGGGACGTCTGATGTTTTTAAAACAGCACCGTCATCGTAAGTTGTTGTGTAAGGACGTAAGCTTACATTAAATGGATCATTTCCGCTGCTTAAATCTGTAGTTGAAAATGATGGTTTTGTATCTTGCTTAGTAGGAGCAGGAACTGCTTCTTTATCATAAACAACGACGTTAATGCGAGCTTGACCGGCGTTTGTTTTAACACGAGGTAATGATGCTTCAAGCCATTTAGTGTTTTTAACAGTTTGAACTGATTTACCAGTAACTTTAGCAACTTCGTTTGCTAAAGCATCAACTGTTGTTCCTTGCTTTTCAGCTGCTTCATCAAGTGAAACTAATTTGTAACCATTATCGGCTGTGAATTCGTTTTTAACTTTAGGATCTGCTAATTGATTTGCGGGATTTTGGGTAGGATCATTATTTTAGCTGTAAATTCGATAATCTTTTCAGCATTAACTTCTGGATTAGTTCCTTTCGAAGCTGGATAAGTTACTCCATTAATTGTGAGGTCGGTTCCACCAGGATCACTAACCATATCTGTTGAAACAGGTCCTACAGAGAAGTCTTGTGATACGAAGAAACGGCTGTTGTTTGTGTAAGTTTTTGCTTCCCCAGTACTTAAATCGTTAGCAAAATATCCGTTAGGATTATTGTAAAGATTAGAGTTGAAATATGCTCTCGTTGATGCTGCAGTTTGAGCAAGGTGATTACCTATTAAAAACCTTTTAATTGTATAGTCACCAGAACCATCAGGAGCTAGTTCAAAATATCCAGAATAGTAATACTTGGCTTCAAAATTAGGTGAATCCACAGCTGACAAAGTTTTCTTTTCAAAACTATCTGAATTTATTCCACCTGCTTGATTAGGATCTTTTGTGATGTTTATATTATATAAAGGCTCAGGTTTATCTGTAGGAACAAATGTGTCACCCTGCGCTTCTTTAGTTGTCTTATTTTATCCCATGTTTGAACAAAATATTGGGAATTATCCCAAACTTCCATTTTGTCATAAGGGTTATTGAAGTTTAAGTTTCTCCGTTCAAACCATTTTCTAGGCCAATGTTTTTTCCATTCATAACCCATTTCTGATTTGATCCATTGATAACAAGTCCCCCTGGCCCATTTATTTTACCAGTACCTATACCTATACCAGAATTATCAATAGTTGATTGACCAATTTCTTTTCCAGTAGTAGAGCCAGAACCATAACTACTATCTGTATCTGATCCTACTGCTCCAATTTTACCAAAGTTCCTGACGTACCCGCTGGAATCATGATTTTATTTCCAGTATTTACACTAGGAAGTCCTACTGATCCTGATGTTCCATTTATCATCGTATTAAAATCAATTGTCAAGATATTGGTAGAATCAGATGGCAAACCCTTCTTAAATGTTCCTGCCCAGAAGAATACGGGATTAGTTCCACTTGGAGTTGCATCAAACTCATATGTAGAAGGATTATAATTACCAACAAAAATAGGTGATATATTTTCAGAAAGTTTTATATTTTTTGGATCGTCTTTTGCTTCCTGATTATTAGGATTTGATAAATCAAGATATTCTTGAGGCTGAACGGTTGAATTTGCGGTAGAAACTGTTTCATCAAGCGTTTTACCATCAACAGTTTTTGCACCTGCACTACTTACAACTGTAGAGTACGGGTTATTGTAAGACTTATAAAGCCAAGCAGAAACAGGTGTTTCGTATGTAAAGCTTTTTTTGATTTGAGCATTTACATCAGTACCAGAGAAACTACCATTATTTGCGATTTTACTTGCAATATCATCGACATTATTATCTTTTAAAGAAGGACTATTTGTAACAAAATGGTTAGCATCATAAGCTTCTTTAAAATAATCAGACGGTTGGAATAAATGTGTAACTTTTCCGACATTAGTTGCTTTTTCACTATTATCATCTAAAACTCCAGCGACCTTACTTTTTAAATCGGTCATATTTTTTGCGTGGCCCAAAGAAACATCATCTGAATCAAAAGGTGTCGCTTCCGATTGTTTAACTCCTGGTAAAGAAGCTGCAGACTTATTAGTAAATTTTCCAGTCTTACTTGGGTCAAAAAGTTCATTTGTATCAATCATACGTGTATTCATTTTGGTAGTATTGTAGCTTTGACCAAACCAACCATTTCTTGAGTTAAATGGCCCATTGTATTCACGATTTTCATTTATCGTAGAAAAAAGAAAAAGCTGGGTTATCAGGACCATTAATTCCAGTATTAATACTGTCAGCAAAGTTATATAATGAGTCACTACCTGAACCGTTTGCTTTAGCAACTCCTGTACTTTCGTAAAAATGATCATAGAAACATCTTTCCAAGTGTTACTGCCTGTAGGTGCTCCTGCAATTTCGTTATCAGCACCGGCGTCAGCAGGCATTTTGGCCGCTTGAACAGCCTTCATTGGAGCTGATTCGCGAAGAGAGTTGTTCCCATCAAGCTTACGGTCAGCAATTAATTTAGCAACTTGCTTTGCAGTTGTGCCGCGAGGTACAACGATTGTTCCTGCACCATCATCTTTAGCATTAGCATTTTTTGTACCGCTAGCCCAAAAAGTTGACTGCTTTGAAAAATTAAGGTTATCAATTGTGGACTGAGAAGCAGTAGTCATATTAAGGCCAGCGATCTCGCCATTACCGTTTTTATTGTCAAGGGCATAAACACTATTATCAACGTAATTATTAAGCTTCATGCCGTCAGCACCCTTAGGGAGGGTCTTATTGTTAAGTTTGAAGATTGCTGTTGCCTTTTTGCCTGTTGACTTACTTTGAGCAACAATTGTAATACTGCTTGTTGATTCACGAATGATATTAGCTTCGTTTTGCGAAACGTTGTCGTAACCATTCAAATAAATCTGAGCGTAAGCATCATCCGGGTCGCCAAAGAAAGCTGAGCCTAAAACGTCAGAAACATTTTTTCCAATCTGTGCAGCGTGATCGGCTGGATTTCTTTGATTTTGCCTGCAATAACAGAATTTCCATCACTATCAGTTGGATCTTGATCTCCGTCAACTGCGTCTTGTTCAAGTTTTGCACCAGACCTGACTTAGAATTGTTAAAATTAAGAATTTGCGCAATAAATCCTAAGGCAACGGGATATTTATCATAAGTAGTTTTATATTCAGAGCGAATATCGTTAAGGTTACCTACAGTATCGTTAAAAAGAACTTTTCTAGCATTAGAGCTTGAATCGTTCGTTGCGATTGAAAGGTCGATTAGTTCTTTAACTAATTCTTGTCCTGTCGGGTTGTCTCCCAATGCATCCTTAGCAGGATACCAATCAACGATCCCATCACTAGGACCAGCATTTTGCAAAAGTGCATCATAAGAATTGATGCCAGGATTATCAACGTCGTAATCCCAATTATTTCCGCGTGAACTGTACTAGTATTAATAGCTGCAGTAAAAGCACCTGTTATAGGTGATAATAACAGCAATGCAGTACTAGCTAAACCAGCTACTTTAAATTTCATTACTTTCTCCTTCTTTGTGAAACTTAGTTTCAATTATACCGCAATTATGAAACTTTTCACGCATTTTTAAATCTTAAGTTTGCAAAATATGAAACAAAATTTAGTTATCTAACTAGTATACGATTTAATAATACGTCGTTTATAATCAGTTTTTAGGTTCAGAAGTGTCTATAAGTAAATCCAAAATTTAAAAGTAGAACGAGTTTTGAAAAGAAAAAAAGTAGAACTCAATTTCTCAAATTCTACTTTCTCTTGTCTTAAAATCTATTTAAGTTTCTCGATTTCTTCAATGCTGAGATCGGTTAAATCGCTAATCTCTTGAATGGACATGCCTTTGTTCATTAACTTACGGGCAAACTCTTGCTTTCCTTCAACTTTTCCTTGTACTTTTCCCTCGGCCCTACCTTCGACTTTACCTTCGGCTCTTCCCATTGTCCACTGGGTCTCCAGACCTGATTCGTAATCGAGCTTCATTTTCTCAATATGATTTAACATCTCTTGCTCCTTTCTCGACGATAATTCCGTCTATAAGAAAATTACGCAAAAAAGAACTCAATCATTCAATTGTTTTATTTATATGCTTTGTATCTAGCGAAATCTCCTTGAACCCACTGATCTCGGCCAACTTTGTAAAAGCCGTTCTGAAGACCAAAAGTCTTCCACTTGCTTCCATGTTTCAATTTCTATCCATGTAGTAACTATTAGTCGTGCCGGCACTCTTCCAAATGTTAACGCCATAACCTCTCACGTAGACAATTTCAATCTCGCCTTTTAGCGGAGCCATAGTGCTGATTGGACTAAATGACACATATCTCCCGTTGATCCACTGATTCTTGCCAACGCGATAGAAAACATCCCTTTAGCATTAACTGCTTTTTGGCTGATTCTCCACGCCGTAGTGTGAGCTAATCGTTGACCGGTAGCACTGCCGGCTGGCGCATTGAAAACCATAATTCCGTAATTTGGAACATAGTTAATGTAGCCAACGGCCTTCATATCGGTAATCGTCCAATCGGTAGCAATACTTTTCGGCAAAACGGTAATTTTTCTAATCATTGTCGTAGTTTCGCCGCTAATACTCGTGGCCTCGTAGGTTAATTGATAAATACCAGGAGTATGAGTATCCACATGCCCCGTGATCGTTACTTTTGGAGATCCATCATTATTCTTAGCGATGCCTTCAAAATTAGGCAGCTTGCTGTAGTCACCGCCGTAGTTGTTAAAAATTGCCCATGATCCGACTACTTTGTACTCATTTTCGTTAAAGCTGTCATCAACATTAATTGTCGAATCAGCGCTTCCTTGGAATGCAAAAATTGGTTTTGAAACTTCCGACACAGTTACTGGAACCGTAATACTTGCGGTATCTTTCGCATTGTCAGGATTGGTGTAGGTATAAACGACCGGATAAGTACCAGGTTTGTGATATCTACTTTACTAACGTCAGCGGTTAGAGCGTTAAAAGGAATCCCTTTAATCAAATTTTTACATCGGCTGCCTTAAGATCTGTTCCGCCACGATAAAAGTCGCCTGAAAAACTGTTCACTGCATTCTTGTAATCGCCACTGTTATCACTGTAGCCTAAAGGCCACTGGGTATATGAATTCTTGCTGTCAGAATTGCTGATTCCAAAACCGCCATACATGTATAGGGGAGACCTAACCCAAGACCAGAGTCAGTCTGTTTAAAACTGCCGTCATTTTGCTGCCAGCTGCTAAGGAACGAACTAACAAGAACCTGCTGTAATTTGTTATTTGAAACTTTACCGCTAGCATCAACAAAGTCAGGATTTCCAGCAACAAGAGTTTTGCTTACTAAATTCTTGAAATTCTGAGGAACGTTAGCTGTCGTTAAAACTGCACCATCATCATAGTAGTAGTGTAGGGACGAAGACTAACATTGAAGGATCATTTGGAAAGGTAAAAAAGTTATATTTCATTACCATATTTGGAAAGTAGAATTATCAGAAAAACTCAAACTAAATTTCACATTACAAATATTGGAAGCCGATAAATCCCAGCTTTTAAATAATACAAATGGCTCAACAATGATCATGTTACAAAAGCTGAGATGGAAAATAAAATTATTTCCATCCCCTCTATCCCCGAACAAACTCGCATTGGCCAACTATTCGCCAAAATCGACGAGCTCATCGCCATGAGCGAACACAAATCCCAAAAAATTGAAGAACTCAAAAAGCACATTTCTCAAAAAATGTTTGTCTAATTACAGCTGACATCCATGCACCATCCACTAAAAACACCTAGAAAGGCCAAAAAGGCAGAAGAAAAATTTGAACAAGCGATCCTAACCAAACTCCAAAGCGAAGGCTGGACATACAACGAAGTCCTCTCCGGCTGCTCCGATGATAAATTGTACGACCACTGGCGTGACATTTAAATCGCAACAATCGCACTAAATTGGACGGTACACCTCTCTCAGACCAGGAGTTCAACTCGCTTAAAATTGAACTCAATAAGAACAAGACGCCCTACGAAGCACAGCTTGTATTGGCCGGTGCCGGAAACATTGGAACTCTTCCGCTAACCCGTGACGACGGCACACAACTAGAAATTGAAATATTCTATGGCGACGAAATTGCTGGCGGCCGATCAGAGTACGAGGTCGTCAACCAGATCACTTTTAACCATCTCCCGACGACTCAGCCAAAAGCGACGGATCGACATTGCTCCTAATCAATGGCCTGCCCGTTGCTCATGTCGAAGAAAAAGACGAAGCGCTGCAAAATCAGTGGAACGCTTTTGAGCAGTTACAAAAATACGATGGAGACGGATGTACACTGGTCTGATGAGCTTCGTGCAGGTTCAATTCATCCTCTCGCAGCATTCTGCTCACTATCTCGCTCGCCCTAAAAATTGCGATTCCTACACCGCGATTTTGTTTTCGGCTGGCGCGATGACGAAGGAAAAGATGTCACCAACACAATGGAATTCACTCATCAGGAAATGGGCATCCGGCACTTCATCGTCTCGTGACAACCAACATGATCCCGGATGCCGCCAACGACAACCTCATGGTCATGAGATCATATCAGATCCAAGCAACGCGCGCCATCCTTGATCGGATGCGGGAAATGGAACAAAACCATCTCGTCGAAAAAGAAGGCGGCTACATCTGGCACACCACTGGTTCTGGAAAAACGGTCACCTCGTTTAAGGTTGCCCAGTTAATCGCTGCAATGCCAAGGGTTCAGCACGTGCTTTTTATCGTGGATCGAGTCGATCTTGTTAATCAAACTTACGAAAATTTCAAAAGTTACGCTTATAAAACTTTCGAAAATCGGATTAAAATCGTTGACGGTCATCAGCTGAAAAAAGACATCAAAGATCAAATTTCTCACGTTTTTCTCATCACTGTCCAAGGTCTCGACAAAGCTGTGAAATCAGGGCTCACATCTGAGCAGCGCATGGTTATCATTATGGACGAAGCTCATCGTTCGGCTAGTGGCGATGCTGTTTCTCGCATCAAAAAAGCGCCTGCCAAAGACAACCTGGTTTGGTTTTACAGGGACGCCTAACTTCTACTCCGATGAGGTCAAAGATATCAAAACGTCGCGCAACGTTTCGACCTATGATATTTTTGGCAAAAGACTCCACCGTTATACGATTAAAGACGCAATCGGTGACGGCAACGTCCTCGGATTTGACGTTAGCTATTACAAAACTGCGATTGAAGCTGAAAATAGCGATCAAAAGACCGACAAAGAGATGGAAAAAGCGGTCTACAATACCACTAGTTATCATGAATCAGTCGTTCAAGACATTATTGACCATTGGATGACAACAATTCATCCGGCCCCTTAATCGGCGGCATTCGTCAGAAGAAGTATTTCCAAGCAATGTTGCCGTTTCAGGAAAACAAGCTGCCGTCGAATACTATAATTTATTCAAAACCTTGGCTCCTCAACTCAAGGTTACAATGTCTACTCTCGCGACGAAGACAACGGAGTTGGCACCGCAAACTTGCAGGAATCTTTGAAAACTGCGATGTCCGACTATCAAAAAATGTTCAACACAATGAACTTTCTTGATAGCCCTAATTCTGAGCGCTCTTTTCTAAATGACATCACTAAGCGTCTTGCTCGCAAAAAGCCATACAATCACAATGACCCCAACGACATTCTTGATCTGGTAATCGTCTCAGATCATCAGCTGACCGGATTCGATTCAAAATTCGTTAACATCATCTACCTTGATAAAGTTTTAGCTGAAGGATTGCTCATCCAGGCGATGTCTCGAACTAATCGAGTTCTCAACAAAGAAGCAAAACCTTACGGCAAAGTCCGTTTTTACCGCAAAGGTGAGCTGATGGAGGAAAATGTCAGTCAGGCTCTTGTCATCTACACCAAGGAGGTAACGACACGATCGCTGATGCCGAAAAGCCGTCATCGCCAAAAGAACAGCAAGATTTGATGAACAACGATATTTTAGCCCCTAAAATGTCAACCCAAATCGAGGATATTACGCCAAAAATTGAGGAACTCAAGAAACTGGCAGGCGATGATTTCTCTCAAGAACCAGTTGGTGAAAAAGAACAAATGAAGTTCGTTTTAACTGCTCAAGAAGTTAACAGTGCCGTTCAAAAAATGGTGCAGCAAGGTTTCCAATTCGGTACAGAAGTGGAAAAAGTAGATGAATCTGGCAACTCGACTGGCGAAACTGTTGAACTCCCGATCCAGTCAATTGATGAGCTCAGCGCTCTGCAGGCCCGAATGAATGATGTCAACGAAAAGTTGCCTAAAAAGAAACAATGGATTTCACTGATTACAAAATTTCGGTTGAAAAATATTCAAGTGAGATCATTGACTACGATTACTTAATCGAGCTTTTGAATAACTATATGGATGAAAAAACGCCAGAAAACGAAGCTGCAATCAAAGAACACGTCGAATCATCAAAATCAATGGAGGAGTTAGATTTAAAACGCTTGCTAGAGGGTATCTTGGCGGGACATTTCCATAAGCACTTTACGTCGCAAAGTTTTAAAAATGTCATTAAGGAAATTCACAAAGAGAATCAAGAACTCGAACTTAACCGCTGGGCGTATGAAAATGGCTATAATTCAGAAGATATCTTCGAAGCCTACCAATTATTCATTCCTGGCGTCGATATCAAAAATAACCCCAGCCTAAACAGCAAGGTTAATGAAATTAATACCAAATTGGATCTATCATTTAAAAAGAAAAAAGAACTTAAAGAGAAACTAATTGAGCAGTTTGAAAAGATGGATAAGTAGCACGATAGACATTAAAAAGGCCTTATAATTCTGAAAACAACAATTCAGAAAGATGGGCTTTTTTTTATATGACGAACAAACGTTTTGATTGTACGTTTAATTTTCTCTTCTAGCAAAAGCTCTTACAGATTTTTAACTTCTAACCAACAATAAAATTTCTCTACACAATATTCTGTATTTTTTATTACATCTTTTGACCAAAATCGAAGAACTTTCCATTCCATCATCTTAAGCTGCTGATTAATTTCTTTATCCCTATTTATATTTTTTCAATTTTTGGAATCCAATAATCACGGTTACTATGGATGTTATTTTTATTTTCATTCCATTTGTAACCATGCCAAAACTCACCATCTATAAATACCGCAATTTTACTTTTAGTAATAGCTATATCAGGTTTTCCAGGAAGTGTATTAAGATTTTTTCGATACCTAACTCCTCTGTTCCATAAAGCTTTTCTAAGTTTAATTTCAGGTTTTGTATTGGTAGAGCGAATTTGAGACATGTTGAAAGATCTCTGCTCTCTTGTAATAATATGATTAGACAAAATATACTCCACATAAAAATAACAGAATAAATTTTTAAAATTAGCATCAATCATCATTTAAATCAGTAAAATCACTGCTGTCTTTGCGCCCCATAAATAATTCATAAGAGCCTAACGGTGCAAAATCTATCCATAACTCCTTTTATTATCAGGATCTTCATGCCAAATTCTTACAGAATCAAAGCCAGCTTTGTTTAAAATTGTTCTCGTGACTATTTCTTTTTTCTCAAGATGAAGTACATCGTATAAAAGCCATTTACCAAGAGCACTTTGTGGGTTTGTCTGCAGTGATTTGAAGTTTTCTTGAGCCAACCTAGCAGGATAAACTTTGCCATTCGGTAAATGAAGTTCTAATTCTATTGAAGATTTTCCCGTAATTGTTTTATATTGATCATACTTACGTATATCTACACTATCATCAAACCAATACGGGTATTTATTTCTAAATTCTGCGGGAATTGGTATATAAGCTTCTGCTTCAGGACGATCTCTATTACTGCCACGAGATTTTGGCACCGTTAAAAGCATTTAATCCTGACTTAGAAGGCACTTCGCCTTTACCTTGTATTGAATATAAAGGGAGATAAACCGCATCTGACTTTTCTTTTGGTTTTATATCATCATAAAGAACAATTTTATTTCTATTTTCAAAAGCTTCCTTCAAAAATTGAAAAGGATCATCAATTATACCTACATAAATTTCATCTATCAATGTACAGTCAGAAGTTTTACCGAATTTCATCCATATTTGGCTGTCTCCAAAAGTAAATTTATAGTCCTTTAGTCCATCTGTGAAGGAAAATGATGTTTTGGTCATATTGAATTCTTTTAAATTATTAATATTCACAAGCGGATAAGCAGTTTCGTGAATAACCAGCTTCCCTTCATCACGAGTTATATAATGATAAATGTTATCAGAACCATTATCACTTAATCCAAGCCTAGCATAATCAGTTTTTAATTTTTCGTTTTTTATTGAAGATATTTTATAGGCTATATCTTCCAATTTTCCACTGATTATAACTTTCTCTATCTCAGATTTATAAGCCTTTAACTGCATTACTTTTTGGTATGATTCTCTACTGTTAAGCCAAGTTTTAATTCCGATGCCTATTCTTTTAGAACCAAAACAGAAAGCATATCATGTGGTGTATTTCCAACATCAACCTCTTTTGCGCCAAAACTTCTAGAATAAATGGTTTCTTGAAATTTTGAATCCAAATAAGGAGCACCTGTTGTACTAGACTTTTGATTAAACATTTTTGATAAAGACGCATACATTTTTATAAAACTTATATAGTCTTGCTGCTGTTCTTTGCTATAAAATTCCCAAACTGTCATTTTCAGACTCCACTAAGAGATTTAACTAAATTTTTGTGTAAATCAATATTAACCAACAATTGTTAAAAATTCGTGTTCCCCACCACTTTTGATTGTTTTATAAAAATCATCATTATCATAAATAGAATAGGAATAAGATTTCGAATCTCTTTTTAAAGATTCAACATCTTTCAAAACCTCAACTTGATATGATGACCCCGCCATTCTTCCATTCATATATGTATATATAAGAGAAAATTTATTTTCTGTATCTGGTAAACTCATATCTTCATCTGTAAGAGCCATATAAATGGAATCTGCAATTCTCTTAATTAATGGAACAACCACAGAATTTCCAGCCTGCTTATATAAATGAGAATCTGCAATTTTGGGAAGTTTAAAACTTTTTGGAAAACCTTGAGCATTAAAAGTTTCTCTTGGAGTTAATTTTCTTATTCTTCCATCAGAGGTAAGAATAAGAGGAACATTATGTCCCCCTGTCCCCATATTTGCAGTCAAAGTAGGAATTACCCCATTTTTATTTTCTCGTACATAAATTCTTCGCCACTGATACACAGAATCAGGATTTTGCATTTCTTCTGCTAATTTATTATAAAAAGGCTGTTTACCTTCCTTATAATAGTATTTTTCATCAACAGTTTTGTCATATTCTATGATGTCAGATAATGGTTTAATTAACTTTACAGGTGTAGGAAATTCAAATTTTTCAAAAGATTTTCGATCTTTAAATCCAACAACATATATACGTTCTCTATTTTGAGGTATATTTCCATAATCCTTTGCATTTAATACTTTCCACTTCACAAAGTATCCAGCATGTACTAAAAATTCTCTAATAACCTTAAAAGTATTTCCATGATCATGAGTGACTAAATTTTTGACGTTTTCAAGAAAAACCACTTTAGGTTGTTTAGCTTTTATAACCCTCAATGTTTCAAAAAACAAATCTCCTCTTTCGTCACTTAAACCTTTCCTGTACCCTGCAATACTAAATGGCTGACAAGGGAATCCTGCTATGACAATATCTGCATCAGGGATATCTTTTGTTTCGACACTATGAATATCACGTCTATCAAGTATTTTTTTACTATAATTTTGCGCGAACGTTTCCTGAGCGTATTTATCAAATTCGTTAGCATATATAGTCTCAAATTTATTCGTCATAGAAAAACCCAAATCAATTCCGCCAACTCCTGCGAAAAGACTTATTATCTTAGTTTTCATGTCACACCAACTCCTTCAAAAAAATTATACAGCACTTACGTTTAAAAAGCAGCAATGACTTACTTAAAATAAGTAATAAATAATTTGTTTTAAAATTTCTTAAACTTTTTCAAAAAGATCAAATTCTAGCAGATTATCAGGTACTTCCTGAATAAATCAGAATTGCACTCAATCAATATTAGAATCATCAAAAACTCATTTTCCTTTCTGCAGCCTTTTTATTGTTTTCTGCAGCATTCACTTCACCTACAGTAATTTCGCCATATAAATCTCATTAACGTACCGACCGTCCAGTAATATCGAACGCTGTCTAACTCCTTCAACCTCAAAGCCTTGCGCTTGATAGAGCCTTTTTGCAGCGACATTAGTCTCTACCACCGTTAGCTCTAACCTTTTAATCTGATTTAATTGCGCCCACTGATCGAGATTATGAAATAAAGCGGAACCGATTCCTCTGTTATGAAAATCAGCAATGATTCCCACCACAACTGAAGCTACATGTCGATTTCTACGATGTCTGCCTCTTTGAGCCAAAAGATACCCAATCATCTGCTCATCGCAGCTTGCTGTCTGCAAGAAATCGACTCCTCGATTGGCATTTTCGATTAACTTTTTTAAAGGTTCTAAATCATATTCTCTTTCATCTGTCTCGTACAGCGTAAATTTTGTTTCGCGATCGATTTGAGCCATTAATTGCCATAAAGATTCTGCGTCAACAACTTGCGGCGTTTCATAATTTACCAAACTCAATCCAGCTCCTGCATCGAGATCAATTCTTGTGCGACTTCCAAATTAGCATAAATCATACCCTCATCAACATATTCAAATTCACCACGCTGATTATCAACTGGATCGGCTCTAAACTGCTTTTTTTCAGGTGTAAAAGGTGCTTGAATTTCACTGTTGGCTGGCATCCGGTAAATATCTAAATTACCAAAATAGTAATTCCAACGCTCTAAATTATTGCTCCGATAAGAACTGCCGCCAAATGACAAATCAGCAAATACCCAGCCATACGGTGCAACATAGAACTGTGCCCAATCATGACAACCAGTATAAAATTTCGTAACATAAAGTCCCGACTGCCAGCGGGACGGAATTCCTGCAATCCGACATAACGTGATGAACAAAAGCGCTTGAACCCCACAGTCCCCCTTCTGATTTACAGCCGCATACTCAGAAATATTGTCAATTGTACAATACTCGCGCATATAAGAGTAATTCACCTTCGTTGTTACATAATCATAAATTCTCCGCGCCTGCTTAATTGGATTTTGTTCAGTGCCGATAATTTCTTTTTCGAGTGCTTTTAAAAACGGCGTAAATCTGATGTGCGGATCTTGTTCGCCTAAATCACTCGTAATATCAACGGGCTCTGCCTTTTTAGGATCAAGCTCGACGTAATTAACCTGATTTACATATTCATATTCAACCGAAAATTCTTGATTGCTTTCTAATTTTGTCTCAAAACAAACTGTCCGCTGTGCTGAATCAACTGGCGCAATTACTGTTGCTTCAGGCGTTGTCCGCAATATCTTAATCTCAGAAACTTGCTGGCAGTCTTTGGGAATTGGCAGATGAACCCTCACAAAATCACCGACACGTTCGTGATTCTTTTTCACCTTAATTGAAGATCTAAGTCGGATCTTAACTTTGCGAGACCCCTTCTCTTTCATTAATCGAACGTTATCGTTAAGCTCGTTTTGCCGCTCTTCGTTATTTTCTTGCTGCTTTAAACGTGCTTTGTATTTCGGATCCGTGCTGGATAGATTTAAAAAGAATCGACGCTGAAAATGAACATCTCCGTTTATGTACATCCAATCGACCAGCCCTTGATCCTTTAACTCCTCTAGCTCACCATTGTCATAAGAAGTCAGATTTTCCTTCATTACCTCAACTGCTTGCTTTAAATCATAAGGATACTCATTTTCCTTCATGACTTTTAAAATATCCAATTCTAAACGCAGACGTTCTTTTAAAATTTCAGAGATGTCTTTTTCTAATTTAAAATTGATCAGTTTTTCGGCACCCGCAAAGTCTCCAAAATTCTTCAGTTTTAAAACGTCTTCTGGTAATGGAACTACTAATTTTGCAATGTTTTCTGTCATCTCATCTCCTAAACTGGGTAAAATTATCCTCTTATGGCATCAAATAAAGAAATTGAATTTACTTTATCATTTTATCTCGGTTCCTGCATTGTAATAAAAATTGCGAGCTGGAATCCCCATTTTAAAAAAAATTCTTACATATTCCAAAAAATGTATTTAAAATAACCTTGTTTTTAAAAAAAGGGGTAAAAAATGAAACTAAATAAAAACACTATCATTTTTTCAATCGTTCTTTCAACGTTGATGTTAGGTACTGCGATCCAACCAGTATCCGCTGCTCACAGCAATTATAACCAAACTTCGGCTAAGACTAAGCCAAAAAGTAAACCGGCCGCTCAAAACGCAAATTCAAAAGCTGTGATTGCTGAACTAAAAAGACTTCGTTCTCAAAACAAACGATCCTCTTTAACAGAAGTCAATGGATTAGATATCTCTTCACAATACCGTGCTGAACATTTAGCAGCTATTAAGAATTCAAACACCGTTGGTTGGGGAACTGTTCATCCTAATTCTTATGCAGGCGAAAACATTGTAACAGTGCCTGACAGCAAAAACGCCAAAACAAATGCCATTAACATTATTAAAAAACTATATCTCGACAAAAATGATCCGTATTTGCGTCATCGAAAAAATATGCTCAATCCATTTTATATTGCAACTGGCGTTGGAGTAGCTAAAGGCAGTGACGGCAACCTTTACGCCGTACAAACATTCTCAGGAATTCACCCTAACAGCAAGGATAAAGTTGAACAAATTCACGACTACTATAACTATTATTTCCAGAAAGGTGAGTCTGCTAAATATAAAAGTCATTATGACATGACAAAATAACACCAAAAAAACCGGCTTTTTTACAAACCGGTTTTTAATTTACCCTCAAGGCACATTAACTAAAGTAAAAGTAACAGTACTGCTATAATGCCCTGCTTCAGGAATATCTTTGGCAGCAGCTTTGAAAATTAAATTCCATGAAATTGTCTTTGAATCTTCCAAATTAGTGCTGCGAGTTCCAGAATAGATCGTCTGGGCAACAGGGGTTAGGTTATATTCATTACTGCCATCATTATAAAATAGCGGATTTCCACTAATCGTTTTGCCGGATGAATTCTGCATATCACTATTAGCAGCTTCAATCCGCCAAGCATTGCCAGATTTACCATTACGGTCATCGGTTACTGTTAAACTCTGCGCGGTACTTTCATAACTATGATGGCGTGTCGCACCTTCATGCGTCCCAAAATCAATATCGGACGTAGTGCGAATCCTTTGGCTTCCCAGCTGATCCCAAACATACGTGGTAGTTTTGCTTAAAATCTTAGAATCACTCACAATTTGAGCAGCTGTTTTATTTTCTCCCAAAGGTTCATGCGGTGTGCCAACGCCAACTTCTCGCCACATTGAATATGTACAGTAATACTTACCTGTCTCATCATTAATTTCTGTACCACGCACAGGATTTACGAGCCCAACATCATTTCCAGCTAGATCTGATAATTTTGTATCAGTTCCAAGAGTCAGCTGCCATAGCTTTGGCGTATTCGCAAACATTTGATCAACATTAGTCCCAGAATTAATCGTAAAATTAGATAAATCGAGGATTGGCAGTGAGGTGCAATTACGAAAAAGTCCCATCATATTTGTGACTTTATCGGTCTTAAAATCAGGTCCAAAGGTCACCTTCGTTAAAGCAGGATCATTAACAAACATTTCCCGCATCGACTCTAAATTGCTGGTATTAAAGTTACCAAGATTGACCTCTTTCAATGATGCGTTATTACAAAACATAAAACGCATCTCTTTAACCTTACTGGTATCAAAATTACTTACATCAACACTAATTAAAGCGTCGCACCCGCCAAACATATCCTCCATATCTTCAACGTTGCTGGTGTTAAAACCTGACACGTCAAAAGTCGTCATTTTTTTGATCGATTCGAAAAATCCGCCAATATCAGTTGCGTTATCGGTCTTAAAATTGGCCCCGTACCTAATCGACGTTACGTTCTCGCAATGTCTTAGAACTCGTGACATATCGGTAACTTGTCTGGTATCAAAACCTGAGAAATCCACCGTGCTGATCGACTTACACCATTCAAACATCGACTGAATCCCCGTCACTTGGCTCGTATCAAGATTGGTAATCCCAACAAATTCCGTCACATTTTCCAGTTGATAAAATAAATGGCTTAAATCACCAATTCCAGAAACTCCCGGCTCAATCACAACTTTAGTAATCTCATCGCGAAAAGAATACCACGGCCAGATTGGAAACCATTTCCAACTGTCCTCATCTTGAACTGTCTCGCTTGTATCAAGAGTTTTGTTCAACTGATGAGGATGAATTGTGAGAACGCCATTTTGAAAAGTCCACCAAGGCGTGGTATTGAGTTTGACCGTGCGGCTTTTTGATAAATCGAAATTGTTATTGTTATCCACAGCAACAATGTGAAGATATTGATCTGTTCCCGTAATTGAAGTTAAATTAAGTGTCGCTGAACTTGTACCCGACACATCCGGCAAAAGATTTATATTGGTCACTTCGCCAGCTGCATTTTTTACAGGAGCTGCAACCCCATTTGGATCGCTGTCAATCTGATAAACGTATCCTTTAATTCCACTGGCAGCGGTCGTCAGTTTAACCATATCCGAATATTTGTCTGCTGTTGCAGTTTTTGCTTTTACTCGGTAAAAATAATCGTTCCCGGTATCTGTTGCATTAACTCTAAAATTATTGTTGTTTTCATTCAGGGATGCTAAATAAGGGGCCTTCGGTGCTGTAAGGTCTTGATCAATTTCATGATCTTCTCCGTGTGTAGTCATGTTCAAGGTACTCGTGTAGTAGATCATGTTAGCAATGATTTTAGCTTCATCAGTCGTACAAGAACCAGTACTATGACCTGTTTGGATCATTGCATAGTTATCTTTAGTCACCAAATACCAATTGTTATCGCCAACTACATTACCACTGTCATCATTTAAATAATCCGGATTAGTCATACTTGTGCCGGTCTTTAAGTCACTTAAGGGCGGTGAAAACTGCATCCATCTCAAAGCACCACTTTTATACTTGTAAAATTGATATGACGTATGAGCGGGCATAATATTAAGAATTTGTTCTGGCGTAAATTGATAAGGATAGCTAATCAGAGATCCTTTTCTTGCAAACGCCACTTTAGAACTGGATGGAAAATGCAGACCAGTAACAGTCATGCCAGCTGGTAAAGAAGAACCAAATTCTAGCCCTAAGTTACCAGCAAAACTGCCTAAATATGGATGAGTAAGCGTAACCGTGTCATGACCAAAAATTAAAGAACGACCCGTATTGCCAAAATCGGACACCAAAGACTTTGAAGCTGCTGTCAAATCATTTACGCCCGGTGTCGTGCCGCCATTAGTGTCGCTTGAGCCAAAATAAATCCCGTCGTACTTATAATTTCCTGCAGCATCCTTTAAATACGAATTGGGATCTGCATTAAAAGTACTAAAATCAATGGCATCAACGGAAATTAGATTTTTTGAAATTGGTTGTCCCGTCTGAGGATCAGTTTGATCCAGCCACGTTTTTAAAAAGTTCCCGCCTGGTGGATAAACATTTAAAATTTTAACTTTTTTGTCGTAATTAGTCGGGAGATTTGACCACGCGCTCTCAAGATCAAGATCTCTTTCACTCTTATTTTTTTGGACAATATAACCATCAGTTGCCCCGTCTATTGAATCCCAATTTAAACTTACAACACTTTGATCATTGGTTGTCGTGATGCTTGCTTTAAAACGAAAATCCCCATTTCTCACAACTCTTCCATCAATTTTAGAAGAATCATCACGTGTTAGTTTTTGGGATTTATTGACTGATACCTCTGCTGATCTATCTTCAGCTTTAAGATCAAGGTGCCAGCTCAATGCAACTATGAAAATTAAAATTCCGATCAAAACTTCAAAAAAATATTTGAAATTTCTCCAACTTAAATTCATGCTTGCTCCTAGTTCTATTACTAAGAACAAATTTTAGCACCATTAACACTTTAATTTTGTTAGATTTTAAAAGTATTCGTTTCAAAAAAGGGATTTGACAAACTATCAGTAATTTCAACAATTCATCAGAACTTCTTTAGAAATACTTCCCAAACAAAAAAGCGAACACTACCGCTTTAATCACAGCAATTTCGCCATATGTATTGATAATTCCATCAATTATCTTCATCTATATTACTAACAGTGCCAGGTGCTGTTTTTAAATCACTCTGAGCCTTTCTTTTAAGAACGTCGACGGTCAGCTTTTGATCTGACAGAGAATTAAATGCTTCTTTAAGCGGCTTTAACACCTCACGCATTTGCTGATGGGTAAGTTTTTGCTTCTGTTTTTCATCAAATCGATAATTATCATCAATTAATTCACCTGTTTTATTAGATTTATTCACGTTATATTCCAGATCAATTTCTGCCCGCGACTCAACCCCTTCGCCACCAGGGCCATCTTCATAGGAAAATGTAACGGTTGGCGTTTCAAAAGAGACCGTGAACCATCTCATGAATTTATAATTCTCTAAATAAAATCTCATATAAGTGGGGACCATTTTCCCATCAACGTTGTAGCCCACTGTGATGATCGAATATTTGTAATTCTTACCAGAAACCTTAATGTTTAACGGCTTTAGATAGCCGATGCTCCAGCGAGTACTCGATTCTCTTGAAAAGCCCGCACTAACTGGTTCTAAATCAGAATTGAGCTGTCAATAAGGCCATTCGTGCCAAACGTACACACAAAAAGCAGCAGCAAAAATCACTAAAACGATTCCAATTTTTGTTTTCTTTTTCATTCCATCAGCTTTTAAATTCCATTACTTTTAATTTAGTTATTATTTTTCCCTTTCCTGCTTGCATCGTCAATAATTTTAAAAATTGCAGTTTCGTTCGACTCATAATTGTAAAGTAAATAATTGATTTGCATTTTAGCTAGTACCTCAGCAATTATATGTTTAGGAGCTGCGTCAGAAATAGCGTCATAAGGTCCCTTAATTAAAACTTCTGTCTCCGTAATGATTTCAAGACATTCTGAATAATCGGTAACCTTCCTTATTGTCTCAAGAGGAATCTTTAACGTCTTTTTCTCTTCCGTTAACAGATCTTTAACCCGCAGCTGAGGAATTTCAATTTTTTGATCCGTTCCATTTGTCTTTCGTAAAACGATCTGGATCAAGCTGCACCTCTTGAATAATCTGATGCATATCCGCTGAAAATAATTCAGGATCGAGATCAGGCAGCTTATCTCTCATTAACCGAATAATCCCAATAAAACCTTCATAATTAACATATTTTTGGTTCCTTCAACCCAAACACTATGATTTCCTTCTTTGCCTGCTCTAATTAATTCGATCTTTTTTTCTTTTGTCGTTGTTTATCCTTACCTTTATTTTTCTTAATTTTACGTTAGTTTTTCCCAAAAAGAAAAAGCTGCGTAATGTTTATATGGACGCGAAAAATCCAAAAAAATTTTAAGGAGTTTGCAATGACAAACAAAAGAGCTTTACCTTTAAACAATGACTTTTTAAGAAAAACTTTCTGTAACCCCATGCACCCTAATATCCTTATCGGATTTGCCAAGGACATGTTAGATCTTGACGTAGAAAACTTTACGCTGGAAAATCCTGATTACTCTAAATACAAAGGAGTAAGTGCCCTTGCTCATTTAAAAGATGGCGCCGATGTAATCATCCGGGTCCAAGTCCTAAAGAGTGAAGATCTCTCTTCAGAAAGCGAGGTTGAATATTACTGCTTAACCGAATTAACTAAAAACTTTGAAGAACGAGGCGCCGAAGACGTTTCAGAACTACGACCAACTTTTCAAGTTAATATTTTAGATTACCGACTTTTTAAAAGTGACTCCCAGCATCTTCATTCTTTTGCAATCGATCATAAAGATTCATCTCAAAAGTATGCTCCGCTAACGACCTCCTTCTTTGAAGTTGTGAATAAATAACAGAATTTGAATTCAAAAAATCTTGCTTTTATTTAGTAAGCGTGTTAAATTTCTTAATATTACACACTAAAGAAAACGAGATCGAACTCAGCTAAGTGAAAACTGACTTAGGTGTTTTTGGTCTCGTTTTTTTTACAAAGGAGAAAGTGATCTTGGATTATCAAAAAACTGCACAACAAATTTTAGATGATGTGGGTGGCAAAGAAAACGTCTCTGAGCTGACCCATTGTTTTACCCGACTGCGATTCGTCTTAAAAGATAAAAGCAAAGCCAACAAAGACGCAATTTCTAACATTGAAGGAGTCATCCAGGTCGTAGAAGCCAGCGGTCAATTTCAAGTCGTCCTCGGCAACAAGGTAGATGCAGTTGCTGAAGCGATCATGCCGTTATTAGGTGAACTCCAAAATGATCAGCCTGACAAAGAAGAAAAGGTCAGCATCTGGACTAAAATCTTAAACGTTATTGCGGCGATTTTCACCCCAACAATTCCCGCCATTGCCGCTTCTGGCATGCTTAAAGGAATTCTCGCCGTTGCTGCGATTATCGGCACCAACATGTACCATACTGACATCAAAACATTCAATACTTATATCATTTTAAATGCGGCTTCTGATGCTCTTTTCTACTTCATGCCAATTATCTTAGCCCGCTCAGCGGCCAAAGTGTTCAAAACTAATGATTACATCGCCATGATTATCGGCGCCACGCTTTGCTATCCGACAATCGTGACTTTAATGACCGGCAAATCCGCCGTAACTCTATTTGGGATTGGCATCACAAAAGCTAACTACACCTCTTCTGTTATTCCAATTATTATCGCGGTCTTCATTCTTTCTTACGTTGAACGCTTTATTACCAAAATCATGCCGGAAGTCTTAAAGATCATCATGGTGCCAACGCTTTCTCTGATTATCATGATTCCTCTAACCTTAATGGTCTTTGGCCCAATCGGAATTTACCTCGGTAACTTCGTCAACTGGCTTTATTATTTCATCATGCATATTAGTCCAATTCTGCTTGGTGCTTTCATCGGAGGAATCTGGTGCGTCTTGGTTATCTTCGGAGCTCATCGAGCAATTATTCCCATTGGAATTAACGATGTTGCCAAAACGGGGCGGCAGAACTTGTTAGCTTTTGCGGGAGCTGCAAACTTTTCACAAGCTGGCGCTGCTTTAGGAGTATTTTTCAAAACCAAAAATAAAAATTTGAAAACTGTCGCAGCCTCAGCTACCGTCACTGCCCTCTTTGGAATTACCGAACCGGCAATTTACGGAGCTAACTTACGGCTTAAAAAGCCAATGGTCTATGCGGTAATCAGCGGTGCTATCGGCGGTGGTTTAATGGGCTGGGGCGGATCTTTCGGAAATGCTTTTGCCAATCAGGGTGTTTTGACGATCCCCGTCTATGCGAGTGCAGGAGCCAAAGGATTTATTACGTATATTCTGGGATGTATGATTGCCTTTTTTGGTGCCTGTGCAATGACAATGATTTTGGGATTTAAAGATTTACCTGAAGAAAATGAAACCAGGTCAATTGCAGCCCAAGACGTCGTTGATGATCAAGTCGCGCCTACCGAAAGTGACATTCAAATTCTCTCACCCGTTGCCGGAAAAGTTATCCCGCTGGAAGAAGTGAACGACGAAGTTTTTGCGAGCGGCGCCATGGGTAAAGGCATCGCCGTTGATCCCACAATTGGCGAAGTTGCAGCCCCGATGGACTGTACAGTAAATGTGCTTTATCCAACGATGCACGCAATTGGCTTGACCTTAGATAACGGCGTAGAAATGTTAATCCATATCGGCATTGATACCGTCGAACTAAAAGGCAAGTATTTTAAAAAAGCAGTCGACGTCGATCAGCACCTTAAACAGGGTGAACAGATCGTCAGCTTTGATTCTTCAGCGATCAAAAAAGAAGGATTTGACCTGACCACTTCAATTATTATTACCAACTCAAAAGACTATGCAGCAATTGGCGCAACTGCTGCTAAAGAAGTTAATCAAAATGACGAACTTTTATTCATCAAAAAGGAGAACTAATGAAAAAATTTAAAGAAGATTTCTTGTGGGGCGCTTCTTCCTCGGCTTTTCAAATTGAAGGAGCATGGAATGAGGATGGCAAAGGCGAAAGTGTTGCCGACTTCAATTCGTTTAAGCTCTCTAATAAGCAGGCTGATACTACTGTGGCCAGTGATTTTTATCACCACTATGAAGATGACATCAAGTTAATGAAGAAAATGGGGATGAAGGCTTACCGCTTTTCAATTGCTTGGAGCCGAATAATTCCTGACGGAGATGGCGAAATTAACCAAAAAGGAATTGACTTCTATAATCGAGTTATCGATTGTCTCATTAAAGAAGGCATGATCCCTTTGGTCACGCTTTATCACTTTGATCTGCCACTGGCTTTAGCGAAAAAGTATAACGGCTGGGAAAACCGCGCTTGCGTTCATGCTTTTAGTCGTTATGCCCAAACTTGTTTTCAAGCGTTTGGTGATCGGGTCAAATACTGGCAGCCAATTAATGAACAAAACTTGATGATTCGCGTGGACGAACGGATGAATATGTGGGACACACCAAAAGAAGACTGTGAAAGAGTTCGGGCTCAAATGGACTACCATATGTTTTTAGCAAGCGCTCAAGCCATTAACAACTGCCACGAAATGATTTCAGATGCAAAAATTGGTCCCGCGGTATCTTCAACGATGACCTATCCTGCAACAAGTCGCCCAATGGACGTCTGGGCTGCTAAGATGAATGATAATTTTAAAACCAACTACGCGCTGGAGATGTATTGTTACGGGGAGTATCCGGGTTATTACAAAGAATATTTAAATAAAATGGACATCGCGCCAAAAACCGAACCAACCGATACTGACATCCTTAAGAATGCTAAACCTGATTTTATCGCTGTGAATTACTACCGAACCTTAATGGCAGGATATTTCCCGATTGATGAAGAGCATCCATTCGGCACTAGAGTTAGAGATATTGATTTTGACCTGGCCGGCTATTTTAAGATCATGCCAAATCCTGAACTTAAAGCAAGCGAGTATGGAGCACAAATTGACCCGACAGGCCTAAGAATTTTACTTAATGAATATCACCGTCAATTTCGCCTGCCAATGATCATTACCGAAAACGGTCTTGGTACTGCTGACAAGCTGACTAGTGATGGCGAGGTCAAAGACCCTTACCGAATTAGCTATCTTCATGACCACATTGAAGCATGCTATGATGCCATTCAAGACGGCGTCGAGCTCTTTGGCTATTGTCCTTGGTCAGCAATGGATTTACTAAGTTCTCACCAAGGATTTAAAAAGCGTTATGGTTTTATATACGTTGATCGTACTGATTTCGATCTTAAGGATTTAAAGAGAATCCCTAAAGACAGTTTTTACTGGTATAGGAAAGTGATTAAAAATAATGGGTTGAGTGACTAGTGGTTTAATTTTTATCATTTGATATTTTTTTAGGGTCATCAGCAGATCCTTTAACTTTGTTTGAAGATTTATCTTTACCATTTGCCAGTTTTGTTTCAGAATTTAAATCCTCTTTTTCTCCAGATTCACTTTCAACCTGGTCCTTAATTTTTTGATAGTAATAAAAATAAATAGTTAAAAGGTCAATTACGTCTGATTCTTTTGCTAAATTGGGAATAAAAATTTTTTCCAATAACACCGGATCTGAGTAAACAAGAGTGAAAAAGAGTATTCCCAAAAGTATACTTGAAATAATAAGAATAAATACTTGTACTTCGATATGTTTTAACTTATTAAAAATATCAAGAAACATGGGTATTAATATTATGGAAATTATTATCCATCCCGCATATCGAAAATTCTTATTTCTTTTAGCACTTCTTGAAAAATAATTAGAAAAAATTTCTATATAACTTTTGGGATCATCAATATTAATTTTTATCGTAAAGTTACTTTGTTTTATTGAATTATACGTAAATCTTAATAATGTTTTGAACTCATAAGCATTTCCTTCACCCCTATTAATTGCTGAATTTAATAACTTGTAATAATTATCTCGTTTATCTGAATTACGCAAATTTTTTATATCTTTAAAAATAAAAAATATAAAAAGAATTGTAAATATTAAAAACATTACAATTAATGTATCTAGCCAAAAATTAACTGAAAAAAAGATATTTTTGTTCAATTTAAATGGAAAATAAGGAAATTTAAAAGATTTAGAGTTTTTTTCTACTGTAATTTTATTTGAAAATAGGCCTAACAAAATAAACAAAGCTACATAACAAATGATCATTGCGTAATAAAAAATAAGGGAAGTTGAAAAAGCTTTTACACTAAGTTTTTCTTTCTTTAATTTTTTATAGATCTTATTTATCAATTGATATAATTCTTCGTCATAATTTAATCCATATTGTTCTCTCACTTCTAGCATTTTTGTGATGTCTGTATGATCATGTGGTCCATTACCATCTGACGTACCCATTAATTTTCCCCTTCAAAAATTAAAAATTCCTTTTATTATTTCATAAATCGTAATTAAATTTAAAGTAATTTTTTTAAATAAATTTTAATTTTTTGAGATTAAGATCTCATTGAACCGATTTAATTTATACTTGATTAATAATATAAATGATCTAAAGTCCGATTTAATTAATTATATATTAGATAGCTACTATTACATTTTCACGAACATCAAAGAAGATAGGCAAACGAAACATTGTCCTAACTTCAATAAAACCATTTCTAACGTTTATTTAAACCCTCTTGAAATTAAATGGTCATTGGGGCAAAATATCTAAGAGCTAAATTAGAATGATTCGTGTCAAGAATAATTATAATTGTGAATCAATTTTTTGTTATTACTTGGTTTAAAATTATAATTGAACGAATATAACTCAAGCTATAGAAATTACTAACTTAATTTAGATAATATTTACCTAGTTAGTAGTGGATTGTTAAATGCTCAAGTTAATCTTGCTTTAAAACAGAAACTAAGGAGCTTACGAATGACAACCCCAAAATATCAAGAAATATCAAACCATTTAATTAATGAAATTAATAATGGTACTTTTAGTTTTATAGTGAAGCCGAGATATGTAATCGTTATCACGTTAGTTCAACCACAGCGGTAAAAGTTTTAAATTTACTACAAGAGAAAAAATACGTTGTAAGACTTCAAGGAAAAGGCACTTTTGTTTCAAAAGAAGATCACCAGCAGCTAGTGCAAATTAGTAAATTAAACGTGAATAATAAAATACCTGAAAGCACAAAAGTATTATCAGTAAAAGAAAAGAACAGTAACGACATTCAAGCTAAGCTTCACTTAACGTCGAACGAGAAGTATATAGAAATTAAACAGCTCTGTTCAGTTGGCAATAACATAACTGAATACATAATTAGTTATATCAATGGCAAACATTTAAAAATGCGCCCTCATGCTCCTCTTGACTACTATGCTTCAATATATCAGCGAATTATTGAAGATTGTGACCTTGATCCATATAAGATGCATTACTCTCAGATCTGTAAAGCAATTGTTGTAGAAGATTCTCAAATTTTAAATTACTTTAACTGCGATCAAAAAAGCAAATTATTTATTCGCAACAAAAAAACTACTTTTCTTCCCACAAGCCATACAGAAGGTTTAGAATACTCTATAACTTATAAAGATCCGCTGTATTGGGGAGTCAAAATTGAATCAATCAATTCATAGAAAAGCCCTTCTTTTTCGATTTTTGAAAAGGAAGGGTTTCGTTTTACTTCAACTGAAAAATAACTTACGAGATAAGATCCCGAATATCCTCCAATAACAATACTTATTAATGTTATTTTTTTATTTCTATAATACAGATATTTTTACTGATATAATATAAATGCTTAAGCATTGCCAAAATGGAGGAAATCAAAATGAGGAATGTAACTGATTATGCCAAATTCTTTTTAAAAAATGGTTTTGATTCTCACCCTGATACTTTTGATGGAAATATGAAACTACAAAAGCTTCTTTTTTTCGCAAATTTTATTAATTATGCCGAAAACAAAGAATTGTTGTTTCCTGAAAAAATGTGTGCTTTCGAAAACGGTACCGTAATTGAAGAAGTTCGCCAAAAATACAAAAATGACTATAATTCTTTCAAACAAGATTCAATAAATTTTGATCCTGATTTTTCTCAAAAAGAGTACGATGTTTTAAATAAAACTATTGATATCTTTGGAAATTTAACTGCTAGAGAACTTTCTGAATTAAACCATCAATTCAATTTTTGGAAAAAGCGTTATCAAGCGTCAACAAACGAAAATGGTTATCATCATAAAGAATTAGCTGAAATAACAAATAAGGATTTAGATTTAGAAGTTGATAAAATGAAAGAAGTTTTAAATACTTATCAAAATAACCGGCAAATTAACCAAACTAAAGAACTAATTAATGGTGTAACCTTCTTTTACGATCCAAAAGAGATCAATATTGATGAAATTCTCCCTCAACTAGATTCATTTGAAGCAGATGAAGAATCATATACGGTTTCGATTGATGACGGACATTTGGTGATTATGTAATAGAAGCTTATTGGGGTAAAACTTGTTTTGCTGACGGTAGTATGCCTGCATATAGCCGACCATACCTAATAGTTAAAGTTTTAGAAAATGGCGTTCACGTACTGAACGTTTCCTCTAGTGCGGGGAAAGAAAATAAATTAATATTTAAAAGTAACTACTTATTGAGTAACAACTATCCTCCATTCCCGAAATCTAGTTTTGTCAAACTGGATTCTAGAAAACTTATCTTATACGATGAATTTCAGACTTTTAATTTAATGTGTAAAGGACAAAAGCTCAATCCAAAAGATTTGGATTATATTTTAAACAATTACTTAAAATGGTGTTAAAACGTTTAATGCCATATCTTGATGTTTAAGTGCTCCCCCAATAGAAAACGCCAATGAAATCAGATCTTGAATTCATTAGCGTTTTTTCTATTCGTCTAAAGCTTCACCATTGGTTTCAACAACATGTTTCATCCACTGATAAAATTTCTTTAGAGTTCTATTTAAGGTACCGTGTCCTAGATCGTCCATATCTACATAAAAAAAGCCGTAGCGTTTCTTCATTTCGCCTGTTGATAATGACACTAACTCGATTGGACCCCACATCGTATAGCCTAAACAAGGAATATGATCAATATTAATTGCATCCGCCATTGCTGAAAGATGATCTTTTAAATAATCGATTCGATAATCAGCAGTTGATCTCCAGTCAATCCCTGTAATTTTTACTGAAATGCTGCTCAATATCATTTACGAAAGTTCGAGATAATTACAAAAGAATCCAGATAAACTGAATTCCTTTTAGTCGAAATGATATTGAATTTTTAAGTCATTTAAGTGTCTGTAATCTAGATACTTCTCTCTTTGTAATCTACCTACTACAACTCCCGGATGAATTTGAATACCTTCAGAAAATTCTAATACTGCTCGACGAGAAAAATCATTTTCTTTAATGAAAGCTTTATAATCTGCAGGATTAATCAAATGATTTTGAGCAAATTGATCTGCTTCTTTTTCTAAACGATCTAAATCCAAATTATTAGTAATCCCATTATCTCCAATCGGCGTTACGATCATGTGTCCTTTTTTTCTCTGAAAAACATGTTTTATTTCATGAAATAATGTAAACCAAAATTGATCCGCATATTTACTACGATCATTAACTGCCAACAAAATCCGATCTTTGCCAATCCATTTAACAGCTCCATTAATACCACAATTTTTTAAATTTGGGAGAATTACAAAAGCCACACCAGAATTTTCGAAAATACGATTAAGTTCAGGCAAAAAAACTTCTGGATTTTGTTTCGTCATTTTCCTTATATCCGGTAACTTTGTTTTTAAATAATCTAGATCTATTGAAGATACATTTTTTTGAACAGCGATATTTAATGCCGTTTGTACCCAAGCATTAGAATTAATAATATTCTTGGATTCAACCTCTTTGACAGAAGTCCGATACTGAACCAAAAAATTTTTTTACTAAGAACCTTTAAAGTAGAGATTCTAAAATGTCTCTTTAATTCTTCGACTTTTTCTTTAAAATCTCTCGTGTTTTTTACGCAATCTAGTTTAACCCAATAGGAATAATCCATTTGTTCTAAAATTGGGCGTTCACTTTCTAGATTTCTTTCGGCATCGATTTTGGCTTTTACCTCTTTGTACTTATTATTGAGATTACGCCAAACAGTTTCTGATGTCCCTAAGGCTAGTGATAAATTTGTAATTAATTCATCATCTAGATTAATTTTGCCATTTACTAATTCACTAACTTTTTTCTTATTTGTATTTAACCTTTCTGCGAGTTCCTCTTGTGTCATTCCTTCATGATTTAAATACTCTAAAATATAATAACCCGGATGAAAGGCAATCAAATTTCCAACGCTTATTTTATTCATAATGATTTGACACCTCCTCAACTCCAATTATTTCAACTTCTCGATAAAATTCTATTAAATTATCACCTTTATTTATAAATTTAGTACCATCTATATTAATTGGTTGAATTATTAATCGATAACCGCTTCTACGACCATTTATATCCAATGCATATTTATCTTTACGATCATGAGATAATTTATGTAGATTATAAATTCTAAAAAGATTAATATCTTGTAAATTTTCAGCACTTTCTAATAAATTAACAAGAGACAAAAGACCATCTGCGTTTCTACTTCCGAATTTTTTTCTAGCACATTTTAGATCTTTGCATCGTTTCCCAATTTTTTATTTTTATACCTTACTTCGATCTTATAGGTCCATCCGTTTTTAATTAATGTTACCAAAAAAGAAACAAAATTCCAAATATTATATATAAAAATACTTTATAGTTATATTTAAATCCTTACTTCCTCCCGCAAAATCTCCGCTGCCGGTACTGGCACGCGTCCTAGTCCATCAAGTCCCACATTTAACAGGTAATTGATCCCTAAGTGGTTCAAATGATTCTTAGACTGATGAATCTCTGTCGGTGACTTCCAATTCTGATCACGATAGGAAAATCCCCACGAGTCATTCATCGTTGCCGCAGTTTCGTATAGACCGTTAGGTGATGGTTTAAACCCGCCTAACGCATTGTAATCAACATCTTTCGCTTCATTTTTACGCGCAGGAATCTCGTTATCACCAAGCGAAACGTAGTCATATTTGCCATTACCTAAACGAGAATTAATTAAGCAATTGGGCTGCAGACTCTTAACAACATCATAAATTTCCTGACTTTGCTCCAAGTTTAAAGTCATTGGAACATCGAACCACGCTGTCGCAATCTCGCCATAATTTGTCATAATTTCTTTGATCTGGGGCAAAATTTTATCGTGAAAGCATTGAGAAAAATCTTTATCATGTTGCACAAAATCCCAACTGTTATCCCAAGTAGTCCCCGCGGACTCAACATCGTTTGCTGTATAGCCTCCCCCATTAGGTTCATGCCAATCTAAATCCTGCGAATAATACACTCCAAACTTTAACCCAGCACTATCGCATGCTGAAGCAAATTCAGCAATGACATCGCGATGAAATGGTGTTGCATCATAGATATTGTAAGAATCCACCAACGAGTGATACATCGCAAAACCATCATGATGCTTGGTCGTCACTACCAAGTACTGCATTCCACAGTTCTTGGCGAGGGCAACAATCTCTCTGGCATCAAAGTAAATCGGATTAAAAATTGACGTTAACTTCTCGTATTCAGCGTTTGGAATTTGTAAGCGCGACTGAATCCACTCCGCATAATTTCCGGCTGATTTTCCTTTGTATTCACCTGCCAAAAGTGAATATAAACCCCAGTGGATCATCATGCCGTATCGAGCTTCTTTAAACCATTCAATGTTTTTATTCATGGCTTTAGAGTAAAACGTTTGCTAAATAAGTCAAGCATTAATTATTACTTAACAATATCTTTTTGCTTTAAGAATTTTTATCAATTATACTAAATAAAAAATGAAAGGGGGGTAGCTCATTGAATAAAAGAATAAGAATTCACGTAAAATGGGAAGTCATTGTCTGGGCAATTCAGCACGGTGAAAAAGATTATTCTCAATTAGAGAAAAAATATAAACTTGATCGATGGCAGAACCCTCAAAAAGAAGAAGACTACCCTACTTTGAAACAGCTTCAAAATTTTAGTAATGATACTAAAATCCCCTTTGTTTACTTAATGGATGAACAAATTCCTAAAGAAGAGAATTCATTTGTCAATTTTAGAACTATCAACAACTTAGAGGTATACCCCAGCAGACGTTTAATTGACACAATCCACAGCATGCAAACACGTCAAGAATGGTTGAAAGACTACCTTATTGAACAAAACGGTGAAATCCTATTTCAATCAATTCCCAAATTTACATTCGATAATAATCCCCAAACTGTTGCAAATAAAATTACTGAACTTTTAGATTTTTCAAAAGTTTACCAACGAAGCAGAACTGATATTGATACATTTAATGTGATTCGTAAAAGCATTAGCTCCCTAGGCATTACAGTCATGCAAAATGGAATTGTTGGAAATGATACCCACCGAACACTTGATGTTAATGAATTTCGAGCTTTTGCTTTATACGACGAGATTGCTCCAATGATTTTCATTAATTCATGTGACAGCGTTCGAGGCAAAATATTTTCTTTATTGCATGAACTAATTCATATTTTAGTTGGAGAGAACGAAATTCTAAATGTCGGACCAGATTCTCAAATCAAAAAAGAACGTTGGATTAACCAAGTTACTGTGAATATCCTGATGCCAGAGAATGTTTTTAAAGATTACATTAATGACGGTATTTCTAGTCAAGAAAATCTTAAGCGCTTAAGCAATAAATTTCATACTAGCTTAGTTTCTACCGCAATCAGAGCTAAAGAACTTAATATTAGTGATAATTGCAATGAATTAATTAAATGGGCAAAAGAACAACAATCTAAAAATCTGGTTATAAAATCAGAGAAAAAGGAAAGTGAAAAAAGGGACTTCTACACTACAGCTCTTTCGAGAGTTGACCGTAGATACGCGAGTGCGGTCATTAATAGTGAATCTAGTGGTGAACTGCCGTTAAGAACTGCTGCTTCAATGTTAGGAGTTGGTTTGAAAAGTTACTATAATTTTGTAAATAAAGTTTTGGGAATTGATTATCTCTTTGATTGACGCTCACATGAAATGGTATAATCCCGAAGTTTTTTCGAAACTATGGATTGAGCTCAACAAAAGACACGAAGTTCAAATAATTGATTACGTGAACAATGAAATTGAATACCCGGATGAACTTGTAACCTGGGTAAAAGAAAAACACCAGAAAAACGAAATCGAAATTAATGAAGAAATAATTAGTGTTTATAATAAATTAATTAAGTGGGTTAGAAATTGTTCTCGCTGGTCAGAAGCAGGTTTTGCGGAATGGCAAAAACCAGAAAAAGCTGATCCGTGGTTAATTGCAATTGCAAAAGTAAATGATTTTACGATTGTTACACTAGATGGAAATTTACGAACTTCTCTTCCTGATAAAAAATCTTTCTCCAACAAAGAACCTAAAATCAGTGCAGTCGCAAATAGATACGAAGTTTCAACAATTCCGATGTACGAACTTTTAAAAGAAATGGAATTGTCATTTTAATCTTTGTTAGCAGAAAAAAATAATATTTAATAAAAGTTGACAAAACAAAAACTGATTTGATAACATGTTCTTCATGGTGGAACAGAAAACAGTTGTGCGTCGCAACGCTCGTTCTGTTCTCTACAGAGAAAGTCTCACACTGGCGTCCAGTGGCTTGAGGCTTTTTTTTCTTTATATTTTGAAATTTTTGTATACCTAATATTTCTCATAAAAAACGAAAACCCTAGATCCGATTTTCACAGATTCTAGGATTTCGTTAGTTCGGCACCTACTCCTCGGGCCCTCCGAACTTGATCTCTATAAGATATTATACTTAACTTTTCAATTATTAAAACAAAAAAGAGTGTTTCCTACCAAAAACACTCCCTAAAAACAAGTTATAGAAGTTCTAAAATAACTTGTTAGATCAACTACAAGTATAATAATTTAGCACTGCAATAAAATCAATTTTATTTTAAAACATTTTTTACTTTGATCTTCAAAAAATACCCGCTGTAATATGCGCAAAAAAAGAACCCAGAATCAACTGAGTTCTATTTCTTTAGCTCTTAGTAAGCTTTGTAACTCGCATAGTCGCCTTGGATCCACTGATCCTTACCAACCTTGTAGAAGCCATTCTGTTTACCAGATGTCTTCCACTTGCTACCATGCTGCAACTTACGTCCTGGATAGAAGCCGTTCGTTGTACCTGCACTCTTCCACAAGTTAACTCCGTATCCCTTCTTGTAGACGATCTGTACTTCGCCTCGTAGTGGGGTAATCGTGTTAATTGGCGTGAATGACACGTACTTGCCGTTAATCCACTGGTTCTTGCCTACTGCATAGTAAACTTCTCCCTTTGTATTAACTGCTCTCTGGCTGATCTTCCATGCTGTACCATGTGCTAATCTCTGACCGGTTGCTTTGCCTGCTGGTGCATTGTATACCATAATGCCATAGCCTGGTACATAATTGATGTACCCAACCATCTTATTAGGGGTTAATGTCCATTCAGCTGCATTCTCTTTAGCCAGTACGGTAATGTTTCTAACCATTGTAGTTGTTGCACCGCTGATACTTGTTGCCTTATACGTTAACTGGTAAATACCAGGCGTATGAGTATCAACATGTCCCGTAATCGTTACCTGAGGTGTTCCGTCACTGCTCTTTGCGATTCCTTCAAAGTTAGGAAGCTTCGAGTAATCTCCGCCGTAATTGTTAAAGATTGTCCATGACCCTACGACCTTGTACTCATTCTCATTAAAGCTGTCGCCAACATTAATGGTACTGTCGGTACTGCCCTGGAAGGCAAATACAGGTGCACTTGAATCAGTTACCGTAACTGGGACCGTAATGCTTGCGGTATCTTTGGCATTGCTTGGATTAGTGTAGGTATAAACTACTGGATAAGTTCCCGGTTTTGTGACATCTACTTTACTGATATCTGCACTTAAGGAGGTCATTGGAATTCCATTGATCTTTCCGCTGCCGTCAGTAAGTCTTAGATCTGCTCCGCCACGGTAGAAGTCCCCTGGGAAGCTGTTTACGGCATTGCTGTAGTCACCGGTTCCATCAACATAACCTTTCGGCCATTGTGAGTATGAGTTCTTCGTATCAGAGTTACTGATTCCAAAGCCGCCATACATGTAGAGCGGTGAACTTACACCTCGTCCTGAGTCAGTCTGCTTGAAGCTGCCGTCATTCTGCTGCCAGCTGCCTAAGAATGAACTAACTAAGATCTGCTGTAATTTATTAGCTGCTACTTTACCTGTATTGTCTACTAAGTCAGGGTTACCAGCTACTAGTGTTCTACTTAATAAGTTTTTGAAGTTCTGTGGAACGTTAGCAGTAGTTAATACTGCACCATCATCATATGTTGTGGTATATGGACGAAGACTGACATTAAATGGATCGTTTCCGCCAGATACATCTGTTGTTGAGAATGATGGTTTTGTGTCTTGTTTAGTTGGAGCTGGAACTGCTGCCTGATCATAAACTACTACGTTTACTCTGGCTTTGCCCCAATTGCTGTAAAGACGAGGAAGGGATGGAATGTAGTAGAATGCACCTGCATCTCCGCCGTTCTGCATTAACTGTTCAACTAACTTAACACGATCCCACTTATTAGAACTGTTATCTTTATCATTAGGAGTAACTTTAGCTTTATCACCATCACCACTAATATTAACATTATATGCTTTAGCTAATGTTGTGTAGCTGTCAGGATCACTGATTGCCATTCCGTTGTCATTGGCATCAACGTCCATCGTCTTGTTGATTCCTTGTTTGCCGTCAGCTGCATTTTCGGTTGATTGAACAACATTTTGATCATTAGCTTCTAAACCTTTTTTCGGATCATTTGGAACACCGCCAGTGGTTTTGAAGAATTTATCAGGAGCTTTAACAATTCCGATTGAATAATCATCAGAAGTACCGATCTTCTTTGAAGCTTCAGCATCTTTTTCTTTGTTGGAATCAGCTGAAATTTCGTTAGATTCGCCAATCCACTTATTTCCACTAACTGATGATTTATTAGCACTGATATCATCAGTATTTGAACCTTTATCAAACAGCTCTGAATCATAATGAGGATAACTCTTGTCAATACGAGTATAGGCGATCTGGTTGTTTACTGGACGAAGTTTAGCAAGCGAATCGGTTTTTGTATTAACAGCATTATAATTATTATAATATGATGAATTGGTATCAGAAGTATTTGTAAGTACACCGTCAATAGGTCTATCTGCGCTTTGTGAAGAACCTAATTTTACATCTCCTAAATACAGATTATAGTTATCGTAGTCTGTCTTAACGGTTTGTTTAATATCATAGAAATAACCGTGTGTAGGAGAAGGAGCATCAGAAGTTTGTTCGTATCTAGTATCCACAGTTTGTTCCCATGTAGTTTTAACGTTTCTAGCAACTGAAACTGGAACTAAATACTGAACGTTAAGTGAACGTTTGATTTTAACCTGCGGTAAATCTGACGAATCGTTCCAAGCCAAACCATAATGCAAGTCTGTATCTGAAGCAAATTGACCATTATCTTTATCTACTCTGACATTATTTTCATCAGGTGTAAGACCAGGTGTTTCCAAGAAAATTGGATCAGCATTAGAAGCATTCTGTAATATCGAATTATAGATGCTTCCAGCTAATGATGGACTTGCTGTACTACCTTGACTAATAAAATATAAGTTTGGATTTGGATCAGTAGCATCTGTATCAGCAGCTGTATAATGATCAATAGTCATTCCTGGCTTACTTTGGTCTCCATGAATACTCATTACCCCAAGTAATCCACCACGATAGGTAAGATCATCATTTACTGGAGAAATATAAGGACGCTCAGTATCTCCGAAATCATTAGAATTTGATATATAGTTTAAATAATTATTTGAATCCGTTCCCCTTTTTCCATCAGGAATTTGATATTTAGATAACTTTCTGCTTTGAGCTTCACTCAAACCACTTGCGTTAATCAGTACATATCCAACATTCTTGGCAAACTGTTTATGGACCTCATGATGGGTTTGTGTCGCAGATTTTACCACAATATTTCCATTACCATAATAGGGTCCACTACCTGTTACTTGTTCTCCTGAAGTATTGTTTGGATTTGGTACCTCCGAACTAGGTACTACAAATCCCCCTGTTTCAGCAGCATTGTTATATGAAGATCCTATCGAACCCGACCACGGTATTCCAACCAATGTACTACGAACAAATGAACCTGGTTTCAAAAATGGCTTTCCATTGTCGTCTAAATTAAACCCATCATTATTGTTAGCATCTTGAACTTGCTTCAATTCATTATCAGCTATGGTTCCATTATGGTCATGAGGATGATGAGTTCCCCCTCCCCAATTTGGCACTGAATGAGCCGTATCAGCAGTGGTAAATATTTCATTATGTAATTCTTTTCCCTTTAATTTATTTCCATCTGTCTCAATCCATCTATTATATGTATTATTTTCATTAGGAGTCGAACCTGCTGGAGGTATACTTAGATCAGAAGTCACATCTACTTTCATATTTCCACTGGGCCCATATCCTTGGCTCAAAGTTGAGTCATCAACTTTTTGAACATGTTTATTTGCATTATAAATACCCATTTTTTTAGTATTAGTGTCAGTTGTATCAACAACACCATTACCATCGGTATCCCAAATTCGTTTAGATTCCCAAGTAAGACCATTTAAGTGCAGAGACTTAGCCGTAGCGTTTGGAGCGCCCTGAATATTTACTTCTGCATTTCCCTTGATATCAGTAATCTTGTCATTATAGTCCATACTACCAATAGTATTGGCAGTACCCCTATAATTGACATACCACGGGTTCGTATATGGGAGCGTTGATAGTAATGTATTGCCATCAGTTTCATTACTATACTCACCACTGAAACTATTAGTGGAATTATTCATATCACCAGGATGTGTTACAAGCGGTTCAGCTAATCCTGCAGGATTATCAAGTCCCCCAGTAGGGAATGTACTGCCGTCATCATACTTCCCGGTAGTAAATTCAGCATTATCTTTCGCAAAAGGCAAAGCAGTAGAGATGACCGTACTGTAAGGATTACGGTAAGACTTGAAGACCATGTTGTTTAAAGGTGCTTCATAGGTAAAGCTCTTCTTGATTGACTTACCGGTTGTGTCAGTAAATGAACCGTTAGCTGCAACCTTATCCTTAATCTGCTGTTCCGTTGTACCCGTAAAAGGAGCAGTCCCGAAGATGCCGTGAGTACTGTCCCAAGCTTCACGGACCATGAATGGAGAAGCAGCATCTTTCTTGCCGTCCTTTGGCTCAAAAGCATGAACAACATTACCAAGCTGATTTTCCGCAGATGTTGGATCTAAAGTAATTGATTCTGCATCTCCACCCCCAAACGTTGAAGCTGTGTCTGGTCCTCCAAATGGATAGGTGGGCACTTCATAGTAATTATTAGTTTTATCATATTTTGCCTGATCTTTATTAATAGCGTCATTAACACCAAGACCATTAACTCCGGCACCTAAAGAAGTATTAACATCATAAGCAGGCCAAAAGTTTACAGTATTTGGAAGTCCATGCCCGAATTTATCAGTATCCATATGACTGGCCCCGATCGGCGTATCAATCCCATCTGCACTAGTATCAGCCTGATTAGGGATCCTTTTAGCTACGGTATTGTCATAATCTTGGCCAATCCCATCATTTCCAGTAGAGTTAGTGTCAAGCGGGGTATGAAGAAGCTTGTTGCTGAAATCAGTCTTCAGCCCAGCCTGAGATCCATCTTCTTTTTGTCTCGGATCAGCGACCGCAAGGTAGTTATTAACACCTTCAGCTTTTAAAACTGTATCGCTCGAAACAGGATCAATATAGCTAAAATTATCATTGTTAACAGGCGTCAGATTATCGTTAGTTGCTGCAAATTTATCAACATCATTAGTTCCAACAGTTCCTTTAGGATTAAACTGGACGTTGTAAGAGTTATCCTTAGTAGACAAGCTGCCGGAAGGGTGAGTACTAAATTCATCGCCATGAATAGCCTTCATCGGAGCAACGTTGCGGATAGAGAAGTTGCTTTGGTATTGAAGCTGATAAATCTTCTTGGCAATGACATCAGCGCTCGTCCCGCGCGGCACGACGATCGTCCCATCACCAGATTTGGGATCAACCCAAGCAGTCGACCCACCACCGGTGAGCTGAAACTTCTGATCATCGGTCAAGCCATTTCTAAGATTGGTGGTCTGATTAAAGGCCCCGTTGGTAGAGTCCCCTAACCGCGACAAGCCTTTAGAATTAGCTTCAGCTTTCTCAGACTCAGGAATATATTTAGTGCCCCAAGTACCGGAAAATGCGGGCGACTTATCGATTCTGTTCTCTAACAAAACCTTATCAGGCAGCTGATTAAAAGTCTTGTTGTTAAGTTTAAAAACGGCAGTCGCTTTTTTACCAGTAGCTTTGCTCTGGGCAACGATCGTAATGGAAGAAGTCGTTTCGCGAATAATATTTTCCGTATTTTGCGAAACGTTATCATAGCCATTAATATAAAGCTGCGCATAGGCATCATCAGGATTGCCAAAGAAGGCAGTACCTAAAACGTCAGAGATATTAACGCCGTCTTTAGACTGCGGAATTTGGCGGATGATATCTCTCGGAGTTTCGCCAGTATCAGCGAATTTATCCTCATTAGGATCAAAATTCCCAACTTGTATTCCATCAGGCGATTCAAAGCCTTGTTTAAGATAAGCACCTTTCCCAACCCGAGCATTTTTGAATGCTAGGATCTGGGAGATAAAGCCAAGAGCGAGGTTATATTTATCGTAAGTATCTTTATAACTTTGATTAGCATTATCGCCGGTAGTATCATTAAAAAGAATTTTCCGAGCGTCAGAAGTAGAGTCATTGGTAGCGATCGATAGATCGACTAATTGTTTAACTAATAGAGACGCATTAATATTTTTACTGCTGGCAAAACGCTGAGCGGGGTACCAGTCGACTGAACCGTCACTAGGTCCAGCGTTTTGAAGTAGCTGGTCATATTCACTTAAATTAGGGTTATCAACATCGTAATCCCAATTATTACCGTCAGCGTGAACATTAACTGCCTGAGCAGCAGCGGTAAAAGCACTAGAGATAGGAGACAGCAGCAGAAGAGCTGTACTCGCTACTCCAGTGCTCTAGGACCGTTAAAGTGCACAGGTAAAATAACTAAGCTGCCAGCTTGCGCAGTTCAAGCGGCGTCAAACCATTATTCTTCTGAGTACGTCTTTCCGTCATAAAATAATGAATCCCTTCTTTTATATAATCATTCAGGTTCTCCAGAGTCGAAATATCTTGCTCACACTGCTCCATCCACTCTGTCTTGAACTGGCTCCAAAAAGACTCAATAACTGCATTATCGTGCGGATTCCCAGGCCGAGACATACTTTGTTCAACCTGGTGTTCTTTCAAATAATCACGAAACTTAAACGAAGTATAAGCAGATCCGCGATCTGAATGCACTAGCGGATGAGCGTCCGGGAAAATTTGAAAGGCCTGGTCAAAAGCAGCAATTGCAGCATCTGTAGTCTTGTTCAAACTTAACGACCATCCTAAGATTTCACCACTGTATAAATCTAACACGCCACAAAGCCAAACACCTTTCTCATGATGTTCGCCGTAAGTTAAAAAAGTGGAATCACTCGCCCACACTTCGTTAATCCCCTTGCGTTCAAAATTGCGGTTAAGCTTGTTATCAACCACATACTCGGCCTCAATTTTGCTTTCTGCAGGAAGCTTCTTTCGAATCACCGACCGCAACCCCGCCTCTCGCATCAAGCGACGAACGCGCTTATGGTTAACAGTTGGCAGTTGATGATCCTGCAGCCACACATTTAATTCTGCCGTCATACTCAGATAGCCTTTAGTTTGCCTGCTCGCTTGAAAAATAACTTTAATCCTTCCTAACAATAAAGCATTAAAATCACTTTTCTGGCTTTCCTTGCGTCCACCATTGAGCCAGTAATAATAAGCGCGCCGGCTGACATGCGCAAGAGTCGTTAAGCGGCTGATTGATACAATTCCTAATTCTTCTGTATCTTGACCAAGATATTCATGATGTAAGTCTTTGATCATTTCGTAGATCTCAGTTGTCGGAGTTAACCCCTCCCTTCGACTATTTCGGATTTTTTTCGCATCAATTCCATCAGGTTTCGATCCTGCAGCTGGACTCTTAGCAACTTAACCTCACAATTTAAGCGCTGAACTTCATTCATCTCGTCAAAAGGAATTTTGCGCCCTCTTCGATCAATCAGACCACGATCCCCATCTTTTCGGTACTTTGCCACCCACGTATAAACCTGCTGATAAGATAGGTCAAACTTTTCCACCGCTTGTCGATAATCCATTTGGTGATTAAGCGTCCACTTCACAACCTCTAATTTTCGATTAAAATCAAATCCCACTGTCTTTTTGACCCCCAACATTTAGTCTCCTTGTTAATAAAAACTATAAATTCATTATATCGATTATAATTTCATAATTTGATCGTTATTCAAAAATTTATTTACACTGTGCAACTGCTGGGGATTAAGTCATTTTTGGTCAAAAAAATAGAACTCGATTGCTCGAATTCTACTCTATTAATTAATATGCTTTGTAACTTGCGTAGTCACCTTGGATCCATTGGTCATTCCCAACCTTGTAGAAGCCGTTCTGTTTGCCAGATGTCTTCCACTTGCTGCCATGCATTAACTTTCTTCCTGCATAGTAGCCGTTAGTTGTGCCTGCACTCTTCCAGAGGTTTACGCCGTATCCCTTCTTGTACACAATCTGTACTTCTCCTCTTAATGGAGTCATCGTACTGATTGGACTGAAGGATACGTACTTGCCGTTAATCCATTGAGCATTGCCTACGCGGTAGAACACGTCTCCCTTGGTATTAACTGCTTTCTGACTGATCTTCCACGCAGTTGCATGGGCTAATCTCTGACCAGTTGCTCCGCCTGCTGGAGCATTGTATACCATAATGCCATAGCCTGGTACATAGTTGATATACCCTACTGCCTTCATGTCAGTGATTGTCCAGTCAGTTGTTGCTTCTTTTGGCAGTACTGTGATGTTTCTGATCATTGTTGTACTTGCACCACTGATACTTGTTGCCTTGTAGGTTAACTGATAAATACCTGGGGTATGGGTATCAACATGTCCGGTAATTGTTACCTGTGGTGTACCGTCACCATTCTTCGCAATTCCTTCACAGTTAGGAAGTTTGGAGTAATCTCCGCCGTAATTGTTGAAGATTGACCATGATCCTACTACTTTGTATTCATGTTCATTGAAGCTGTCGCCAACATTAATTGTTGAATCAGTGCTTCCCTGGAATGCAAATACTGGAGCTGAGGCATCACTTACTGTTACTGGTACCGTAATGCTTGCGGTATCTTTGGCATTATCAGGATTAGTGTAAGTATAAACTACTGGGTAGGTTCCAGCTTTTGTTACATCTAACTTGCTCACATCTGCGGTTACGGCAGTGAATGGCACACCTTTAATCGTGCTCTTACCGTCGGCTGTCTTAAGATCTGCTGCTCCCCGGTAGAAGTCACCTGAGAAGTTACTTACTGCATTGTTATAATCACCACTGTTGTCAGTATAACCTAACGGCCACTGTGAGTATGAGTTCTTCGTATCAGAGTTACTAATCCCAAAACCGCCATACATGTATAGTGGTGAACTTACACCAGCACCTGAGTCAGTCTGCTTGAAGCTGCCGTCATTCTGCTGCCAGCTGCCAAGGAATGAACTAACTAGAATCTGCTGTAATTTGTTGGTTGAAACTTTTCCAGTAGCGTCAACTAAATCTGGGTTGCCGGCTACTAATGTCTTAGTTAATAAGTTCTTGAAGTTCTGAGGAACGTTAGCAGTAGTTAATACTGCACCATCATCATAAGTAGTTGTATATGGACGAAGGTTAACATTAAATGGATCATTGCCGCCAGATACATCTGTTGTTGAGAATGATGGTTTGGTGTCCTGCTTAGTTGGAGCTGGTACTGCTTCTTTATCATAAACTACGACATTGATGCGGGCTGTTCCAGCATTTTCTTTAACACGAGGAAGGGATGCTTCTAACCACTTAGTATTCTTAACAGTATCTACTGATTTACCAGTAACTTTAGCAACTTCGTTAGCTAAAGCATCAACAGTTGTACCTTGGTTTTTAGCTGCATCGTCAAGAGTAACTAGCTTGTAGCCTTTTTCTGCGGTGAATTCTGCTTTAGCATCTTTACCATTAGGTGCCCCAGTTAGATCATTTGCTTTTGTAGGATCACTATTCTTAGCAACTGTATCAAGAATCTTATTAGGATCACTATCTACAGTGCTGTCACCAGTCTTAGAAACCATATCGCTAGATACAGGCCCAACAGAGAAGTCTTGCGATACGAAGAAGCGACTATTATTTTTGTGTTTTGTATCTGCATCTTTAGAAAATTCACTATTAGGATTGTTGTAAAGATTAGAGTTAAATGAAGCCTTTTTAGAATCACTGCTTTGAACTATATGCTCATTTATGCTGTATCTAATATCTGGTGCCTCTAAGTCAATCACACCCTCAACATAATATTTAGATTCAAAGTTTGGACCGTCAACTTTATCTAAAGTATCAGCAGTTAAAGTCGTTGCAGGAGTTCTTATCGCGTTCACATTATAAATCAGAGGAGTAGAACCACTTGCTGAAACAACATTTTTATCCCATGTTTGTACAAAAAACTGCGAATTACCTTTAGATACTTTGTTTGCTTTTAAAGCAGCAGCAAGTTTTGCGTCAGTAGGATCTGCAATTGGTCCAGTACCAAAGCTTAAATTATCAGTAGAACTTTTGTCAGCACTGAAGTTAGGCTTACGATACACATTTCCTCCTAATCCTGGTGTTAGTGCAGCTCTAGGGGACTCAGCAGCAGCAGCATTAACACCACCTAAATTAGATCCATCAGTACCTACAACACCAAATTTTTGTAAAACTCCATCAGAAGCTGAACTCCCAATTTTCAAAGTAGTAGTACCAGCTTCAGCATCTAAATGTCCTGAACCATCCAATAAACCTACATAATAATAAGTATGTTCACCAGTTTGTATAACTTTCGCTGTACCAGCAGCTGGTAATTTCACCGTTGTATCAGCATCAAGATTTGGCTTGTCATTATTAGGATCAGCTAAATCAACTGCTTCTTGTGGCTTAATAGTTGTTTCAGTAGTAGCACCGCTATAAGGTTTTTCAGCACCCTGACTACTTACAACTGTAGAGTAAGGGTTGTTGTATGACTTGTACATCCAAGTGTTAACTGGTGCTTCATAAGTAAAGCTCTTCTTGATCCCGGCATTAGGATCAGTGCTAGCAAAGCTACCATTATTTGCAATGCTCTGAGCAATTTTGCTTGAATCTGAATCCTTAAATTGAGGATTGTCGTTTACAAAATGATTAGCATCATATGCTTCTTTTACGTAACTTGCAGGCTGGAATAAATGTCCAACCTTACCAACATTACTTAATGATTTTGGATCTTTAACTCCTGCAACATTTTGAACCCCTGTCGAACTCTTGCTATTCATATAAGTTTCAGGTTTAAGAGCGTTAGGATCGTTCACAAATGGATTAGCTTCTGAGGAACTTGCATTAGGAACGGTTGTCGCTGAACTATTACTAAAGGTTCCATCAAACATTTTATTTGTATCTAACATATGGCCTGATGCATTATTAGCTTCAGCACTTCCACCAAACCAAGCATCTTTAGATCCATTTGTGTCTGTAATAATTGGATCAGAAGAGGAATTAGTAGGCCCAGTAAAACCCGATGTTGCATTAAACACATTATTGTATTCACGATATTGCGGGTTAGATTCACTAGATGCAGAAGGACCGTTCATTCCGTACGTAATCTTTTTGGCAAAGTTAAATTTACCATCAGTTGGAATTGAAACAGTGTTAGCTGTTCCTGCACCACCAGGAGAAGCAACAGAATTTTTATCAGGTTCGTATAAGTGGTTATAAGCATGATCTCCACCCTGCACAGCCTTCATCGGAGCAGTTTCACGATATGAATTAGTGCCATCAAGTTTCTTCTTAGCAATCATATCAGCAACTTGCTTAGCAGTAGTTCCACGAGGAATCACGATCGTGCCATCGCCGTTACCGTCTGCCCAGAAAGTAGATTGTTTAGAGAACTTGATACTATCGATTTCAGATTTAGTTGCGGTTGTTAAATTCAAGCCTGCAATATCTTTACCACCGTTGTCTTTTTCTAAAGCATAAAGGCTGTTATCAACGTAGTTGTTAAGCTTAGAGCCAGTAGCTGCCTTAGGCAAAGTCTTGTTGTTCAGCTTAAATACAGCAGTAGCTTTTTTGCCAGTAGACTTACTCTGAGCAACAATCGTAATGCTTGTAGTAGCTTCACGCATGATGTTTGCTTCGTTTTGTGAAACGTTATCATAACCGTTCAAATAAACCTGAGCATAAGCATCATCAGCGTTACCAAAGAATGCGCCGCCTAAGACATCAGAAATATTTTTACCGATGCTGCTAGCGTTATCTTTTGGATCTTTTGTTAAATTACCGTCGATAGCAACAGGGTCATCCTTACCTCTATTTGTGTCGCCATCTTCACCACTAGGTTCAGCGTTCTGTTCGAGCTTAGCACCAAGACCAGTTTTAGTATTGTTCATGTTCAAAATCTGAGCGATAAATCCAAACGCTAGCTCATAATTATTATAAGTATCTTTGTATTCTGGACGAATAGTATTAAGACTTCCCGTCGTATCACTGAATAAAATCTTACGTGCATTCGAGCTAGAATCGTTAGTAGCGATCGAAAGGTCGATTAACTGCTTAACTAATTTCTGGGCACTAGGATTTTCACCTAGAGCACCCTTGGTAGGATACCAATCAACGATTCCATCAACAGGGCCCGCATTCTGCAAAAGCGCATCGTACGAGCTAACACCGGGATTATCAACATCGTAATCCCAATTATTTACAGCATGGACAGTATTAGCATTTGCCACTGCACTCATTGCCCCAGCAACTGGGGATAGCAGCAACAAAGCCGTACTGGCCAAGCCAGCAATTTTAAATTTCATTAAATTCTCCTTTTTGAATAGAGTTCAACCTCTATTATAACGCATTCACTAGTAAATCAACCATAGATTTTACTAATATAAGGCATTAACTTTCAACTTTTTGATTTTTGAATTGTAACTCTCAAAAAAATAATCGCACTCGTGTCCTTTTTTAACTAGAGTTCCACGTGCATGCAGCTTATTGATCGGCCATGAAGTTTACAATTAAGTAACAAAGTTTAAAATTTCAGCATAAAAAATAGAACTCAGAAATTATCGAGTTCTATCCATTATATTAGTAAGCTCTATATCCAGCGTATTCGCCTTGGACCCATTGATCCTTGCCAATCTTGTAAAAGCCATTCTGCTTGCCAGAAGTCTTCCACTTGCTGCCATGCATTAACTTGCGTCCGGGGTAGAATCCGTTCGTCGTGCCTGCGCTCTTCCAAAGATTAACGCCGTAGCCTTTCTTGTAGACGATCTGCACTTCGCCTCGAAGCGGTGTCATCGTGTTAATTGGCGTGAACGACACATACTTCCCATTAATCCACTGGCTGCCGCCGACTGCGTAGTAGACTTCACCTTTTGAATTAACAGCTTTTTGACTGATCTTCCACGCTGTTCCGTGGGATAACCTTTGACCGGTTGCTCCACCTGCGGGGCATTGTACACCATAATGCCATAGCCTGGCACATAGTTGATATATCCTACCATCTTATTAGGCGTAACGCTCCAGTCAGACGCATTATCTTTAGCCAGCACCGTAATGTTTCTGATCATGGTCGTAGTGGATCCGGTGATGCTTGTTGCCTTGTAGGTTAGCTGATAAATTCCAGGAGTACGAGTATCAACATGACCCGTGATGGTTACTTGCGGGGTTCCGTCGCCATTTTTCGCAATGCCTTCAAAGTTAGGAAGCTTCGAGTAATCTCCACCATAGTTGTTGAAAATTGCCCATGAGCCGACAACTTTGTATTCTTTTTCATTAAAACTGTCACCAACGTTGATTGTTGAATTCGTTGAACCTTGGAACGCGAAAACTGGTGCTGATGAATCAGTTACGTTGACCGGCACGGTAATGCTTGCGGTGTCCTTCGCATTATCCGGGTTAGTGTAAGTATAAACTACCGGGTAAGTACCAGCTTTTGTGAGATCCAGCTTAGTGGTGTCCACCGTTATTGCAGAAAACGGAATTCCCTTAATGGCGCTCTTGCCATCAGCTGTTTTCAGATCTGCCCCTCCGCGATAGAAGTCGCCTGAGAAGCTGTTCACAGCACTGTTGTAGTCTCCGCTGTTATCAGTGTAGCCTTTTGGCCACTGCGTATAAGAGTTCTTTGTGTCAGAGTTGCTGATGCCAAAACCTCCGTACATGTAGAGCGGTGAACTCACGCCACGTGTCGAGTCAGTCTGCTTGAAGCTGCCGTCATTTTGCTGCCAGCTGCCTAGAAACGAGCTAATGAGCACTTGCTGCAATTTGTTTGTGAATACTTTTCCCGTGCTGTCAACCAAGTCAGGGTTTCCAGCAACTAAAGTTTTTGTTAAAAGATTTTTGAAATTATCCGGCACATCTGATGATTTCAAAACTGCGCCGTCATCATAAGTGGTCGTGTATGGTCTAAAACTGACGTTGAATGGATCATTGCCGCCGCTCACGTCCGTCGTCGAGAACGATGGTTTTGTATCTTGCTTGGTAGGTGCAGGAACTGCTTCTTTGTCGTAAACCACAACATTGATGCGGGCTGTTCCAGCGTTATCTCTAAGGCGAGGTAACGATGCTTCAAGCCATTTAGTTCTCTTGACGAGGTCTAAGGATTTACCAGTCGTCTTAGCAACTTCATTAGCCAAAGCATCTACTGTTGTCCCCTGCTTTTCAGCAGCTTCGTCAAGAGTAACTAATTTGTAGCCGTTTTCTGCGGTGAACTCTGCTTTAGCCGGTTCAGTATCATCATTTAGTGTTCCAGCTTTTGTCGGATCGCTATTCTTAGCAACTGTCTCAAGAATCTTATTTGGATCACTATCTACTGCACTGTCACCAGTTTTAGAAACCAAATCACTTGATACAGGTCCAACGGAGAAGTCCTGTGATACGAAAAACCGACTGTTGTTTTTGGTTTTGTTAGTAACGTTGTTAATATCCGTATCAGCAAAACCACTATGAACATAGTTGTAAAGATTAGAGTTAAATGATGCCTTCTTAGTATCGCTGCTTTGAACAGCATGGTCGTTTATAGTATATTTAGAAACCGCTGTTCCTGATGAATTTACCTCAATAACACCTTCGATGTAGTATTTTGATTCAAAATTTGGTGAATCAACTTTGCCTAAAAAAGTACTAGATCCCCCCGACCCAGAGATATTTCCAAAATTAGTATTATAAATCAAAGGTTTAAATTCACCACTTTTAGTAACAACGTTTTTATCCCAAGTTTGAACAAAGAACATTGATTGATTTTTTGAAAGCTTCTTTTTAACATATGGAGCAAGTGTTCTATCTCGGTCGGTTGCTGATGAAGATAAATTTGTACCAAAATCTAAACTATATGCTCCTCCAGTATTAAATTCTGATGCTCTATATACCCCAGACAATGGCTCACCTGGGTTTGGTAATTTAGCTATTCCTCCTTGAGTTGGTGGTGATGGTGGTAATACTAAATCTGCACCATCTGTCCCAACAGCACCATATTTCATAAGTGCTCCATAAGGATAGGCGTCGTTATCCTCAATCGTGATAGAGCCTACCGCTGTATTAGGTAAATCAATCGTTAAAGTGTCTGTTCCTTCATCATATGTACCTACATAATAGTAAACCTTGTTTCCGTTTTTTTCACCGGTATAAACAACCTCTGCTTGACCTGGATTCAACTTCAAAGTAGTTGCAGAATTAAGATTTGGCTTATCGTTATTTGGATCAGCTAAATCAACTGCTTCCTGAGGAGTAATGGTATCTTCAGTTGTACTATCACTATTGAGTTTCTCAGCACCCTGGCTACTTACAACTGTCGAATAAGGATTATTATATGATTTATACATCCAAGTATTAACTGGTGCTTCATAAGTAAAACTCTTCTTGATACTTGCGTTTGAATTAGTACCTGAAAAGCTACCGTTACTTACAATACTTTGAGCGATCTTACTTGAATCTGAATCCTTAAACTCAGGATCACCGTTTACAAAATGATTAGCATCATATGATTCTTTAATAAAACTTGCTGGTTTGAATAAATGTCCTACTTTACCAATATTGCTCTTTTTATTAGTGTCATTATCAAGCGCCGCAGTATTCGGAACATCAAATGCCTTATTTGGTTTCATAGAATCCGGAATTTTAAGAACATACGGATCAATTCCAAACGGATTAGCTTCAGAAATGTTTGCGTTTGGAATTATTGAGGCTGATTTATTAGAATTCCAATCGATAAAGATTGAGTTTGTATCAACCATACTTTCAGCGTTTCGAACTGAACCATTTATAGTGCCACCAAACCACTGATTATTACCATTAAAATCGTTACTTGATTCCACAAAATGACCGGTATCCCCGTCAGGTCCTTTCAAACTATGAAATATACCATTAACAATATTATTATTATATGAAGACAAGCTTCCCCCAGCACCGGCATTTTCAATTAAGTGATTATACCCATGAGTCCCTGAAATCCCCTCAAGAGGAGTTCCGTCAGCATTTTGGATTGCCTTCATTGGGGCAGTTTCGCGGTACGAATTGTTGCCGTCAAGTTTTTTCTTGGCGATTAGATCAGCAATTTGCTTTGCAGTGGTTCCGCGAGGGACAACGATCGTGCCATCACCATTTCCATCTGCCCAGAAAGTAGACTTCTTAGAAAACTTAATATTATCAATCTCTGATTTAGTCGCAGTAGTTAGGTTAAGGCCGGCAATATCCTTACCGTTGTTATCTTTTTCCAAAGCATACATACTGCCGTCAATATAGTTGTTAAGCAGACTTCCGTCAGCTAATTTAGGCAAAGTCTTGTTGTTTAACTTAAAAACAGCGGTTGCTTTTTTGCCAGTTGACTTACTTTGAGCAACAATTGTAATACTCGAAGTTGCTTCGCGAATGATATTCTCAGCATTTTGCGAAACGTTGTCATATCCATTCACATAAATCTGAGCATAGGCATCATCAGCGTTGCCAAAAAATGCAGTTCCTAAAACATCCGAAATGTTTTTGCCGATACTGCTGGCATGGTCTTTGGGATTTTTCTGAATCCTTTCAGTAATAATACTTTTGCCGTCGCTGCCAGCTAAATCCATGCTGCCGCTCGGATCAGCGCCTTGTTCCAGCTTAGCACCAAGACCAGACTTGCTATTATTCATGTTCAAAATCTGCGCGATAAATCCTAAGGCTAGACCGTACTTATCGAAAGTATCCGCATACTCGGGATGCGTCCCATTATAACTGCCAGTTGTATCATTAAATAATACCTTCCGCGCATTTGAAGTTGCATCGTTGGTAGCAATTGAAAGGTCGATTAAATTCTGTACCAAGTCCTGCGGTGTTGGATTTTCTCCGACAGCAGCTTTGGTAGGATACCAATCAACGATTCCGTCAGTTGGACCCGCGTTCTGCAATAGCGCATCGTACGATCCAAGTCCGGGATTATCAACATCGTAATCCCAGTTGTTATCGGCATGGACAGTATTGGCATTTGCCACTGATGTCATCGCACCAGCAATTGGCGAAATCAGCAGCAATGCTGTACTGGCCAAACCAGCAATTTTAAATTTCATTAAATTCTCCTTTTGGAATAGAGTCCAAGCTATATTGTATCTTATTAATAATCAAAATATCCATATATTACTTATAAAATTCTTATCTAAAAAGATAAATTTTATTTAATACTTGGATAAATCTAAGATTTTTAGAATAATTCTAATTAAAATGAAGTTATTATATATTTTCTTATTTCGTTTTAATCATTTTCTAAATTTTGGAGCAAATCCGTGTTAAATTTCTGGCATTTAAATGTAACAATTTTGAATATCGTTCTCTTCATTATAATTTTCTATCCGATCATCGGCGGAATCGGTTGGTCAGTAGGCGTGCTGTGCTATAAATATATTTTCAAGCATCAGCAGCTTGACTGGATTAAGCTTCCAAGTGAGATTGAACCCATGATCTCAATTATGATTCCTGCGCACAACGAGGAAGTGACGATCAAAAAAACCGTTGACTACTTGATAAATAAACTAAACTACTCAAACTTTGAAGTTATCGTAATCGACGATGGATCAAATGATCAAACTCTTAAAATTTTAAAAAATCTGCAAAATCAGTATTCAAATCTAAAAGTCATTCGGATTGAAGATAATAAGGGTAAAGCTCACGCCTTAAATATCGGTTTAGCTTTTGCAAAAGGTGAGCTTATTCTAAGTAATGATGCTGATTCCATCCCTGAGACCGACGCTTTAAAAAAATATGTCAACTACTTTATTCGAAGTGATGCTGCTAATATTGCTGCTGTAACTGGAAACATAGATATTCATAATCGTGATAAGTTAGTTGCAAAGTCCCAGCTCGTAGAATTCTCAAGTATCGTGGGTACCATCAAAAGAACTGAATTGGGAGTATTCGGGGCATTTACGCATACAGTGGTGCAAGTACCATGTATAGGAAAGATGCATTAATTGATGTCGGTTTATTTCGCCAAGATCGTGCAACAGAAGATATCAGCGCCGCCTGGGATCACCAGCTCAATGGCTGGATTTCCATCTTTGCACCGGATATAACTTTTTACACAGCCGTCCCCGAGACAGCAAAATCGCTTTACCAGCAGCGTAAGCGGTGGGCTAAAGGCGGAACTGAAGTATGGTTAACCAACTTCAAGAGTGTCTTTCTCCACCCTTTTAAAAATTTTGGACTAACGCTGATGTTCATCGACCAAACTCTAAGCATCATTTGGTCGTTTCTGTTTTGGATTTTGACTTTTTTCTTATTAATCATTACTGCCAAAATGATCATTACGCAAAAGTTTGCAAGTTTGGTTCACCTTTTAACAACAGCTTTAGTCTTTATCTGCTTTGAAATGATTGCGGGAATTCTTCAATTACTTACCTCTTTGGTCATTGATAATAACCGACAAAAATTTAGGTATCTTCTCTTTGCTCCCCTTTACATGCTGATTTGGTGGATTATGAACGCTTTGACTATAGTTGTAACCTTTATTCCAGCTATTCAAACAATTCTAGGTTATGGATCAGGCACCTGGATCAGCCCAAAGCGAAATTAAAAATATACTAAATAGATCCTTTTAACGCGATACGCTTTTATAAAAGAAATGCTTTTATTTATTAAATTAACATCAAATTTAAGCGATTGATATAAAATAATACTTTTCATACTTAAATCCATTTAATGATAAAATAAAGCTGTTACATTTATACTTTAGGAGGAATTTTCTTTGAAATTTAGAAATAAAAAGTACATCCTTATGGACGAAAAAGTTCATTATAAGATGTACAAGTCCGGCAAAAAATGGGTTGTTGCCGGAATTACAACATTCGGCTTAGTGCTCGGAATTGGAACAGCTGCTAGCTCAGTAAAAGCTGATGCAGTGCCTCAATGGCCATCAGCTTATAGCAATAACAAGAGTTTAGCTGATAATTTGATTACTTCCAATCCATCTGTAAGCGCTCAAGACATTTCGAGTCAAGCTGAATTTGGATCAATCAACGTAACACCTAGTAATTTCCAAAATTACTTTAACATGAACGGTGATGCAAAATGGGATGCAGTTAACGGTATTCTAACTCTAACACCCGATCTTGCTGCCAAAACAGGTAACGCAACGTTAAAAACTAAAATCAGTGTTAATGATAACTTTAGTTTAAAGGGTCAAGTAAACCTAGGTAATAAATCAGCTGGTCAAGGCGGAGCAGACGGAATCGGGATTGCTTTCCATACGGGAAGCAATGATTTAATCGGAGCTGCCGGCGGCTGTTTGGGAATCGCTGGACTTCCTGATGGATTCGGATTTAAGCTGGATACTTATTGGGATCCTGCCGGAGCCTATGGAACCAGTTCCTACGATCAAGATCCAGTTAGATTCCATACTGCAAGCAATCAGTCTTTTGGTTCATTTGCTTATGACAAAATCATAAGCGGCCGCTCTACTGTCTACACTTACGATGGATCTGACGCTCCAGCAACTAAAATTACTGAACCAATAAATAACCAGTTCCTTCCATTTGAAGCTAATTATACTGGTTCAGATCACGTCTTAACTGTTACATATGATGGTAAAACTTGGAAGAAGAGCCTCGATGCTTGGATCCCTCAAGGTACTACTTCACTATCATTTGCAATCGCTGGCGTTACCGGCGGCAATCGTAACTTACAGCAGTTTAAGTTAGAAAGTTTTGCTTACACCGGTTACGGGGTTGCTAACACCAAATTTGTTGGACCTGACGGCAAAGATATCACGACCCCAACAGCACAAGCAAACGCTAAAGTTGGTGATCAGATCTCCTTAACTGATGCAATTGACAAAATCAAGAGCGTTGAAAAAGGCGGCGAATATTATTTAGCTAGCGCTTCTATCTCAACTGGTGCAACAACGGCTGATACTTCATTTGATGCAACGACGGCTTCAATCACAGCCACTGAACAGCCCCAAACAATTACCTACAAGTTTGAAAAGAATAAATCTTCTTTAAAAGGTAAAGATATTACAATCTACGAGGGTCAAACGCTCGATCCAAAAGATGGCTTCGACAGTGGTACCGCAAAAGACGGCTCTGCCCTCTCCTATGGACAGATTCAGCACAGCGGTACAGTTGATACAAATACTCCGGGAAGTTATGACATTTCTTACACCTATGCACCAAATGGGTTCCAGAACACTCCACTTCCAACAGTTACTGCTAAATCAACTGTGAAAGTCGTTGCCCGTAAACATATCACCCTTAATTATGTTGACCAAAAAGGAAATCCTATTGACAGCAGCTTATTGACTGGATTAGCCGATGACATCAAAAATGGTGAACATTCTGGTGATTATGGCACATCAATTGTTGTTGATCCGATTAGATCTCTAACGCTCAACAACAAGGAATATTACACTTTTGACCATGCTAATTTGGATCAAAAGCCTCTAACTACTCCAGCCAAAATAACTTTTGGCGACTTTGACCAAGTTATAACATTAGTTTACAAAGGTGCAGTGCTCCCTGCCACTGATACCAACGCGGTAACAGTTCATTACTATCTTAAAGATAAAACTGGAACTGAAACTAAAACTCCTGTTTTAAATGATGCTCACATTGGCGGTCAAATTGGCGAAACGGTTACAGTTCAACCAGCGGCAGCTCCAGCCGGTTATACGTTAGCGCCTAATCAGACAAGTCAGTCATGGACGCTAACTCCAAATAGTGGTAAAGAATTTACCTTCTATTACACTGCTAATCTACAAAACAACATCTCAATTGAATACGTAGATGCTAACACTAGCAAAACCGTTGGCACTGATAAACCGGGAGATTATTATACTGGTGATGAGTTAGACATCAGTAAAGGCGGCAGCGGACTTGCCAAGTTACCAGATGGCTTCCACTATGCAACAGAGGATGAACTAAAGGACAAAGGTTTTAAACAGCCAAGTAATCCAACTTATACTAATACTCCTCAGACTGAAAAAGTTTACGTGGTTGGTAATGAAGTAAAAGCTACGGATGCTAATGCTTTAACAATCCACTACTATCTAAGAGATAAAAGCGGCACAAATACCACTAAATCTTTAAAACCAGATCGTAAAGTAGGTGGTCGAGTTGGAACTGAACTTACAATCGCAACAGCAGATCCAGCACAAGCTGCACCTGCAGGATACACTTTAGCAGCTGACCAAAAGGATCAAAAATACACATTTGATCCAGTAAAGCCTGGCGAAATAAGTTTCTATTACACAGCTAACGACCAAACAAATTTAACTGTTAAATTTGTGAATGCCAGAACTAGTAAAACAGTCGTTACGGATAAACCGGTCGGCAAAACTGACGATACTTTAGACTTAACAGAAACTAGTGATTATGTTAAAGGAAAGATTCCTAAAGGCTATCACTATGCAAAAACTGCCGATGAATTAAATGGAAAAATTCAGCCGGAAAATCCTACTTATAAGGATACTCCCCAGGAAGTTACGGTTTATTTAGCTGGTGATGAAATTCAATACGGTCAAGGCGGAGCTCTTATTCACTTTATTAACAATAGAACCCAGCAAGAGATTCCAAATGCGTATCCGAAACAAATTTTTGGATACGTTGGAGACATTATTAAAATTGACCCATATGATCAAAACAGTCTTCCAATTCCAACAACCGGATACACTCCTGTCCCTAACCAGCAGCCAGTAACTATCGAACTTAACGGTGATACAGTTCAAGATATCAGCTTCTATTACGATCCTGATCAGCTCTCAAATATTACGGTTAACTTCACAAATGCAAAGAATAATGAAACAGTTCTCACAGATAACCCTATTGGTTATGTTGATGATGTATTGGATATTTCTGAAAACAGTAATTACGTTAAGAGCAAGATGCCTAAAGGCTATCATTATGCTACAGATGATGAATTAATGGGTCGACCACAGACTCCAAATCCTACCTTCCATCCGATGGATCCTGGTAATGTGAATGTTTATATTGCTGGTGATGAGGTCAGTGAAACCGTCAATGCTGATTGCGGAATCAAAGTTCATCATTACCTCCAAGGAACTACAAAAACCGTTCCTGGTATGACTGACGGATTTGTCGGAGGAAAAATTGGAGACAAAATTATCGTATATCCTGGCGCTCAAGAACACGCCGCACCTAAAGGGTATACCCTTGTGCCTGGTCAGCAGCCAGTAGAATGGCAGCTTAGTCCAAATGGCGGTAAAGAGATTATTATCTACTACACCGCAAATACGCAAGATAATATTAAAGTTGACTTTGTTAACGCCAAAAACGACAACGTTATCAAGACAGATACTCCAACCGGTCATCATACAGGAGATATCTTAGATCTAACCGCTAATAGCGATTACGTTAAAGGCCAGATCCCTGATGGTTATCATTATGCTGATGGTGATGAATTAAATGGTAAGACTCAGCCAAAGAATCCTGAGTATGGCCCAACTGGTCAAGATATTAAAGTCTATCTTGCAGGAGACAAGGTTGAGAACAGCGCTGAGAATGCCGTCAAAATCCATCATTACATCCAAGGTACTACCAAGACTGTTCCTGGTATGAGCGATACACTTAAGGGTGGTTTCGTTGGTGATACAATTACTGTAAGCCCTAAAGATGATGATCAAAAAGCTCCGAAAGGATACACGATCGTTCCTGGTCAAGAAACTGTTAAATGGGAACTAAAGGCAAATGAAGGTAAGGAAATTATCTTCTACTACACCGCTGATGAGCAAACTAATCTAACTGTTCATTTTGTCAATGCGAAGAATGATAATGAAGTAACTACTGATAATCCTGCTGGTAAGACTGGTGATACTTTAAATCTTTCGGCTGCCGGAGATTATCTTAAAGATAAGATGCCTAAAGGCTATCACTACGCAACGGGTGATGAACTAAACGGCAAGGCTCAGCCAGAGAACCCAGAATATAAAGCAACACCACAAGATGTAACTGTTTATATCGCTGGTGATAAAGTTGAAAACAATGCTGCAAACGGCATCAAAATTCACCACTATCTCCAAGGAACTACAACAACCGTTCCCGGAATGAGTGACACACTTAAGGGTGGTTTTGTTGGTGATACTATCACTGTAAGCCCTGAAGATAATGATCAAAAAGCTCCAGACGGATATACAATTGTTCCTGGTCAAGAAACTGTTAAATGGGATCTAAAGGCAAATGAAGGTAAGGAAATTATCTTCTACTACACTGCTAATGAACTAAGTAACTTAACTGTTCATTTTGTTAATGCAAAAAATGATAACGAAGTAACTCATGATAATCCTGCTGGTAAGACTGGTGATACTTTAAATCTTTCGGCTGCTGGAGATTATCTTAAAGATAAGATGCCTAAAGGCTATCACTACGCAACAGGTGATGAACTAAACGGCAAGACTCAGCCAGAAAATCCAGAATATAAAGCAACACCACAAGATGTAACTGTTTATATTGCTGGTGACAAAGTTGCAGATGACGGAACTGCCGATAATGGCATCAAGATCCATCATTATCTCCAAGGTACTACCAAGACTGTTCCTGGTATGAGCGACACATTTAAAGGCGGTTTAGTTGGTGATACTCTTACTATCAGTCCTGAAGATGATGATCAAACTGCGCCAGACGGATATACAATTGTTCCTGGTCAGGAAACTGTTAAATGGGAATTAAAGGCAGATGAGGGTAAGGAAATTATCTTCTATTACACCGCTAATGAGCAAAACAACTTAACCATTCATTTTGTCAATGCGAAGAATGATAACGAAGTAGCTCATGACAATCCTGTTGGTAAAACTGATGATATTTTAGATATCTCAGCTACTGGAGATTACATCAAAGGTAAGATGCCTAAAGGCTATCACTACGCTAAAGAAACTGAACTGAACGGCAAGACTCAACCAACTGAAAATCCAACCTTTAAAGCAAAAGGACAAGATGTCACAATTTATGTTGCCGGAGATGAGATCGACGGACATGATGCAAATGGTGTTAAAATCCATCATTACCTCAAAGATACTACAACTAATGTTCCGGGAATGACCGACACATTTAAAGGCGGTTTAGTTGGTGATACTCTTACTATCAGTCCTGAAGATGATGATCAAAAAGCGCCCGACGGCTACACGATTGTTCCTGGTCAAGAAACTGTTAAATGGGAATTAAATGCAGACGGTGGTAAAGAAATTACTTACTATTACACAGCTAATACCCAAGACAACATTACCATCGATTTTGTTGACGCAAATACTAAAGAAACTGTTGGTTCTATTAAGCCTACGGGTCACGTAACTGGTGATAAATTAGATCTAAGTGAAAATAGTAAAGATCTAGGTAAAATCCCGGATGGGTTCCACTATGCCACAGCAGATGAATTAAAGGACTTAGGATTTGAACAACCAAAAGAAATAACATATACCACTAAAGAACAAACCGAAAAAGTATATGTTATAGGTAATGATGTTAAAGATACAGATTCTAATGCATTAACAATTCACTACTATTTGAAGGATAAGGATGGAAAGGAAACAACGACATCCTTAAAACCTGATCGTAAAGTTGGTGGTCGCGTTGGTACTCAAACTATAATCTCTGCTAAAGCTAAAGAACAAGAAATTCCTGGCTATACGATCGTAAGCGAGGATCAGAAATATACTTTTGAAGCCAGTAAACCTGGTGAAGTTACCTTCTATTACACGGCAGATGCTCAAAATAACATCACTATTAATTTTATAGATGCTAATACTAAGGAAACTGTTGGCACAATTACACCTTCTGGACATATAACAGGTGACGAATTAGACCTAAGTGAAAATAGTAAAGATCTTGCTGGCAAGTTACCAAATGGTTACCATTATGCCACAACAGATGAATTAAATAAGTTAGGACTTGAGCAGCCTAAGAACCCTACATATACTGATGACGTTCAAACAGAAAATGTTTATGTCGTAGGAAACAGAGTAAACACCACAGACAAAAACGCAGTAACAGTTCATTACTATCTGCAGGACAAACTAGGCAACAATACAACAACATCAGTACTGCCAGACAGTAAGATCGGTGGACGTGTCGGACAAAAGGTTACTGCTTCAGCAGCAACAGCACCAGATGGATATGAAGTTGTTCCTGGTCAAGAACCTCAAGATTGGGTACTTAAAGCTGATGAAGGCAAAGCATTTACCTTCTATTACAAAGCAGCAACTTTACATAGTATCGGTGTGGATTTTGTAAATGCTAAGACAGGCAAAACAATAGTAAATAATGATCAGCCAGCAGGAAAAACTGGAGACATCTTAGATCTCAGCAGTAATAGTGATTACATTAAAGGTAAGATGCCAAAAGGTTATCACTACTCAACTCCTAGTGAATTAAACGGTAAGACTCAGCCAGAGAATTTAACTTATACGACAACTTCTCAAAAAGCGACAGTATATATAACTGGTGAATCCGATGAATCTATTGAAATTGCTTTTGTAGATATTGATAGTGGTGAAACACTTAACACCAATAAACCAACTGGCTACTATACAGGTGATACACTTGATCTTACACCAACAAGTAAGGAAATAGCGGGCAAAATCCCTGAAGGTTATCACTATGCAACAGAAAAGGAATTGAGTTCAAAAAGTAAGAGCCAACCGGCGAATCAGGAATATGATGGAGGATTACTGCATACAGTAATTGTATATATAGCAGCCAGCAAAGTCTCAGACGATTCAGAGAGTGCTGTAACCATTCACTACTATTTACAAGACAAGGATAACAAACCAACAGAAATACAAATAAGACCTGACAGAAAAGCTGGCGGAAGATTTAATGAAACTCTCCATTTAGATTCAGAAACAGAGACGATACCAGATGGCTATACTGCTGTTCCTAAAAAGCAAGATGTTAAAATAACATCAAGTAAAGGCCAGGAAGTTACTTTCTACTACAAAGGTAATGCAAGAACCAATATTAATATCGAGTTTAAAGATACTAAAGGAAATACTGTTCAAGCTGCAAAAACAAGCAGCAAAACATACTATAACGGAAACTCATTAGAGTTATTCGATAAAGACGGGAAGTTTGTTGATCAGGGTGGAGTTACTAAACCATCTGGATATGAAGTAACACCAGAAGCAAAACTAAAAGCCCTGGGACTTGAGCAGCCGACAATATGTAAACCGGGACAGACACTCGTAACAGTTTATGTAGATAAAGCTGCACAGAATCTTGTTGTCGAACATAGAGTTAGAAGCATTAATGGGGCCCTTGTACAAGGAATGAAAACTACGACTGATGTTTCTAGACCAGATGGAACATTTAGTATCGACGTCAATGAAAAGGTACATCGTGCTCCATCATCAAAATACAAGTTATCAGGGTATGCGTATGAACTAAATAATAATTCTAATACAACTATTGGACCTAGAGTTATTCCAGGTAATGGAATAATTACAGTGCGTGCCGATGAGGTAAAAGACGGTAAAATAACTCTTATCTACATGATTAGATAGAATTTTATGCCTTAAATTCTTTACCTATATAAATAATAAAGAAGAAATGACATCAAAATAAACACTGGTGGAAATCGAAGTATGATTTTCATCAGTGTTTTTTGAGTGGTAAGCACCAAATAACCGACATCTAGGTTGATGGTGCTTTTTCCTTTATGATGATCTCAATTAAATGATTGAGGTATTTACGATGGATAACTTCTTCTTACAAAGTGAGGTCAGTCTTGAATCGGTTAATTAACTTTCAAGCTTTAAAAGCCGTCTATTTAATCTGTGGTAAAACTGATCTTCGCAAAGGAATTGACGGGTTAGCTGCGATCGTTCATGAGCAGTTTGATCTTGATCCCTTCCAGCCTGAACTTTTTCTCTTCTGCGGCAATCGACGGGACCGCTTTAAAGCTCTCTATCATGAATCTGACGGCTTTATCCTGCTTTATAAGCGGGTTGATCACGGAAGATTACAATGGCCTAATGAACCAGAAGAACTGTTAAAGTTAAATCAAAAACAATTAGGTGATCTCTTAAACGGTCTCAGTGTTGTCTCGACAATAAAACCAGCTGAAGCAGGATATTTCTACTAATAATTAAAGTCTTAAAATACTCACAGATCTTGAATTAATGCGGTTCAAGGTCTTTTTCTTTCTCTTGATGTATGTTATTGTTGTGCAAGGCGGTAATACAATGTAGGTAAAAGGCGCTGTGTAGTTGTCAATAACGTTTTACCAGTTTATGCTCGATAATTTTGCCCAGTTTTACCTATGTTTTGCTAATTAACGTTAACCATTTCTTTGGTCAACCCCTCCTTTAAATTTCCATTTAAATTGATACTTGTTCAACTTTTAAACTTGTTTCTGTTCCCTCCTTCATTTAAAATAATGGTAGTTCTTAATCCAATGTCTTTATTCTTGCGGATCTGAAGAGCTTAATTAAATTTGGCGCTAAAATTCCCATTATTTTAAGGCTGTTAAGCTGACCCTTCTTATTTTTATTTCTATTTATTGTCTTTAAAGATGGTTTGCCGATGAGTTACCCGATAACTATCTCCAATCATCTCAATTACTTGAGACTTTTGGACAATTCGATCCAAAATAGCTCCCGTAATGACTTCATCACCAATTACTTCACTCCATTGTTCAGGACTCTTATTGGATGTAATAATGAATGAAGTTTGTTCATATAACTTGTTGATGAAATAAAAAAGGAGATTAGCTTCATCTTGGTCTAAAGCCATAAACATTAAGTCATCAAGTACAATTAAATTGGCCTTTAATAAGTGCTTGAGACGAATTTGTGATTGACGGGAGATGGTTTCAGTTTTGAGGACTTTGATTAAATCTCCCATCGTGATGAAGATGGCACTGTAGCCGTTATTAATTGCTTCAACGCATAGACCAACTGATAAAAAAGTTTTGCCGACTCCGGTTGGACCGAGAAGAATTAAGTTATAACTTTGATCAACCCAATTGAGCTCTCGTAATTCGTTAAATTGCTTTTGGCTTAGGGCAGGTTGAATATTAACTTCAAATTCATCTAAGGAGCGTTGATAGGGAAGAGTTGCCCAAGTAAATCGTCGTAAGCGTGCTTTCTCAGCACGCTCTTTTTGTTCTTTGTGCATGACTGATAAGAGGAAATCACTGTAACTTGCTTGATCAACATTAGCGGTCTGTACTAATTCAGGGATAACTTTAGCAGCAGCGCTTAATCTAAGTTCTTTCATAATCGTCTGAATCTCTTTAATCTGTTCCATCACCATCTCCTTTCAAAATATTGGTATAAACTTCCAGCGATCTAACTTCAGGCTGGTACGGCTTTAGTTTTACTTTAGTTTCTTTAGCTAAGGGAAGACTTTTTGTTTCAGTCTTAACTGCTGCTAAATGTTTTTGATACTGCGGGAGCTTTTTAATTGCTGCTTTCAAATCATTAGCACTAATCAATTGATTTTTGAGACAATAATGTAATGCTTGATTCATTTCTTTATCTGAATAATCACCACCTAACTTTAAAATTATATTCAGCTGATCGCGGAGATAACGCGGGTACTTGGCTGCAAGGAGTTTGATAAACTTGTGTGCTGGTTTCGCATTGGGAAAAAGTTTAATTGCTTCGGCCGTTAAGCGCGTTAATTCAATTCCAGAATTACGGCGGTCACAGCTGCGCTGAATGAGTTTTCCGCTAGCCTGAGTGAGTTGGTGATCAGCTAAAATTTCACCAGTCTTTAAATCAACGATGTTTAATTTATCTTCTTTAATCTCTAAGACCACCTCCTTTTTTTGATTACAATCATACGTTCCAAGAGGAACACTATAACGATTACTCCGATACATAATGGTGTTATCCTCACGCACAGCTCGTTTGATTACTTCCTTTGCCGTTATTTCGTGATTATAAGCTATTGGCTGTAAATGAGCCCGTTCTGTTTCAAACACGATTGCCGGAATCTTTTTAGTTCCATTATGCTGTTTGCCGTTACCCCGCCTTTTAAGCCAAGCACAGCTTTCTTCATTCCAAGACTCAAGGTTAGTAAATACCCGACCACGGGCGAAACCCTTTTTCACAAACTGAACCACATTCTCTATTTTGCCTTTAGACTCGGGATCACTCCCGCGACAGGCATAAACTTCAAGGTGTTCACTTGCTTTAAAGGCTTGAAAAGCTTGAGTAAAAACTAGATCACCACTGTTTTCATCAACCATGATGATTCGATCTTGATCAAAAACAATTTGTTTTGGTTTACCGCCTAGAAACTGAAAAGTGTGAAGGAGACAGCGAACTAAATCATCTGTAGTAAAGGGTGTTCGCTGCCATTCCAAGTATTTATAGCGGGAATGGGATAACACAAAAGCAAAGAAGTAGAGCTTAATGCGTGTTCCGGTGGTAGTCAGCTGGGTTGTTTCACCAAAATCCATCTGTCCCTGGAGCCCCATTGGTAATTCGGGGACAGCAGCATATTGGCGCTGTTTAATTTTCTTTTCAATTTTGTACTTTTCGCGAAGTTCTTTAACATATTTGCGTACCGTACTGGGTTTAAAGAGCCCATAATTTTGTTCTTCAGCCAAGTGGATAACTTCAGAAACTTTGGTTCTAGAGTTGCCGGTAATCACCGCGATTTTTCGCTGTGAAACATTTTGAGCATGAAGTTCAAGAATCTTTCGAAATAATATTTTCAAAAAAGAAAACCTCCATATATATAATTGCATGTGATTTCACGCATACAACTAGAGTATACAGGAGGTTTTTCTAGTAGTGGCCTATTTCGTGGCAAAGGGTGGCTCATTATGTGGCAGAGAGTGGCCTAAAACTTGGCACGGGTGGCCTATTTTGATGGCATTCTTCATTTTAAGCTTAGCTGAAACAACACGCTTAAACGGGCTTAACTTTGAAAAATACCTGACGTATATATTTTCTGAACTGCCAAAATATTATGGCAATCCATCAGCGGAAGAGCTGGAGGATTATTTACCGTGGGCAGCAGAAGTCCAAGCGAGGTGTAAGCAATAACCTAAGCCAAACGAGAAATCAAATAATAAAGAGAAGGACCGATTGTTCTGAAGATAAAGATATCAGAATGATCGGTCCTTTTTCTACCCGTCGGTTATTTGGTGCTTACCACTCAAAAAACACTGATGAAAATCATACTTCGATTTCCACCAGTGTTTATTTTGATGTCATTTCTTCTTTATTATTTATATAGGTAAAGAATTTAAGGCATAAAATTCTATCTAATCATGTAGATAAGAGTTATTTTACCGTCTTTTACCTCATCGGCACGCACTGTAATTATTCCATTACCTGGAATAACTCTAGGTCCAATAGTTGTATTAGAATTATTATTTAGTTCATACGCATACCCTGATAACTTGTATTTTGATGATGGAGCACGATGTACCTTTTCATTGACGTCGATACTAAATGTTCCATCTGGTCTAGAAACATCAGTCGTAGTTTTCATTCCTTGTACAAGGGCCCCATTAATGCTTCTAACTCTATGTTCGACAACAAGATTCTGTGCAGCTTTATCTACATAAACTGTTACGAGTGTCTGTCCCGGTTTACATATTGTCGGCTGCTCAAGTCCCAGGGCTTTTAGTTTTGCTTCTGGTGTTACTTCATATCCAGATGGTTTAGTAACTCCACCCTGATCAACAAACTTCCCGTCTTTATCGAATAACTCTAATGAGTTTCCGTTATAGTATGTTTTGCTGCTTGTTTTTGCAGCTTGAACAGTATTTCCTTTAGTATCTTTAAACTCGATATTAATATTGGTTCTTGCATTACCTTTGTAGTAGAAAGTAACTTCCTGGCCTTTACTTGATGTTATTTTAACATCTTGCTTTTTAGGAACAGCAGTATAGCCATCTGGTATCGTCTCTGTTTCTGAATCTAAATGGAGAGTTTCATTAAATCTTCCGCCAGCTTTTCTGTCAGGTCTTATTTGTATTTCTGTTGGTTTGTTATCCTTGTCTTGTAAATAGTAGTGAATGGTTACAGCACTCTCTGAATCGTCTGAGACTTTGCTGGCTGCTATATATACAATTACTGTATGCAGTAATCCTCCATCATATTCCTGATTCGCCGGTTGGCTCTTACTTTTTGAACTCAATTCCTTTTCTGTTGCATAGTGATAACCTTCAGGGATTTTGCCCGCTATTTCCTTACTTGTTGGTGTAAGATCAAGTGTATCACCTGTATAGTAGCCAGTTGGTTTATTGGTGTTAAGTGTTTCACCACTATCAATATCTACAAAAGCAATTTCAATAGATTCATCGGATTCACCAGTTATATATACTGTCGCTTTTTGAGAAGTTGTCGTATAAGTTAAATTCTCTGGCTGAGTCTTACCGTTTAATTCACTAGGAGTTGAGTAGTGATAACCTTTTGGCATCTTACCTTTAATGTAATCACTATTACTGCTGAGATCTAAGATGTCTCCAGTTTTTCCTGCTGGCTGATCATTATTTACTATTGTTTTGCCTGTCTTAGCATTTACAAAATCCACACCGATACTATGTAAAGTTGCTGCTTTGTAATAGAAGGTAAATGCTTTGCCTTCATCAGCTTTAAGTACCCAATCTTGAGGTTCTTGACCAGGAACAACTTCATATCCATCTGGTGCTGTTGCTGCTGAAGCAGTAACCTTTTGTCCGACACGTCCACCGATCTTACTGTCTGGCAGTACTGATGTTGTTGTATTGTTGCCTAGTTTGTCCTGCAGATAGTAATGAACTGTTACTGCGTTTTTATCACTTTGTTTAACTGTGTTCCCTACGACGTAAACTATAGTACTATCATCACCGTTTTTAAAGCTTACGTCAGGTTGTTTAAGATTTATTGGGTTCCCATCTTTGTCTTTACCCTTACCTTTTAATTCTGTATCACTTGCAACATGATACCCATTCGGTAATGTAATCTTTGAAACATCCAACTTATCGCCAGCGTTACCTTTTACATTAGCTTTATCAAATGTAGCACTTGCATCATTAACATCTTTAAATTCAACATTAATGCTACTTGCTGATAATCCTTTATAGGTTAATGTAACAACAATGTTATCATCGCCAAATTTCAATTTAGAAAGATCTGTTTCTGTTGTTCCTTCTATTTTAGCTTTTTCAAATTCATAATAAGCTTTATTGCCAAGAGTTAATTGTGTTTTTAGTGTAAATCCTAATTCGGATCCGTATGGACCACTTTGTTCACCATTTTTTAACCCATTCAACAATTGAACATCAATTGGGTTACCATTTTGATCAACATAATTGAGAGTGATGTGTTTGCGTTCAATAATTTCAAGCTTATCAGTCTTACTTATCTTTCCATTACCTGAACCTATTCCAGAATCATACTCGTAACGGACTTCATAACTACCAGCTTTTATATTATTTATATCTTTAATTTCATTTCCATCTGTATCCGTAACTGTTGCTTTTACTTTATCTTTAGTTAATTCATTGTTATTCTCATCCGTTCCACCAACAAAACCATCTTTTGGTTCTAACGGATCGCCAACATAAATCTTTTGAGGTTTTGTTTGAATTCCCGGCTTAGAGAGCACTTTTAGATCTGATGTTGCAGTTACATTTCCTTTACCAGTGCCAACTGGATATTCATAATCATAATGAATTGTATAATCGCCTGCTGGTGCTTTTGTTATATCTGCTACTGGCGTCTTACCATCTTTACTCGTAATCGTTACTTTAACTTTGTCTTTATCAATCTGGTTGCCATTTTCATCCGTCGCACTAGTAATCAGGGTCTTTGGATCTAATGGATCACCTGCTACGATAGTATGACTTTCTTCAACTGTCATTGTTGGCTTATGAAGTATCGTAAGCGCTGTCGCTGCTTCAGCATGCTTCTCTGCTGTACCTGCATAATATTTATAGTCATAACTAATTGTGTAATCGCCTGCTGGGGCTTTTGTTATATCTGCTACTGGCGTCTTACCATCTTTACTCGTAATCGTTACTTTAACACTCTTCTTATCAAGCTGGCTACCATTTTCATCAGTTGCACTAGTAATCAGAGCCTCTGTATCTAATGGATCGCCTGCTACAATGACAGCTGTCTTCTCAGCCTCAATTTTTGCTCCTACAAGTACTTTCACACTAGATGTTGCAGTTACATTTCCTTTACCAGTGCCAACTGGATATTCATAATCATAATGAATTGTATAATCTCCAGCCGGTGCTTTTGTTATATCTGCTACTGGCGTCTTACCATCTTTACTCGTAATCGTTACTTTAACTTTATCCTTATCAAGCGTTGCTCCATGTTCATCCGTTCCTGTGATGCTAGCTTTTGGATCTAATGTATCACCTGCTACGATAGTATGACTTTCTTCAACTGTCATTGTTGGCTTATGAAGTATCGTAAGAGCTGTAGCTGCTTCAGCATGCTTCTCTGCTGTACCTGCATAATATTTATAGTCATAACTAATTGTGTATTCACCAGCTGGTGCTTGAGTAATATCATTTACTGGCGTCTTACCATCTTTACTAGTGATCGTTACTTTAACGCTGTCCTTATCAAGCGGTTTACCATTTTCATCTGTCGCACTAGTAATCAGGGTCTTTGGATCTAATGTATCACCTGCTACTATGACAGCTGTCTTCTCAGCAGCAATATTTGCACCTTTAAGTACTGTAACCTTAGATGTTGCTTTTTGGTGTCCCTCGCTTGTACCAACTTGATATCCATAATCATAATCAATTGTATAATCGCCTGCTGGTGCCTTGCTTAGGTCAGTTATAACATTTCCAGCTTCGTCTTTAATCGTTACAGTAACTTTGTCCTTATTAAGAGCTGCTCCATGTTCATCCGTTCCTACGATGCTAGCTTTTGGATCTAATGTATCACCTGCTACGATAGTATGACTTTCTTCAACTGTCATTGTTGGCTTATGAAGTATCGTAAGAGCTGTAGCTGCTTCAGCATGCTTCTCTGCTGTACCTGCATAATATTTATAGTCATAACTAATTGTGTATTCACCAGCTGGTGCTTGAGTAATATCATTTACTGGCGTCTTACCATCTTTACTAGTGATCGTTACTTTAACGCTGTCCTTATCAAGCTGGCTACCATTTTCATCAGTTGCACTAGTAATCAGAGCCTCTGTATCTAATGGATTGCCTGCTACAATGACAGCTGTCTTCTCAGCCTCAATTTTTGCTCCTACAAGTACTTTCACACTAGATGTTGCAGTTACATTTCCTTTACCAGTGCCAACTGGATATTCATAATCATAATGAATTGTATAATCTCCAGCCGGTGCTTTTGTTATATCTGCTACTGGCGTCTTACCATCTTTACTCGTAATCGTTACTTTAACTTTATCCTTATCAAGCGTTGCTCCATGTTCATCCGTTCCTGTGATGCTAGCTTTTGGATCTAATGTATCACCTGCTACGATAGTATGACTTTCTTCAACTGTCATTGTTGGCTTGTTAAGTATCGTAAGAGCTGTAGGCGTTGATTGTGCATGTCTATCTTCCGTCCCTACCGTATATACATAGTCATAACTAATTGTGTATTCACCTGCTGGTGCTTTAGTTATATCAGTTACTGTCGTCTTACCATCTTTACTAGTGATCGTTACTTTAACACTGTCCTTATCAAGCGGTTTACCATTTTCATCTGTCGCACTAGTAATCAGAGTCTTTGTATCTAATGGATCACCCGCTACAATGACAGCTGTCTTCTCAGCAGCAATATTTGCACCTGCAAGTACTTTAAGTTTAGATGTCTTGTTTAAGTGTTTTGTTTCAGTCCCAACTTGATATGAATAATCGTAATTAATTGTATAATCACCAGAAGTTGCAGTCGGATTTGTAACTTTATTACCTGAAGCATCTGTAAATGTTACAGTAACTTTTTTCTTATCAATCAGTTTGCCATTCTCGTCGGTACCGTTCTTAATTCCAGCTTTTTCGTCAAACTGATCGCCAGCTACAACAGTAATTTGTTGTTCAACTTCCATTGTAGGTTTAGCAAGTACTGTTACTACAGATTTTGCTGAAATTGTTTGAGGTTTCTTATCAGCATCAATATAGTTATATGTATAGGTAATTTCATAACTTCCTGGTTTTTGAGTAATTGTACCATAATCGTTTTTATTAACAGTTGTGCCGTCAGCTAAATTTTTAATTGATACACTGGTTAACTCTTCTTGAAGAAGTGTGTTACCATCTGCCTTAGTTCCACTATTAAATCCAAGATATTCATTAAACTGATCTCCAACACCTAAAAATACAGGTTTAGAATAAATTTTTGCCTGAGAAATTAACTGCATGATAGCAGTTGGTGAAGTTCGATTATATCTATTGATAGTATAAACGGCAACCTGGTGACTGGAACCATTACCAATGCTTTTAGCAGGAATAATAAATGAGATATTGTCATCAGTACTATTAGTCAATGCAGGTCCCTGGAATTCAACAGGTTCTTTACCATCAATCTGATAGTAGTACTTCAATGGTAACGAATCCTTATTATCGTTGTGAATTTTACCAGTTACTGTATAATCAACACCCTCAAAATTATCAGTTTTCTTATCAAGAGTAATTACAGCATCTGTTTCACCATCTTTATCAAGACCAGTTTGATAGCTAAGATTTCTACTAGCACCCTGAGCTAAATCAGCACCCTTCCAAATCATGAAAAGTCCTGGATCATACCCTGAATCTGAACCATCAGCAGTGGTTGCTAATTCACCTTCCTTATGAGGTGTTTGTCCTGGTGCAACTTTACTTCCCAATGAATTTGCATCATTTCCAAAAACATGTTTAGCATCAGAATAAGCATAATTCGGACTCTTCCAACCAGTCGGAGCAGTACTTGAGTTGAAATAATACTTTAATTTATAACCATGGCCTTTACTATAAAGTCCAGCGTTATCAGCTAAATAATACATTGGTGCTGAATCAGGCCATGAAACTGATTCATCTTCAAAAAGCGTATCAAAATCAGACTCAAAGAAAAGACCTTTTAAATCATTCGATGGATCGCTTGAACCTTCATTCAAACCTGTAACATTTCTAGCTTCAATATTATAGTCTACATAACTTCCCATTGGTTTGAAAGTTTGAGTATAATCAATAGTATATGTTTTACCGTTTATTACATAATCAGAAGAGTATTTTGCTACTAATGTTCGATTTAATTCTGGATTACTTACTTCACTTGGTAACCCTGGGGTAGGTTCTGAACCAACATACCATAATTTTTGACTACCATTCTTAGGTCCGGTAAGAGTTTTCATGTCGTTATTGATTCCGATTTTAATTCTTCCACGATAACGGCCTGAATCATAAAGTGCATTACTTATTTTATTCCCAGTCTTAGTATCTAAAACATTAAAGTTCGGTAATGCTCCCATTAGAGATGTATTAGTGTCACCAGGATTCATTTGCCCAGTAGGATCACTATAACCAACTGTAGCTAACGGTAAACTAGTCCCATCTCCATAAAAATACTTCAAAACCGTAGTGTTACCAGTTCTAATTTGTCCAAACACTGGTGCTGAATTATTAAGACCTTTTGGTGTTATATATTCCTGTTGGAAAGTCATCTTTGGAGCAGCAGAGCTAGCAAACATCGTATTTGGATTAGTAAAATTAATCGTATTTGATGCCAGTGAAGCCTGATCTTTTGCAATAATTGATTGAGTTTCTGCTTTAGTACTAACAGAACCTGCGCCTAAACCAAGAATAAATCCAAATGTAGTTATTCCTGCAACTACCCAGATTTTTCCTGATTTATACATTTTAAAATGAACCTTTTCGTCCATTAATGCATATTTGTTTCTTCTAAATTTCAATAATTCTTCCTCCTAATAATCGGATAATTTTAAAATTACCTATGTATTATATCACAATATTATAAAAATAATGCAAATTAATGCAATTTGATTATCTAGAAATATAATTTTGATTCACTTAAATATAACTCGTTAGATCAATAATTACTTTTATCCTAGCAACTTGTATTGGACTATTTTAATTCAAATTATTAAATTTGATGGTTCTATGTCAACCAGTGTTGATGAGTAATTTTCCAGCCAGCTAGATCTAAATTGGTCTAGCTGGTTTTTTGCTTCTCAAATCGTTTTGTAACTTGTTTTCTTAAATCTGCTGCTAAGTTTCTCTTACTTATCTCTTTTTGGATTTTTTACGTTCACTAAATAATCTTATCCTTTCCTCCTCTCACTCCAACACGGTCTTCTGCATCCCGCATTCCAGATAAACTCTTAATCTGAAGTTCTCCCAACTCCTAAAACCATAACTGGTCCGCTTAATCTTCTTGATCTTTCCGTTTAATCCCTCTAATGGGCCGTTACTATCTGGATAACGACAACTGTTTAACACTTCTCTTAAATGTTTCTTCATCGTTTCGATCGTTTGGTCCATCTCATTACCTAACTTATGATATCCCTTAATCGTATCTTCTAATAACTTGGGACCACGTTTAACTGGGTCTCATAATACCTCAGGTGAACCTGATAGGTTGGATGGCGCCACTCTAAAGCATTGGCACATTTTAAGATTAAGCGCCAATTAAATTTCAGCTTCCGATATTCTTTACTCCGCTTATCAAAACTATTCATTAACTTCGTTCTGATCATATTCACTGAACGATTGGGCATCTGGACTAGATGGAACCGATCGATAATAATTTCAGCATTGAAAAACAGCTGCGGGATAAAACTTATATACGCTGCATTTAAATCAACCACAATGGTTTTAACTCTTTGGCGTTCAGCTAATGAAAAGCGCTCAAAGTAACGTTCCAAATCTTTCGTTAAGCGGCTCGGTAACATTTCCAGCAGCTGATGCTGCCGACTGTCCATCATTACAAAACTGTACCCCTCACCGACGGTCTTAGCTTCATCAAAGAATAAGTGTTCTGGTAAATGATTGCACTGATTACCCAAAAGATTTGGATTAGCTTCTATAATCAAGCGCTGAACACTAGATGCTGAAATTGTGTGCCGTTCGGCAATATCTTTTAATGGGCTGTTATGCATTGCTTCTAAAGTAACTGACATTCTTACGTCTTTGGAAATTTGACAGGAACGTTTAACAATCTCCGTCTTGGCAGTTGTAGTACTAAGACACTTGCGGCAGAGAAATCTTTGCTTTTTAAGATCAAGATAAGTAACCCTTCGATTGTTGTTAAGCAGAAGATTTCTTGATGTCTTGGTTCCATTCTTGACGATTTGTTCTTTAATGCCGCAGTTAAAGCAGCACTTAAGATTATAAGTTAAAGCAGCATGATAGATGACAGCTTAAACCTTACCAATCATTTGAATTTCAAAAGGATTGTTTTCGTCCATTGTGATATTTGGATCTTTAATTCCAAGGACATTACAGATAAAATCCTTACTAGAGAACATTCGAAAACCTGCTTTCAATTATTTTTTAGACGATTTGATTGTAACATAAGGAACGGAGTTCTTTTTTATTTTGCCTAAAACCTAAAATTGGTATAGATGAAAAAAGAGCGCCGATATTTACATATCAGCACTCAATATTATAAAGCCTAATAAAGAAGCCTCACATAATGTGAGACTTCTTAATTAACTGATTAATGGAAAACAACCCATGTTCCATTTACCCATTGGTTACCACCAACATTGTAATATGTAACACCATTAACATTTTGCTTCTTGAATGATTTCCATGAAGTACCATGCATCAATCTCTTAGCTTTTCCATTAGCGTTAAATACAAGCTTACCTGAACCTGGTTCCTTGTATACAGCAATTCCGTAACCTTTAACGTAATTTACTGTAACAACACCCTTAGCATCAGTAACAGCTCCTGGGTATTGACCAGCAACAACATACTGCGATTTAACCCAATTGCCATCATTTAACTTATACCAAGTATCGCCATTATCGAAAACAGCTCTCTTAGTAACTGATACTGTAGTACCATGTTTAATCTGTGAACCAGTCCAGTCATTTCCTGGATAGCTGTATTCACGAACATTGTAACCAGGTACATAGTTAATGTAAGCCTGAGCAATGTTAAAGTCGTATTCAGTTGGTTTTTCAACACCACTACCAACTGTGATAACACGAGTTAACGTAGATGATTTACCAGCTTTATTTGTAGCTGTATAAATTAAGGTATATTTACCTTCAACGTTAGTATCAATCTTACCACTTACTTTAACATCAACAGCTGAATTATCACTTGCGCTCCATTGAGGGCCACCTGGATAAGCGTAGATTACCATGTTCTTATACTGATCGAATGAACCACCTTTAGCAATAGTTACGTTTTCACCACCATTAGTAAAGGCAATAACTGGAGCACCAACATTTGAACTATTGGCATCAGTAATTTCAACTGGTAAGTAATAAGTAGCTGGAGCACCATTAGCAAAGATTTGATCTGCATCAAATGATGATAGTGTATCACCATTAACACTTACACCATTGCCAGTATCAACACCTGTAGCTGCACCACTTCCATCATAAGTAATAAATTTCTTATTTGAAATTTTACCATTTTCAAAAATGTTACCATTTGCATCAGTGATTGAAATATTAGCATTTGTAAGACCGAGATCACCATTAACCGTATTCTTCTTAATAGAATTTAATGGTTTGTAAGTAACAGCGATTGTGTACTTACCAGCTTTAGTGGTATCAACTTTACTAGTATCAACAGTTAAATCACTTGCAGGAATAGCACCATTCTTAATGTATGCATACATTGCATCACCTGAAGTTCCTGAACCCGGATAAGAGTTAAAATGACCATTAACTTTACTGTCATTTTCAGTATTAGGGTTAGAAAGTTTAGCACTCATTAATTTTTGAATACTGTCAATAGCTTGGTTCTTTAACTGATCATTTGTAACTTGGTTAGCACCAAATACTGCAGTTGCACGATAAGCACTAGCTGCTGAAGAAGCAGAACCTGTACCTGAACCAGTAATAATCACACCACCATTAGGATAGTAAGGATTATTGTTTGAAGCAGAGGCAGAAGTTAAGTTATAAGTATACCAATTATTGATTGTAGAGCCATTACTAAAGTAATTAGCCTTTGTATCTTTATAATTATCAAGAGTAACTTGAGGTAAGTACTTGCCAGGAACGTCTACTTTCGTAGTTCTTCCAGCATTGGCAGTCACTTTAACCAATCCTGTAGCAGGAATTTGATAACGATCTGTAGGAACAGTTGACGATTTACCTAAGAAATATTTAACATCTAATCCGCTTACAATATTCTTAACTACAGTTGAAAGTGTTCCCTTCATTTTAGGACTACCAGAATTTGTAGAACCATTAATTCCAGGATAACCATAATTAGCATTTTGTAAATCTGCCTGTTTGTAACCAGCGCCTGAACCACCAGAATCTTTTAAAATAGCGTCAACAGTCGCAGAACCAACAAAACCACCTAAATTAACACTAGCAATTGACAAGCCGTTAGCACTTGTTAGTGCTGGAGCACTACTACCTCCTACTGTTGGTAATGGAGAAGCAGAATCTGTACCAGGATTTACGTAATCTTCAATTGCAGGGAGAATAACATTATAAAAATCAGAAGCATTTATCTTAGCAGTAGTTCCTAATCCAGCAACAGCAGTATCTATTGCTTTTGATGCAGCGGTCGCTGCTGATGATCTTGCTTCACTTTGTGACATGCTTACAGAAGACTTAAGTTGAGTAATATTTCCTTCAGCATAGTAGATGTCTACAGCATCATTGTATACACCGAATTTAGAGTAGTAATAGTTAGGGTTTGACCAATACCTATCAGTTCCCAACCCTGAACCAGGAAAAGCAGTCTTAAATGGATCATCATTTGCAACAGCTTCTGTTCCTAAAAGTCCGTTTGTTAATGAAGCTAAAGAAGTAACATCAACATTTCCATCTTTATCAGTATAGTTAGCCAAATCAGTACCAGCAGGAACAACGACGAACTTGCTTGGATCCATAATGTGTCCTTTTTCATCAACACCAGTAATGCCAAATGAAGGAGCATAGAAGTCACCAGGAAGACGAGTGATATTACCTAAACCTGTCGTATTAACAGTGTACTTGTTACCATGTGATAGCCAGATTGTAGGACTCTTCCATTCATTTCCAGCATTATCTTTGAAAATAAATTGGATACTAACACGTTCAGCATTTTTAATCTCACTTCTTGAGATAAATTCATTCTTTAACGGATCCTTGCCGTTAACAATCATTCTTGTATTAGTGATGTTTGTTGTAGTCATATCTTTCAAAGGAAACATTTTATCCTTAGGATTAAGTACAGCACCAAGAATTTCTGACCAAACTTTACTACCCTGTTTTGCACTTCTAGAAGCAGTAACTCTTCCTTCAGGGCCATTAAAACGACCCTTAATATTAGAAAACGGAGTACCAGCCTTGTTTTTACCTGTATTTACAGATGGCACTAAATTTAATAACTCATTATCTGTATATTTTTGTAAATAAGTTAAGTCATCAACAACATACGACAAGGATGGGTCTGACGGTTTACTTACATCTTTTGTCCCACCATTTGGAGCAACTGTTACTAGACCATTACTATCAGTTGTGTCAGAATCACTTGATTTGATAGGCTTAAATGTATTAATCTTACCATTATGAATAGATGTAGTCGCCTCATTAGGGATAAAGCCCGTACTATCACTCGCACTTCCATTTACAAAGTACCATAACGGAATACCATTTACAAACGATGTAAGTCTACTCGTTAAATCGTCTGGTTTAGCTTCACCTAACGCATCAAATAAATCATTAGGAAATATAATAGTTGGGTCAATACCAGGTTCACTAGTATCTTTATGCGTTCCTGAAGGATCAAAAATCTGCATCCAACCTCTGAAATCCTTGTCAATATCGGTTTTCTTTCCATCCTCTATTGAATAAGATTTAACTTTAATGTTGTCCGCTCTCCCTACTACAGCACTACCACTAGCAGCATTACCACTAGATGCTAGACCAGTACTACCGGCATTAAAAAATCCTCGTGCTGCTGCAGAATTTATTGAAGTAGCATCATTAAAATCCGTCCATTCTTTAATAATTTGTTGTTTTAAGTCGTCTCTTGCATTTTTAGCGTTAGCTTCCAAATCTTCGAGAAATTCTTCATCTTTAGGTGCCTCTGAAGTAGGAACACCATCTACGCTGTAATTAGGGTAATTGCTATTTGTCAATGATTGCCAAGCTTCGTCACTTAATGGAACAATAGAATTATCAGCCTTAAAAGCAGCCGTAATGTTGTCTTGTAAGATGTCAGCTTTAACTACCTGCAAATTAGACGCAGTCATCAAAGCTGGTGTTACTACTGGTGCTGCTGCAAGTACTGTTGCAGATGCAACACCAAAATATTTAACAAAAGTTTTTTTCAAAATCTTCCTCCTAATAATCGGATCTTTCTATATAGATTTCACCAGTTCATTATAGAATATTGTGCAGAACATTGCAAAACTATCCGTACAATGAAAAGGTTGTTACATAAATTTAATATTTCTTGTTATTTATTGTATGAAGCATATTTGGCTGGAATCCATTGATTCTTACCAACATTATAATAGCCATTCATACTGCCAAATACACGCCACTTAGTACCATTCTTCAACATCGTACTAGTAGGTTTTGTATCATCAGCTTGAGCAAATACTCTAATGCTGTAGCCAGGAACATAATTTATCTTCACAAAACCTTCAAGCTTAGTCATATGACTAACTGGAGTAAATGAGATGTATTGACCATCGACCCATTGGTTCTTACCAACTTGATACCAAGTCTTACCATTAATAGTAGTCTTATGACTGATTTTCCAAGCACTCATATCAGCTAATTTTTGGCCCGTATAAGTGCCAGCAGGTGCATCATATACATTAATACCATAGCCTGGTACATAATTTACATAACCAACAGCTTTGAAATCAGTAACATCAGGTGTTGGAGTTGGAGTAGCATTTCCACCATCTCCATTACTTCCGGCGATAACATTGATTGTACGAGTCATTGTAGTAGCTTGACCAGTCGCAACATTAGTAGCTGTATAAGTTAAAGTATATGTTCCTGGAACGTTAGTATCAACATTACCAGTAACTGTAACATCAATTCCAGTTGCACTTGGATTATTTACGTAGTCAACACCATCGTTAACTTTACCGTTTGCAATTAAGTCTTTGATTTCATCTAAGCTCTTAGCAACTTTAAAGTTCATTGGATCAAAGCTGTCGCCGGCTTTAAGTGTTTGATCGTTTCCACCAACAAAGTAGAATGCTGGACTTTCACTGCCAAACACTGTAACTGGAATTGTAAGAGTGGAAGTTTCAACACCTACACCATGCTCGTTCTTACTATTTGTATAAGTAAGTTTAACTGGATAAGTTCCTGCTTTAGATAGATCAAGAGCTGAGGCATCTACTGTATAACCAACACCATCTCCTGCTTGAGTTGTATTATTATCAGGTCTTCTCGTGTAGTAGTTAGCATTAGGGAAATCTGTATCTTTAACTAAAGTATTAGTATCGATTGGTTGAATCGATGTTTTGACATCTTCATCAGAAATCAAAATTTGACGATTATAAACTGCATTACCAAATGCTGCTCTAAACAAACTGTTAAGTTTATTCTGACTGTTTGATTTGCTTGCTGGATCATAGTATCTAGCATCGCCAACTGTTAAGTTAAGACCTTTACTTTGTAATGAGTATGGAAGATCTGTTTCTTTAACTGTCTGACCATTATCATAGAAAGTTGGTACTACAGCACCTGCAGTTGTTGGAGCAAATAATGCAAATGATGGAGCTGTTCCGATTGAATACTGTTTTCCCCAGAAATCTGGGTTAGGGTATACAACAATATTCACTGTTGTTGTTGAAGGAACTCCTGTAATGTATGCATTACTAGAATTACTACCTTTAAAAGTATACCCATTTCCAGTATTGTCTTTGGTTGGTAAATAAACATTACCTGTTACATTTACTCCAGTAACTTGATAAGAACCAGTGGCTGCAACGATTGATTTTGGATCCGTTCCAGAACTTAAGAGGTCCCCTAAAGCAGTTGAACTCTTTGGTCCACCTCCGAGATCAGCAAAAGGTATTTTACTTTCAGTCATTGCTGACTTCCAACCATTAACAGAATTATCAGTTGCTAATACATCATCAAAAGCTAACATGTGTTGATCATCTACATTACGTGAATAGCTTGAAATCGATGGTGCACCATTAAAGCGAATTTTTTGTAATTTATTAATTATTGTATCCAAGGATGTTCCTTCTGGAACAACAAGTGTTTCAGTAGAATAAGCCCCAATGCCAGTGACTTTGTCCAATCCACCAATAGCTGCAGAAGCCGAACCATTCGTTGATTTATCAGAGTACTTATAAGGAACACCGTTTGCTTCTCCACTTGATGCAATATAAGCATTATATCCGCTATTTTCATCAGTTGATAAGCTTGAAATACTAGGAATTAAGCCAAATTTTGGTTCATTACTATTACCTTGTAATAATCCAAAATCTTCTAATGTGCTTGTGCCAAGGTAATTATCCCTTATTCCATCTGCATTAACAACTGCTTTAGATAATGTAACATTATTATTATTAAACAAAACGTTTGTGTTTTTAAGATTCATGAATGCTTGAGCGGTTCTAAAAGATCCGTTTTCAAGCCGTCCTGACTTTGCAGTCAATGTTATTGTAATTCGTCCTTGTTTAAGAACTTTATACAAATCTAATCGAGTTGGATCACTTGTACCATTTACTGCAATTGAAATAGATGCTTGATTAGGATCACCAAAAAAAGATTTTCCAAGAATGTCAGAAATATTATGGTTGCCTAACTTACTAGAAAGATACCTTACAGCATCATATATTTGCTTAACTGATGTTCCAGGAGCTGCACTATCGTTAAGTTTTAAAGCAGGTGTTCCATCATAATAGAAGCCATTAGTATTTGTTCTAACACTGCCATCAGTATTTGTAAATAAATATTTCAACAAATCACTTGAAGCAATATCTTGAACAGTATCTCCTGCTGTATTAAGAAACAAATTCTTTGGTAAATCATACTTATTAGCAGAGATTTCAGCTAATAAAATCAATCCCTGAACAGTATCTGCATTGTAATTTCCTTCTATCTGGTAGTATTCTGGGTCTGCACCATCCGCTGTACCTTTATGTCTATCCAATACACCATTAACAGACCTAATCGGTCCTTCAGCATTTTGAATACTATTTTGCAGCAATTTGCCATATTCGTTTTGGGCTGATAAATCCATCGGAACGTAAGTCCCAGTATTATCAGTTGCAAAAACTTTGTTAGTCAAAGTTGCATTTAAGGCATTTTGGACAACCGGTGCTGCAACGGGTGCAACAGCCAAAAGTGTGGTTGAAGCAACGCCAAAATACTTAATATAATTTTTTCTCAAGTTTACTCCTCCTAATTAGTAATCAAGTGCGATGTACTTTTTAGCAACCCATTGGTTACCGCCAAGATTGTAATATCCGTTTTGTTCGCCCTTAACTTTCCATTTAGTACCATGTTTGAGGTACTTACCAGTCCAGCCAGTACCGTCAGAGTTCTTCCAAACTTTAACGCTGTATCCTGGAACATAGTCGACTTGACCAACTGCATCGTAGCGAGTCATATTATCAACTGGTGTCATTGAAACATATTGACCCTTGATCCACTGGTTCTTACCAACTTGATACCAAACATCTTTACTGTCTTTATTAGAAACTGCTTGATGACTGATCTTCCAAGCTGTTCCATGACGTAGACGTTGACCAGTAAATGTACCATTAGGAGCGTCATAAACATTAATACCAAAACCTGGAACATAGTTGATATAACCAGTCGCTTTATAATCAGTTACATTGTAATCACTACCTGATTGAGCAAGAACTGTGATATATCTTGTCATTGTTGTTGTTGCGCCAGAAGAAAGATTCTTAGCTACATATGTTAATGCGTAATCACCTGGCTTATTAGTATCAACACTACCAGTTACAGTAACGCTTAAACCAGTATTAGTTGGATCATTAACATAAGGTGCACCGTCGTAGACCTTACCAGAATCGATTAATTCTTTCATGCTTTCTTGATCGCGAGTTACTTTAAACATCATTGGATCAAAGCTGTCTCCAACATTGATTGTCTGATTATTACCTTTTACAAAGTAGAATACAGGATCGCCTGATACTGCAACTTGATATGGAACTGTAATTGTTGAAGTTTCAGTACCAATACCATGTTCATTCTTTGAGTTTGTATAAGTAATCGTTAACGTTCCAGCTCCAGCTTTTGTAAGATCAACCTTTGAAGCATCAACTTTGATGTTACTTCCTTTAATATCAGATCTAACCGTATACTTATTAGCATTAGGGTAATCAGTGTCAGCTGGTAAAGCGTCTAAGTTAATTTTCTTTTCAGAAGTTGCTTTATCTTCATCAGAAATCAATACTTCTTTATTCTTAACTGCTGCCCCAAATTGTTCCGCAATATAGCTTTCCAATTTCTGAGCACTGTAGCCAGAAGTTCCATTACTTGTGAAACGACTATCGTTAACTGAGAATGTCAAAGCTTTATTCAAGCTATCAGGCAATTCATTTTGGTTAAGGATTGAGCCGTCATCATACATAGTAGGGAAGATTGTATTTGTAGTTGTTGATTTTGTGAAGAACAAGAACGAAGGTTTTGTACCAATTGTGTAGTTTTCCCAATTCTTGTTATAAACAATAACGTTAACTCTTGCAAACACACGATCTTTTGAAGCACCATAGTCAGTGATTAAATGATTTGTTGAGCGCGGTGCATCATAAGTTGGATAGGCCGGAACCGTATAGTTACCTCCTGTATCAATATCATAATGCATCTGTTCATTTGCAAAATTAGCAATAGAAATATCACCATATACTGGAACTTCAACTGAGAAACTGTTTGATGCTACTGCAGTATCTAAGCTGGTTGCTGTAGTTCCGTTTCCACCATTTTTATCTGAAAAATTCTTTAAAATTTCAGGCTTATTGAAAACTTGATCCCATGTATAGCCGGATAGATTACCAGGTTTTGCTTTTACATTATCAAAACCCATTGCCAGGGGATTAGCAACTGGGTTATTACCATATTCTTGCGAACTAGGAGCACCATTAAACTTAATTGTATTCATATAATTCTTAATTTGTTCGTAAGTGGTGCCGGCAGGAACTACAATACTACCAGTTGCATATGCCCCAACATTTTCATTTTCAACTCGAAGAGCTTTAGTTTCGTCACCAGTATACCCATTGCGTTCTAGATAAGCTGCATGACCACCAACATAGTCAGCTGCTTTAGGATCATTATCTTGCCAGGGCTTAAAAGTAGCATCGTCGGCATGCTTAGTAGAAGCACTATCAAGTTTATTCCAATCAGTGTAAATCCCACGGAAGAAATCGTTTTTTAAGCTTGCAGGGTCTGTATCTAGTTTTCCACCAGTTTGAAGATAAGGAACTGCATTTTTAGGAATAAAGCCAACATCCTTAGGGACTCCGCTGCTGGTGTCAGAAAGTTGTAAGTTCGACAATTTTGGTAAATTTGTAGCTAAATCGCTAATATTTGAAAGAAGCGAGTTTCCATTGAAACCACTACCTAAAAATACATCTGCACTAACATGTTCCGATAGTTCAACTGCTTTTGCGCCATTAAACAAAACTTTAGAATTTTTTAATACAATATTGGCCTGAGCTGTTCGGTTAGTATAATCCCCAGATTGAGCAACTAAAGTAATAGTAATTGTACCTTCGTGCAACAAATCCTCAACGCTAGGGGTCGTTGCTCCATTCTTACCATCAACGTAAACTTTAACCGTTGCTTTGTTTGGATCTCCAAAAGTTGATTTGCCTAAAATTCCACTAATTGTTCCATTGTGAATCATGCTTGAAATATAACGTACTCCAGCGGCAACTCTCTCACCAGCATTCCATGTAGTTAAATCCGGCTTGGTTACTCTAGAATCATTTAACTGCAACGAGCCATTAGCATTATTTGATAAACCATCCATTGAAGTTCTAATACTCCCATCAGTATTAGAAAATAAATAGTGCGATAGATCCTCTGTTGTTAATTTTCCACCAACAAAAGTTCCTTCCGGTACTGATCCGTATCCGCCAGTTAATTGAGCAAGTTTTTGAATTCCTTCAAGTGTTGCGTAACTAACACCTGCGGGCCCTACTGAACTTTGAAACATGTCAGTTTCAATAGTAGTCATTGTTCCTGGTTCTGGTGAACCACTACTCTGGCTCATCATGACGCCATTTTGGAATAAGTTATCGTATTCAGAGTAACCTGTACGATCAAACGTACCTAATTCTGTAGCCGCGTGGGCTTTATTGCTTGTCTTAGTGGTAAACACTGAATTAGCGCCATACCAACCAAGAACGTTTGTAACAGTCGGTGCAACAACTGGAGCTGCAGCTAACAGTGTTGCTGAACTGATACCAAAATACTTAATAGTATTTGTAATTCTTGAAGATTTCTTCAAAATTTCTTCCTCCTAAATATTTATCAGGAAATATTTCCTTAATAAACTGAATGATCCAAAATATATTTAATTAAATGTATACTGAATCTCAGTGTACTAACGTATGTATTATAAGGCAGGAACGCAACCATTGCAAAGTTTCTATTCTAAACGCCTTATTAATCCATTTTTTGAATAAAATTGCATTAAAACTGGTCAAAACGTCGTTCTTCTGCTTAAATCAGCGTCTAATTAAACATTAAAGTTAGATTACAATATTGTTTCTTTATTGAACATGTGCCAAATAATAACGCTTTTTACCAATCTTTACGACGACGTAACGCCCGTCATATTTAGCCTTGGGATCCACGCTAAATTCGGGATCGGTAATTTTCTCACCGTTAATTGCGAGCGCTCCATTTTTGATATCTTCCCGAGCCTGCCGGCGGCTTGGTTCAATCTTTGTTAGATCAACTAACCATTCAACAACGTTTGCTGGCTGGTCGTTAATTTCAACGTGCGGCATATCAGCTAACGCCTGTTTAATTTCATCAGCTGTTAAATCGCCGTATTCCCCAGAGAACAAAGCCACACTGATGCGTTCAGCCTGCTTAGTTGAATCATCACCGTGGACAAACGTTGTGACTTCTTCGGCTAAAGCTTTCTGGGCTTCGCGTTTTTCCGGTGCTGCTTGGACCTGTTCAGCTAAGTATTTGATCTTTTCTTCATCTAAGAAGGTAAAGAACTTCAGATAATTAACAACCACCGAATCCGGCTGGTTATACCAGAACTGATAGAACTCATACGGGCTTGTCAATTCTGGGTCAACCCAGACGCTCTGACCGTCTGCCGTTTTACCAAACTTCGTGCCGTCTGCTCTTAAGATCAAAGGACAAGTCAGCGCAAATGCGGTCGTGTCAGCTCCCATGTGGCGGTGAATGAAATCAACACCCGTTGTAAGGTTGCCCCACTGGTCGCCACCGCCGATTTGTAATTCAACATGATGGTCTTGCCGTAAGTTAAGAAAATCAATTGCTTGAAGGAGCGGATAGCTGAATTCGGTAAATGATAAGCCCGTTGCGAGCCGATTTTGGACCGAGTCTTTAGCGATCATCGTATTAATACTAAATTGTTTCGCATAATCTCTTAAGAAAGACAGCAAATCAATTTTACTTAACCAGTCATAATTATTAACTATTTCAAAGCCATCTTTTCCGAAGAATTTCTCAAACTGCTTATTGAGAGATTCGGCGTTCTTCTGGATTACGTCCATGCTTTGAAGCACTCGCTCGGTACTGCGCCCGGAAGGATCGCCAATTGATCCCGTTCCGCCGCCGATTACAATAAATGGCTTATGTCCATACTGCTGGAATCTTTTTAGAATCATGAGCGACACTAAATGTCCAATGTGCAGCGACGGACCAGTCGGATCAACTCCTTCATAGAGGGAGATTTTACGCTCACTGGTAATCTTCTTTAGTTCTTCGGCATCACTGACTTGATTGACGGCTCCCCGCCACTCAAGTTCATCCATTATATTGTCAGCCACTTGAACTCCTTTCTGCCAAAAAGAACTCCGTCACCGGAGTTCTGACTAATTACTTAAGTAATTCTTTGTGTGTTACTTTAAGATCTTGATCGAGGTCGTAAACGATTGGCTGACCCGTTCCAATTTCAAGATTTAAAATATCTTCGTCTGAAATGTTTTCCAGATACTTAGTCAAAGCACGCAGTGAGTTACCGTGAGCAGCAATAATAACGTTTTTGCCTTTAAGAAGGTCAGGTGCGATATGATCTTCCCAGAATGGCATTACACGTTCCAAACAAATCTTTAAGTTCTCACCCTGTGGTACTTGTTTTGGATCGAGATCTGCATAACGGCGATCATGCGCGATTGAGTACTTAGCATCTGTTGGCTGTAATGGAGGCAATACATCATATGAACGACGCCAGATGTGGACTTGTTCGTCCCCCCATTTTTCAGCGGCTTCTTTCTTGTTTTGGCCTTGTAAATCACCGTAGTGACGTTCGTTTAAGCGCCAAGATTTAGTCTCAGGTACCCATACTTGACCAGCACCTTCAAGAGCAAAATGTAAAGTTCTGATTGCCCGAGTTAAAACTGAAGTGTAAGCTTGGTCGAATTGAATTCCTGATTCTTTTAACAATTCACCTGCATGCTTAGCTTCTTTTACACCCTGATCTGAAAGATCAACGTCCCACCAGCCAGTGAATAGATTTTCCAAGTTCCATTGGCTCTGGCCGTGGCGAATTAAAACTAATTTCGACATAAAAAATAAACTCCTTCATTAATAGTGTTAATACATTAAAAATCATACACCAAAAAGGGAAGTTTTTGGAAACTAATTTAGGTTTGGAAGAAGTTGCAGAAATGCACCTCACATGTTAGAATATTTCCTGTAATTGAAAAGAGGCCACCGAGAATACGACTCTCGATGACTTCAATCGTGGTTTGGAAGAACTTTTGTAGCTAATCCTTTGGATTAGCTTTTTTGATTAGTACGTATGCTTTGGCAATTCTATCAACTAGAAAGCCGACCGCTACGATAATCAATGCTGTTCCCAGCCCAAGTTCCTCCGTTTCAAATTCTTCATGATCACTCACCTCCGTAGTTTTCTTAAATTGAGAGGTGATGATCTTCCAAATTCCACGATTACATAATTTTATCGTACAAACGTTCTTTTTTCAATCCAGTTGCAAGATTTTATCTCACATGTTAGAATAATTCCTGTAATTGAAAAGAAGCCACCGAGACTACGATTCTCGATGACTTCAATCGTGGTTTGGAAGAACGGCTTAGCTAATCTTTACGATTAGCTTTTTTTATTATCGCGTAAGCCTTAGCGACTCTTATAACTAAGAATCCGACTGCTGCGATAATGGACGCTAGGTCCAAAGCCCAAGTTCTTTGTTGTTGTTCTTTTCCAATTCAGTTGCAAAAATTTATTCCACATGTTAAAATGTTTCCTGTAATTGAAAAGAAGCCATCGAGACTGCAACTCTCGATGACTTCAATCGTGGTTTGGAAGAACTTGTCTAGCTAATCTTTACGATTAGCTTTTTTTATTATCGCATAAGCCTTAGCGACTCTTATTACTAAGAATCCGACTGCTACGATAATGGACGCTAAGTCCAAAGTCCAAGTTCCTCCGTTTCAAATTCTTCATGATCACTCACCTCCGTAGTTTTCTTAAATTGAGAGGTGATGATCTTCCAAATTCCACGATTACATAATTTTATCGTACAAACGTTCTTTTTTCAATCCAGTTGCAAGATTTTATCTCACATGTTAGAATAATTCCTGTAATTGAAAAGAAGTCATCGAGAGGGCTTTATCGATGACTTCAATCGTGGTTTGGAAGAACTTGTTCAGCTAATCCTTTGGATTAGCTTTTTTGATTGTCGCGTAAGCCTTAGCGATTCTTATAACTAAGAATCCGACTGCTGCGATAATGGACGCTAAGTCCAAAGCCCAAGTTCCTCTGTTTCAAATTCTTCATGATCACTCACCTCCGTAGTTAAATAATTGAGGGGTAATGATCTTCCTAATACCACTTGCAATTGAAAAGAAGCCACCGAGACTACGATTCTCGATGACTTCAATCGTGGTTTGGAAGAACAGCTTAGCTAATCTTTACGATTAGCTTTTTTTATTATCTTGAAAACTCTCTAGCAAATTTCAAGCTGCGAGGGTTAATTTTTTGCTCTTCGGTATCCAGCATTCTGAGCTTCTTGTTCTGAATTAAACCACACTCGATTATTCGGATTCCCCTGCTTCTGACCACTTTCATAGGTTCTTTGGCCAGGAACATGATAAACCTTCGAACGTTTATTACCCCAGATTTTTTGATTGGTCTGCACTTCTGGCTGCTGATTCTGCTCACCAACAACTTGACTATAACCTGTTTGATAATCGATCTTCATCCCATCCTGAATATTAAAAATATAAAGATTAAAATGAATTCGATCATCGGTCAACGATTGAGCCCGCATCCAAACTCCTCGGGGGACCAATTCATCACCTCGATAAACCGGTCGTACTGAATATCTAACATAATGATCGCTACTTTCTTTGAGATAAGCTGCAACCGTATCTTCATTATTTAACATTTCCGGGTTGTTGAGACTAACTGTTCCTGTGATCAAATTTTTCGGGTTATTGTTTTGCCCGGTAAACTGATAACCAATCAAATGACTTCTATTGTAAAGGAAAGTTCCGTTCGGCATTTTCTTGTTGTGCCAACCGGTCGGATTCCAAACCAACGGTTCACGTTTGGTAGTTGGCATTAAAGATTTATTCAAAAGTGCCTCTGCATCAACCGCCCGATTCAAACGATCTAAGTCAGAATATTTCTGCCAAGGCGTTTGAACTTTTAATTCACTTGCCGTAAATCCAGGCTCATTATTGTTAACAGTAATTTGCTGTTCGTTTGAATAATTTAACTTCTGTAAATCTTGATAGGTCTGATCAACTGGTTTTGAACTTTTACTAGAATATGTTTCAGAACTTTTTGTCTGGGGAGCCGAAATCTGTGTATCGCTGCAGCCGACCAAAAATAATCCAAGCACCAAAATGGCGGACTGAAAAAACTTCTTTACCATCTAATCTTCCTCTTTGAAAAGTCGACCTTGATTTTTTCAAAATCATGCTGTCGAAGAAAATCTTGAATGACATCTAAATAAGCGTGATGATCGATTGGCAAATTTTCCGTCTGCGGAGATAAAGTTATGCGATGAATATTTTCTGCGATGTGGGGAATCGGCAGTTCAATATACGGACGAATATATTGCTGACCCTGCAGCATCTTTACATCATATTTGTTTGTCAGAATATCAGTTGAATCAAGACTCGGGTTAAAATAAACAATTCGAATCTCACGTTCAAAATTATATGAATCATTTTTTAAAGCAGCTGAAAGCATTAAAAAGAAAAGCAAGACATCTGATTTCCAAGCGTACTTCTCTTTAATGTAAAGATCATTATTATAGACCGTGCGAAAAATTGTCTCAGCATCCATCTCTGAATCAATAGATTTAACGTTCAACGCTAAATAACGCAAACTATAAATATAACTATTGATGAAGTAAGTCGTATATTGTCCGACATTCGTCAAATCAAAAACTGAAGTATCGAAATTATTCCTTTTTAAAAACTCTTCATGTTTACTAAAAATATCTTTTTCATTAGCTGTTCTTAAAAAGAAATTTCCTAACCGTTCGGGTAATTCCATATTAGTGAGATCCATTTTTTCATTAACATAAGTCACATCGGTCAACCCAATTAAGGCTCTCCCATTTTGATCCAAAGAAGATGATAGATCTTTTACAAAACCGGGAATGTCCAAAGATAATTCCATTCCTCCGCGGCCATAATAATTCCACATGGGAATTGCATCGACATCTCTAGTTAATGCCATCACGTAAATGTTGACGTGATTTAAAATAAACCGCAGATATTTTTCAATCGGTGCTTTATGATAAATTGCTTCGACAACATTTGCTTCCTCTCCCCCAATTTGTTTAACCATCTTTTCAATTTCTTCCCGATGAACTTTGGTAAATTTGGAAATAAAAATATTAGAAATTTTGGTATCAGTTGGATCGTTTAAAAATTCCGAACGCGTCAGTCTAATTTTCGATGTTGAAATTATTGAAAAGAAACTTTCAACAGAAGTATAATGCTGACCCCATTTTAATTTTGATAGATCTTTTGTTAAGTTTTCCATACTCTAATTATAGACTCCCCCCAACTAAAAAAGCCAACATCTTGCTGGCTAAATTATTTCTTCTCGTAAATATTTAATTGTGTACCCGCGTTTGATTAATTCCAAAGTCAATTCATTTACTTCTTCTGGTTTGGCAATTAGTTCAAGTTGATGAGCATCATTTTTAACCACCCAAACATTGCTCAAAAGAAACTGTGGAATTTCTTCCGCATATTCACTTCGTTCAAAAATCAAATGAGGTCGAACCAAATCTGTAAAATCGGAATCGTGGACTAATTTCAAATTAGAATGTGATAGTTCATAAATCTTAGTTGCATCTTTTTTAAACGATCGACCATTTGCTGCTACATTTATAATTGCCGTTCCTATTTCATGAAAATTTTGTTCCTCTTTTAAGAAAGCTTGGATTTCTTTTTGGGTTAGAAAAATTAACGGTTCATCAAAAGCTAATAAATCGATTGGCGCTAAAAATCCCTGAGCTAAAACTCCTAGTTGACGAATACTATCTGAAAGAGTTCCAACATTTTCTTTTAAATATTTTTGAAAACCAAATTTCTCACTCAGTTCGATAATTCTATTTTTTAAATTATCTCCTTTCATTCCCAACTTATGTCCGAGTGATTCGAGATTTTGCTCAATTGTTTTTTTGTGTTGAATAAAATCATGTTCAATTTTCAACCGGCGAAGATGCTTCTTAACTTCGATATATCCAAAATCAGATTTTGCTTCGCCAAACAACATTCTTAATAAAGTCGTTTTTCCACTTCCAGATGTTCCAGTAATCAAAATCCAATTCTTAACTTGAACCTCAAGACTGACTCCAGAAAAAAGGACCTCCTTTTTGAGATCTTTTTTGAGGTCAACGGCTTTTAAATAAAAATTAGCCACGACCCGTTTCCTTAATTGCCTTACAAGCTAACATCAAACTTACCGTTGCATCAGGTGATAAAACTTCAACAATTTTCTCTGGTTCAACAATTTCTGACAAGGCAGATAAAATTGCCATTCCGTATTGAATGATATTGAAATCAGTTTTGACATTATACTGACCACTTTCATACGGATCTTCATGGCTGTATGTTAAATTAATTTTGCCCTCATTAACCGATCCATCTGTATGATTGATAATAATTCGATCCATCAGCTTATCCATTCTGTGTCCTGAAAAATCAAATGAAAAACGATTGTCACTTAAATCTTGTGAATAATCATCTTGACTCATCATCATGATTTCTCCAACCGGCTTTTCAAATATGCCTAAATCGTTGATAAATGTTTCAATCTTTTCTACTGGATACTTTTTTAAATTATCTTCATAAGCTTCGCGATCCTTAACGAGCTCCTCATAGAGGTTTTTTATTTCTTCTTTTTTCATACTTGAATCATAATTCAATTACCCACCAGTTGGCAAGTATGTTCTATAATTAATAAAACCAGGAGGCATCAATGAAATCTTTCGAAAAATATCACCCGCTATTAACCGAACACTATAAAATGGATTGGCTCACTGCTTTTCCTCTAAAAGATATTATTTTAAAAATTGGTTCGGCATCTGAAACAGCCAAATTTATAAATCAGCAAATGAGATTGGTCATGGCCAATCAAAAATTATTTTATGGGGTCGCCGACCGATCTTCTAATTTATTTCTTGGATTTGTCGAAATAACTTTTATAGGTGAAACTGCTCAAATTGATCTTTCTCTAGATTCAGATGAGATAGTTTTGTACCTTACAGAATTTTTAAAATCTAACTTTGGGGTCAAAAAAATATTTCCCAGGAAATAAATTTTTAGCACTCTCTTGACATGAGTGCTAAAAGGATTATAATGTAATTGTAAAAAGTTAGAAAGGGGTTTTTAAAAATGGCAAATGAAATAGCAAATAGAAATAATGATTGGTTTGGTTTTCCGGCAGATCCGTTTTTTAATGATGATTGGGATTTATTCTCTCGCAATTTCCCTGCTCATCGTACTTTAACTAACATGTTAACTGATGTTAAGGAAAGCAAAGATAAGTATGAAGTTGCTGTTGATATCCCTGGCGTAGACAAGAATAAGATTAATATTGATTATCATAACGATGAATTAAAAGTTTCCTATCACAACGAAAAGACTAATGAAGAGAAAGATAAAGAAGGAAGATTGATTCATTCAGAACGTAAGTTTGGATCTTTTCAAAGAATCTATACTTTCCCTGATATTAATCCAGAAAAAATTGCTGCTGAATATAAAGATGGTGTTCTTCATATCACTTTACCGAAAGTTTCAGCAGAATCTAAGAATACAAAACGAATCGAAATTAAATAAAAATAAAGCCCCTGAGGTATAAAACCTGAGGGGTTTTTATTTTGTTTCACGTGAAACATCATGTTTTCGATGCCACTCTTTAATCATTTCTTTTCGTTCTTTAAAATACTTCTCTTGGTTATCGCCATCTGGTCGATAGTACTCTTTTCGTTCTAATGTTTCTGGCCAAGTATCCAAGTTGGTCAGCTTATCTTTATAGTTATGAGCATACTTATAACCTTTCCCATAATCCATTTCTTTCATCAGCTTAGTTGGAGCATTTCTAATCTGTAAAGGCACCGGATCATTGAAGTGATTTAAGGCATCACTTTTAGCTTCGTTATAAGCCGTTTCGATTGCGTTAGACTTTGGACTTAAACTGCAGTAGACTACTGCATGAGCTAAATGTACATTGCACTCTGGCATTCCAATATATTTACAAGCCTGAAAAGCATTAATTGCGACATTTAAGGCATTGCTATCCGCTAAACCAATGTCTTCTGAAGCAAATCTAACAATTCTTCTACCAACATACAAGGGATCAGCTCCACCTTCAAGTAATCGAGCAAGCCAGTAAAGAGCTGAGTCATCATCACTATTACGCATGGACTTATGTAAAGCTGAAATCAAATTGTAGAACTCTTCTCCACCTTTATCATATCTTAGTTGGCGTCCACTAATAATTTGGTTAAAAAGATCGTCACTAACAACTACCTTATCATCGACTCTTTCTGCGTTAATGTATATCATTTCGATCAGATTAAGGGCGGTTCTTGCATCACCATTAGCAGCACCTGCTAAAAGTTTCAATTGATCTTCAGTTAATGTGAAGTTTTGATCCCCATACCCTCTAGAACTTGTAATGGCTCGTTTTAAAATTGTCTCTATCTCTTGATCATTTAACAATTGAAATACAACAACTTTACTTCGTGATAGAAGTGCACTATTTAATTCAAAAGATGGATTCTCAGTCGTCGCTCCAATTAAGATCACTGTTCCATCTTCTATAATAGGAAGTAATGCGTCTTGTTGAGCTTTATTAAATCGATGGATTTCGTCGATAAAAAGAATTGTCTTCTTACCTTCGGCCTTAAGCCTCTTGGCATTCTCTTCAATATCCTTTAGGTCTTTCAACCCACTTGAGACCGCTGAAATACTTATAAATTTCGCTTTTGTCATTCTAGCAATTATCGAAGCTAATGTGGTCTTCCCGGTTCCAGCAGGTCCAAAAAATATTAGCGACGTCAATTCGTCCTTTTCAATTAAATTCCTAACAAATGCTCCTTGGGAAACAATGTTTCCTTGTCCAACAAATTCATCAAAATTTCTTGGACGTAGTCTTGCAGCTAGAGGCTCTTCAGGTTCTTTTGGCGCAAATAAATTTCCAGTTTCTTCCATTATATTATCTTTCATTAATTACAAAATGTTTCACGTGAAACATCGTAGACTTTTTACCTTAAATCAGATATGATTTTCTTTAATTTAAATAAAAGGAGAACAACACTTGAAGAAAAAATTACTATTAGCTGCTCCAATCATTACGACAAGTTCTATTTATCTACTTTCACGTCTTTTATATTCTTATGCTTTCAAACGATCTGACATTGTTCCTGAACCAGGTAAAGATATTATTGGTTACGCTGAAGATTATTACTATTATCTTGACTGGCTTGAATCTCAACCAAATCGTGAACATTGGCAACTAAAATCAAAAACTAATCACCATAAGCTTAATGCTATCTGGCTTCCCGCCAAAAACCCAAGTAAATTCACGGTCATCATTTCACACGGTTACAAAGGAAACAATATTACTATGGCAAATCAAGCTCACATGTTTCATCACATGGGCTTCAATGTGTTAATGCCCGATAGCCGAGGTCACGGAGATAGCTGTGATAATTATATCAGTTTTGGGTGGTTAGATCATTATGACCTTCTAGCCTGGATTAATATGGTCCTTCATCGAATTGGACCTAAATCACAAATTTATGTCTTAGGAGTATCAATGGGTGGTGCAAATGTTTTAATGCTTGCAGGTGAAAAGTTGCCTACTCAGGTTAAAGGAATTATTGCCGATTGTGGTTACTCTTCTCTTAATGAAGAATTTGAATATCTTGCTCATAAACAAACTAAGTTACCCGTAAAACCAATTTTAAAAATTATGAGTTCAATTAACAAAATAAAAAATGGATTTTCTTTTGATGTTGTAAATAGCGTTAAACAACTTAAAAAGTCAACATTACCAATTTTTATTATTCACGGAGCAAAAGACGAGTATGTTCCTACTTATATGGCTTATAAAAATTATAATGCAATACCCGGTAAGAAAAAAATATGGATCGTTCCAAATGCAGGTCATACGATGGCCTTTTGTATCGATCCAAGAGAGTATCACAAACAAGTAGCTGATTTTATAAAATCAACAATGAATTGAAATGTTTCACATGAAACATTTTATTTTATAACTTATATAATTATTTTATATTATCTTATTGGTGCGACTATGAAAACGGTTGAATATTTCCCAGGAAATAATCACTTTTTTTCATTTGCTGAGATTCTCATCTCTGATAAAATCTCAAAAATCATCGTTTGAACTTCAATATTATGCTCAAATTGGTGCTGCATTAAATGATCAATCTTCGCATGAAGAATTCTTAATTCTTCTTCGGTTTTTAAATTAATGTGATAATCATTTTCTGAGCTCATTCGATCGCGATATGCTGCTCGGTTTTGACTCATCATAATGACTGGTGCCTGCAGAGCTGCTACACAGCTAAGAAATAAGTTAAGCAAAATAAATGGATATGGATCAAAACTAATCCCAAATAAGTGAAGCCCATTGATACTAATCCACGCAAATAAAACCACTAGATAAAAAATAATAAACCCCCAACTACCAGCAACTTCCGCCACTTGATCAGCAATTTTCTGACCAAAAGTTTGAGTTTCTTTAAGGGTTTCATTAACATCTGTAACTTGGTAATCCTGGTCTTCCATCGTTCGGGTAAGCTTGCGATTGATCTTATTCATTTGTTTCTCATCAGCATTCATCATTGCTTGAATTGTCTCAATTTGATATGGAAGTAAATGTTCATAGCAGATAAAATCGTTATTTCGCACTTTCGGATAATCTCGTCTAATTCTGTTCTGCACTCCCGACCTAACGTTCCAAAAATAAGAGCCTCGATCGTATTGATGCCGACTTCCGTCAACGAGACAAACTTCCATTTTTTCCATAATTATTCTTTCCTTCCCTTTGAAACATAGACTGATAAAATTGCTAAGTCAGCAGGATTAACCCCACTAATTCTTTGAGCTTGTGCTAAGGTTGTAGGTCTTACTTTCTCTAACTTTTGCTTTGCTTCTGTTGCTAACCCAGATAAATCCTCGTAATTAATATTACCAGGGATTTTTTTATTTTCCATCCGTTTTAAGCGACTAATTAGGACATCTTCTTTCTTAATATACCCATCGTACTTCGCTTGAATCTCAATTTGCTCAATCTCTTTATCAGTTATCTCATTCGGTGATTCACCAATAAATTGAGCTAAATCTGCGTACTTCGTATGCTGCCTTTTTAATAAATTAAAGGCAGAAATTCGATCAGTTAAATCGGAAAAACCTTTCTTCTTTAAGTATTCATTGATTTCAGGATTTGGATTAATATAGTTTTCCTTTAACCGATTTATTTCCTTGTTGATTCGATTTTCATGGTCCTTAAATATTTCATAACGTTCTTCATCAATGAGCCCTAATTGATAGCCATAAGGTGTTAATCGTAAATCTGCATTATCATGACGCAAAATCAGCCGATACTCGGCTCTTGAAGTTAAAAGTCGATAAGGCTCATTAGTTCCTTTGGTAACTAAATCATCAATTAAAACTCCAATGTAGGCTTCAGATCGCAACAAAGTAAATGGTTTTTTACCTTGAATAGAAAGTGCAGCATTAATTCCCGCAATTAAACCTTGACCCGCTGCTTCCTCGTAACCCGAAGTTCCATTAGTTTGACCGGCACTATACAAGTTCTTAATCAGCTTTGTTTCTAAGGTGTGCTTTAACTGCCAAGGGTCAATGACATCATATTCAATTGCATAACCCGGTCGCAGCATTTGAGCTTTTTCTAACCCCTTAACTGAGTGCAGCATTTTTAATTGAATATCTTCTGGCATTGATGTTGAAAAGTCACCAACATAATATTCGTTATTATGTCGACCCTCAGGTTCGATAAAAAGTTGGTGGCGATCCTTATCTGCAAAACGAACAACCTTAGTTTCAATCGATGGACAATAACGTGGCCCAACTCCCGAAATAGTACCAGAATAAATCGGTGAACGATCAAGATTGCGTCTTATAATATCATGAGTTGTATTATTCGTGTAAGTCATCCAGCAGGAGATTTGATTCTGCAGATACATCGCATCCGGCGTCGTATAACTAAAATGATTAGGTTTCTCATCACCTTTTTGTTCAGTCGTTTCAGAAAAGTTAACCGTCTTCGCATTGACTCGTGGCGGCGTACCCGTTTTAAACCTCTTCATTTCAAAACCAAGCTCTTCTAGATACTCCATTAACTTAATTGAAGGAATTGAATTATTTGGTCCCGAAGAGTACTTTAATTCACCAATATAAATTTCACCGCGGGCAGCCGTTCCACATGCCAAAATTACTGCATTTGCATAGTACTTAACGCCAGTACTCGTAACAATGCCTTTACAGACATTGTCTTCAACTATAAGCTGATCCGCCATCCCCTGCTTTAAAATCAAATTTGGTGTATTCTCTAAGGTTTCTTTCATCTGCTGATGGTAAAGTTCTTTATCAGCTTGTGCTCTAAGCGCTCTAACTGCCGGTCCTTTTCCCACGTTTAACATTCGCATTTGGATATAGGTCTTATCAATGGTTTTCCCCATCTCTCCGCCCAATGCATCAATTTCCCGCACTACCGTACCTTTAGCGGGACCTCCAATTGAAGGATTGCATGGCATAAAAGCCACCATATCCAGATTAATTGTTAAAAGCATCGTCTTGACACCCATCCGGGCACTTGCTAAAGCTGCCTCGCATCCGGCATGACCTGCTCCGACGACGATTGTTTGAAAATCGCTATTTATATTTTCCATCTATTTACCTAAACAAAATCTACTAAATAATTCATTAACTAACTCATCGGGTGCATTTTCCCCAATGATTTCACCTAAACTTTTCCATGCTTCGTTAAAATCAATCAGAACCAAATCAAGTGGCACATCATCGGCTAATCCTGTTAATACACTCTGTAATGCTTCCTGGGTCTTATTTAAAAGACCTAACTGCCGAGCGTTTGCAAGTAATACTTCACCGTTGGAATTTTCAATGCCGGCTAAAAACATCGATTCAATCTGTTCTTTGAGTTCTTTAAAACCAATCCCGTTTAAAGCTGAAATTTTTAAAATTTCTTCTTGTGCTAAATTCGTCTGACTTAGGTCAATCTTTTGCGGGAGATCGGTTTTATTGATAATGACGATCCTCTGCTTATCCTTGGTATCATTAATCAGCTGCACTTCTTCAGCCGACAATTGTCTTGAACCATCGAGTACCAAGAGAACTAAATCGGCGCGGGTGATCATCTGATGGCTCTTCTCAATGCCTAGCTTTTCAATTAAATCATCAGTGTGGTGAATCCCTGCAGTGTCAATTAGATCAAGGACTAACTGTCCGATTGTGATCTCTTCTTCTAAAGTATCGCGGGTAGTGCCCGGAATTGAAGTCACAATCGCGCGGTTCCCTCGGTACAACATATTAAGCAGGCTTGATTTACCCACATTAGGAGCTCCAATAATTGCCGTCTTAATCCCAGATTTCAAAACCTGTCCGTGCTCGCTGTAATCAATTACTTCCTGCAGCTGATTTAAAACCGATTCGGTTGTTTTTTGCATTTTCTGGCGCGTCAGCTCTTCTTCATCGTATTCGGGATAATCGATGTTTACCTCAGCATTTGCGATCACCTGGATCATTTGTTCCCGCAGATCTTTAATCATTCGGGAAAAAGCCCCATCTACCATTTCAACGGCTGCATTTTCCTGCAGCGTAGTTTTCGAATTGATTAAATCCATCACTGCTTCGGCTTCCGTTAAGTCGATCCGTCCGTTTAAAAATGCTCTTTTTGTAAACTCACCGGGTTCTGCCATGCGAACTTTACTGCCTAAAATTGTACTCAAAACTTTTTGTGTTACGTAAGGACCACCGTGACAATTAATCTCCACGATATCTTCTTTCGTGTATGTTTTAGGAGCCCGCATAATTGTAACCATTACCTCATCTATGACCTCATCTGCATCACAGATATGACCATAATTAATGGTATGAGTCGGAACCTGATTTAAATCGGTCCCCTTAAAGTGTTCCATTACTGCCTCGATCGCGTTATCCCCTGATAAGCGGACAATCGAAATTGCCCCTAGGCCGGTAGGAGTAGAGATTGCAGCAATTGTATCATTCATAAAATTCATTTTTTACCTCAACAAAAAAAGCGCTCAACGCACACTGGTGGTGTATCGATAAGCACTTTGACTACTTAAGTAAATATGTTACTGATTAATTGTTAATTGTCAACCGCCTAGGCGGCTCGCTTTGAAATTTCTATATATTTGCGCGGAAAAGTTCCCCGCACCCGAAAACTAATATCATCTAAATGACTGAGCCGCTTAATAATTACCTTGCGTTCAACCGCAATCATCGGCGAAAAACGATAGCTTTTCCCGCTCGTCCGCACTGAATTAATTGCCTGATCCAGCCAAGTCATAATCTGAGCATCTCTAACGCTGCGGTAATCATCAATATCTAAAACGATATAGTAGCGATTCTCGGCATTATGAAAGTAAATTGTCTGCGCAATCGACTGCAGAGAATTAATCGTCTTTCCTTTTTTGCCAATAATTAGACCCTTATAGTCCTCACTATCGATTTTAAAAACGATCTGATCATCTTCAACTCTAAAAGAAACACTTGCGATAATTCCCGCTTCTTCAAATAAGTCTTCAAGCATCTTTTTAATGACTTGAACAGATTTCTCATCTTGTTCAGTAAAAGGACGTTTAGTTAATTCATCATCAATCTGATCGGGATCTTCAATCGAAGCAACTAAATCTTTTAAAAAGCTGACCTTAATGGTCGCTTCTTTGCGCCCGAAACCTAAGAAGCCGCGTTTACCCGGATCAACAACTTCAACGTGAATCTCCGTTCGATCAACTCCGAGTTTGCTGCAGGCAGCTGAAATTGCATCCTCAATATCTTTTCCATGATAAATATTATTTTCCAAAACAAAACCTCCCCCGTTTAATCCGAGTTTGTTTTACTTCTTCTTTCCGTGGCGATACTTGCCCTTGCCGCGTTTAGCTTTCTCTAACTCCCGTTCAAGTCTCTTTCGCTTCAATTCTTTATCCCGACGGGCTTTTCGAATCTTAAACGGATTCTGGAAAATCAACGTCTGGAAGACCATGAAGAGATTTCCGGCAACCCAGTAAACTGAAATTGCTGAAGATAAATTCATCGCTGAGAAAAAGATGATCAAAGGCATGACCAGCATCATCATTTTATTAGTTGTATTCATCGTCGGCTGAGCATAAGATGAAAGCCAGGTTGTAATTAAGGTAAATACCGCTGCCAAAATTGGTAAGATGTAGTACGGATCAGGCTTAGAAAGCTTCATCCAAAGAAATGTTCCCTGCTGCAGAGTCGGCGTTCGATAAATTGCCTGAGCCAGCGCATAGATAAACGGAAGCTGAACCACTAACGGAAGACAACCAGCCATCGGATTAATATTATGAGCTGAATAAATCTTCTGCGTTTCTTCTTGGAGTGCTTGACGAGACTCCGTGTCCGTTCCCGGATATTTCTTCTTCAGAGCATCGATTTCCGGCTGCAGTTCCATCTGCTTATTCGTCATCTTCGTCTGCCAAATTCTAAGTGGTGCAACCAAAAGGTTAATCAAAACGGTAAAGACAATGATCCCGACTCCGTAGTTGCCGCCAAATAATTTAGACAGCCAAACTACTAACAGTGAAAAATTATAAACAATATAGCGATCCCAAAAATTAGTACTGGAACTAGTAATTGGCTTCGTTGAACAAGCCGTCAGAAAAATAACCATTCCGACTAAGAATAGCGGAACTAATAATTTTTTCCGGCGTTCCCAAAAATAGTTGATCGCATGTAACATTAACTAGTCTCCTCTTGCTGACTGATCAGGTGAGCTAAATTCAAACAATGGATTAAATTCTTTTCGACTCCAAACGAATCAAGCTCAATCGTCTTTTTTCGAGCAATAATGATGAAATCTATCTCTTTGGGCAGTTCATCTCTATGATTAAATAATGCCTGAGTAATGTATCTTTTAATCCGATTTCGATCTACTGAAAGCTTCGAAATTTTCTTACCAACAGAGATTCCTGCCCGAAAATGTGATTGACCTTCTTTTACAATCCGATAAACGACAAAATAACGATTAGCGACACTATTCTGCGATGCATAAACCAATTGAAATTCATTTTCTCTTTTTATACGATATGATTTTTTTAATGCCATTGTTGCGAATAGTCGTCTTTCTGATTAAAAAAACCACTGCAATCCAGTGGCTTCATTATGCTGCCAAAGCTTTACGGCCCTTTGCGCGCCGACGTGCTAAAACTTTACGACCGTTTGCGGTATGCATTCTCTTCATAAATCCATGAACGCGAGCACGGTGCTTCTTCTTTGGCTGATAAGTTCTTTTAGTTGTCATTTCTATACCTCCTAATTAGACTCACAATAATACTTGATTTTACACTTTTTATGGTGTATTCGCAATAACTATCCTATTTTTCTTTTAAAAGTCGATAAATAATCCCACCTAGAATTAGGATCATAACCCCCATTATTAATACTTGGGCGAGTCTTTGTTTTGGTCTAAAAAAACCAATTCCCACCATTAAAAGTAAAAATAAAACAATCCAAGAAGTGGAAGAGCGCCGATAATTTTTCATCGATTATAATAGTAAAGATAGGCATGCTGATTAATAACTTTAATCAAGGTCACGCTAAGATTATCGGGCTCTGGGATCACCATCGGATCTTTTAAATTTAAAGCATTAATTGCTGCTGCTTTAATTGTAAATCCGTGAGTCACAACAATAATTTTATCATCTGGATCTTTAGAAGAAATATCAGCCATAAACTCACCGACTCTTTTTATAACTGAATCGAATGTTTCACCGTCTGTCGCATATTTCACATAGTCAGGAGTTACATCATTAAACTCTGGATTGAAAACATCGGGATATTGAGCACGAAGCTCATTATTATTTTTCCCATCCCAAGAACCGTAAGAAATTTCTAAGAGCCGCTCGTCTGTTGCAACCGGCAGCTGCAGCTCAACATTTAAAATATCAGCTGTCTGGCGGGTTCTTGTTAAGGGACTGATAATAAAACGATTGGCAAAAGAAAAATCAAATTGTTCTCTAACTTCTCTTACCTGCTGGCGGCCAATTGCGTTTAAATGTGTTTCTTCATCATCGATGGTGCCTTGTTTTAAACCTTTAGCATTAGCAAAGGTTTGACCATGACGTACAAAATAAAATTCTGTCATCTTATTTCCTCAAAATTTACAAATATCTTAATTATAACGTCAACGCTTTTTTTTTGGATTAAAATTTTGTATAGTTAGTTATATTATGAGTGAAAAACAAACTTTAATCATCGTTGACGATGATCCAGAAATTCTGGAACTATTACAAATATACGCCAAACGTGAAGGATATGCGACTATTCCAGTTTCAAATGGACAAGACGCAATTGACAAAGTGAAGACAAATCCCGAAGCGAGCCTCATGATTCTTGATATGATGCTCCCGGAAGTTGATGGTACGGAGGTAATCCATCAAATCCGTAAGGACAGCAATATTCCGATCCTCGTCGTATCTGCCCGTTCGGCTGACCGTGATAAAATTAAAGGTTTAATCATTGGAGCTGACGATTACGTTTCAAAACCCTTTAATCCTTTAGAAGTAATGGCGCGGGTGAAATCTTTAATTCGGCGTTCAGAAAATCAAGTCACCGAAGAACAGCCTGACGTCATTGATATTGGTTCACTGATTATTAATTATGATTCACATACGGTTAAAACACCTGAGGGTAAATCAATTGCTTTAACTGCCATGGAATTTGATATTTTGTATCTTTTAGCTTCTAATTTAAATCGTGTTTTTTCAGCCGAGGAAATTTTCAAACGGGTCTGGAAAGAAGATACGGTGCTGTCTCCGAAGACTGTTATGGTTCATGTGTCTCATTTGCGAGACAAAATTGAAGCGCAAACCGGCAACAAAAAAATCATTGAAACTGTTTGGGGTGTCGGGTACAAAATATCTGGATAATTTTTCATAAAAGGTTGTGTTATTAGTAGATGTAGTATACAATACATAACTGTAGCAACGATTAGTTGTAAGAAACTTTCTATGGCTAAACTTGTTCATTTAATCGAAAAAGTTTAGTAAAAATAGGATAAATTTCTTCATGAATAACAGCTACACTGTAATAATGTAGCAAAGATTAGTTGAAATTTAGCTAACTACTACATGAATTTTTCATAATTTCTCCCCTAATTGAAAACCGATGCAATCGTCGTATCGGTTTTTTGTTTATTCAAAATCCTGCTGAGTAAAATTTCAGCAGGATTTTTTAGTTATCCACAACTTAAAACGAGAATTCACCTTTTTCCCTGTGGAAAAGCTGTGCATAAAAAATTAGAAATCCCGCGACTTTTCAAAGTTATTCCCAAAGTTTTCCACATTTATCCACATTTGCACATGAGTGGATAAAAGTTTTCCACCTGTTGAAAAAAGTTTTTAAAAATCTGATAAACCCTTGATAAATCAAGGGTTTATTTATAATTTTTAACCTGTTGATAATTGAAATAAAATTGTAACATTCACAATTTTCGAGAGCTTGTGGATAACTTTTCTGTTTAACTTGTGGTTTTCTGAGGAATATCCACAGGCTACTGTGGATAAGTTTCGCACTAATGTTCTTTTGACTTTAAATATCAGGACATTAAAATGATTCTAGTAGCTTTTTAGTAAGCAATCCTAATCAGCTTTTTGATCCACATTAAAATTAGGGGTAGATTT